>JBBIPX010000120.1:0-11088 GCA_037442625.1 Desulfobacteraceae bacterium
TCACATGCGGTTTCGACCGATCAAACTTCTCCTTCGCCATTTCACTGTCCTCCTTTTATTACGGTCAATCCGTTTCTTTCAAGCTGCCAGCGTACAATTTAATATCGAATTGGAACAGAGGCAGGTTGCAAGCTTCCAGTCTCTGCGGATTCGCAAGTGTTCAAAGGCTGATTACCGCGCCATTGCCATCGGATTGTTGATCCGGAGCGCAGCTTGCCCTTCCGGCCGGATACTACCAGCGATAATGCGCAAATGCCTTATTGGCTTCAGCCATTTTATGGGTATCTTCTTTTTTCTTAGCGGAAGCACCTCTGTTGTTGGCGGCATCCATAATTTCCGCGGCCAGTTTTTCCGCCATGCTTTTCTCGGATCGTTTCCTTGCAAAGCCGATGAGCCATCGAATCCCGAGCGCCGTCCGCCGCGACTGCCGGATTTCCGTCGGCACCTGGTACGTTGATCCACCCACGCGCCTGGACTTTACCTCAATGATGGGCCTGACGTTATCAACTGCCTGCTCGAATGTTTTCAGCGGCGCTTCGCTCGTCTTTTTTTCGATGATACCGAAAGCGTTGTAGAGAATGGATTCTGCGATACTTTTCTTCCCGTCCCGCATGATCGATTTGATAAATTTGGCCACCAGCTTGCTGTCATATTTTGCATCCGCGATGATGACTCTTTCAGCGATTTCTCTTCGTCTGGGCATATCCTACACCATTTTTTCCGATAAGTTACTTGTTAACCCTAAAGCGATCGACATCTTTTTATTTGGGTCTCTTGGCGCCATACTTTGAGCGGCCCTTCTTCCGGTCATCCACACCCAGCGTATCCAGAGTTCCGCGGACAATATGATAGCGGACACCGGGAAGATCTTTCACGCGGCCCCCGCGAACCAGAACAACCGAATGCTCCTGAAGATTATGTCCGATTCCCGGAATATACGCCGTAATCTCGATACCGGTTGTCAGCCTGACCCTGGCGACTTTTCGGAGTGCCGAGTTCGGTTTTTTGGGTGTTGAAGTATATACACGGGTGCACACCCCCCTTTTCTGGGGCGCTCCCTTCAAAGCCGGCGTATTGGTCTTCTTCTTGACCCGCTCTCTTCCCTTTCTTACAAGCTGGTTGATTGTAGGCATTTTTTCCCCTTCGATCGCTGCAATTGAAACAAAATTTGAACCTGCATGAAGTAAAATTAGTTCTTTTATATAGATCAGTATAAATTGTCAAGTCTTTTGTCTCTTGACGGGTTCAGGAAGCATCGATTCTGATATCCCGATACGCCGGGAAACCGGTGCCCGCGGGAATGGTTCTTCCCATGATCACATTTTCTTTCAGGCCGCGCAGACCATCCACGGCGCCGGCGATACTGGCATCCGTCAGGACCTTGGTCGTTTCCTGAAACGAGGCTGCTGAAATAAAGCTTTCGGTGCTCAGCGACGCCTTGGTGATGCCCAGGATCAGCGGCTCCGCCTTTGCCGGCACACCATGTCTGGCAACAATTTTTCCGGTGCTGTCGGCTTCTTCGAAGATTTTTTCAACGATGTCCGCGTTGACTTGCTGAAACCGGAGTTTGTCGATCTGCTCATCCTGGATAAAATCGGTGTCCCCGACCTGTGTAATCTTGACCCTGCGCATCATCTGCCGGACGATGACCTCGATATGCTTGTCGTTGATGCGAACGCCCTGAAGCCTGTAAACTTCCTGCACTTCATTGACCAGATACCGCGCCAGTTCGATTTCGCCCTTGATATTCAAAATATCCTGAGGAATTTTGGATCCGCCGATGAGCGGTTCTCCGGCACGGATATAATCTCCCTCGATTACATTGATGTGTTTTCCGCGGGGAATCAGATATTCTTTCTTCTCGCCGACATCGACCGGAGTTATGGTCACCTTCTGCTTACCCTTCTTGCTGCTCTTTGCAATCGAAACATAGCCGTCGATTTCACTCAGGACGGCAATGTCCTTGGGTTTTCGGACTTCAAACAATTCGGCCACACGCGGCAAACCGCCGGTAATATCCTTTGTCTTGGTCGTTGCCCGCGGCAGCTTGGCCACCACATCGCCTGCCTTGACCCCGTCCCCTTCTTCAACCAGCAGGATGGCATCCACAGGCAGCATGTACCGCGCCCATCCGCTGGATCTTGTCAGTTTTGCGGTTTTTCCGTCTGCATCCTTGATCGATATCCTCGGCCGCTCGTCGATATTTTTGGACTCGACAATGGTACGGCTCGATTTGAGGGTAACCGGATCCACTTTTTCCTGCATGGTTTTGTTCTGCGTAATATCGCCGAATTTAACCGTTCCCTTGACTTCCGAAATAATCGGGGTAGTAAACGGATCCCAGGTGGCCAGCAGATCCCCGACCTTTACCTTTTGATTGTCTTTAACATGAACACGGGCGCCGAAGATCACCGAAAACTGCTCCAGCTTACGCCCGGTTTCGCCGATGATGGCAAACTCTCCGCCCTTGCGGTTCATGACAATTTCGTGTTCTTCGGAATTGGTTTCAACAACCAGGTCCTGGAATTTCACCGTACCATCCACCCGCGCACGAATATCGGCCTGCTCCACACGGCGGCTGGCCGTCCCGCCGATATGAAAGGTGCGCATCGTCAACTGTGTTCCCGGCTCCCCGATGGACTGGGCGGCCAGAATTCCGACGGCCTGACCGATTTCGACGGTGCGGCCGTGCGCCAGGTCTCTGCCGTAGCACTTGGCGCAGACGCCGTGATCGGATTTGCAGGTCAATACGCTTCGGATTCGGACTTTTTTCAGGCCGGCATCTTCAATGATCTTGACCGCGACTTCATCCAGCTCGGTTCCGGTTGTAATCAGGACTTCATCGGTATAGGGGTCCAGAATGTCTTCACAGGCAACGCGCCCCAGAATACGGTCTCCGAGCCGCTGAATCACTTCGCCGCCTTCTGTCAGCGGCTCGACATCGACCCCCATGAGCGTTCCGCAGTCATCGTCGCTGACCACGCAATCCTGGGACACATCCGCCAGTCGCCGGGTCAGGTATCCGGAGTTGGCTGTTTTCAGCGCGGTATCGGCAAGGCCTTTGCGCGCGCCGTGCGTCGAGATGAAGTACTGAAGGACCGAAAGGC
Source organism: Desulfobacteraceae bacterium (assembly GCA_037442625.1). GTDB lineage: Bacteria > Desulfobacterota > Desulfobacteria > Desulfobacterales > Desulfatirhabdiaceae > RAAP-1. Next base: position 3,108 of record JBBIPX010000120.1, read on the forward strand.
CCTCACGAAAATTGGCCGTAATCGGCGTTTCAATGATTTCTCCGGAAGGCTTGGCCATCAGTCCGCGCATACCGGCAAGCTGACGCATCTGATCCTTGCTGCCCCTGGCTCCCGAATCGGCCATCATATAAATGGGATTCATGCTTTCCTGAAAAACGGATTTGCCGTCCTTATCGACTTTTTCCATTTTCATGGCTTCCATCATTTCGTTGGCCACATCATCGGTTGCCTTTGCCCAGATATCTACGACCTTGTTGTATTTTTCACCCGGCGTAATCAGACCTTCCGTATATTGCTTTTCGATCTCCTTGACCCGTTCTTCGGCCAGTTTCAATATTTTTGCCTTTGCTTCCGGAATAATCATGGCATCGATGGAAATGGAAAGACCGGCCTCTGTCGAATACCGGTAGCCGATGTCCTTGATCCGGTCCGCCAGAATGACCGTGGATTTGGGTCCCAGGTTGCGGTAGGCATAGTCGACCAGATCGCGAAGCGATTTTTTATCCATCACGTTGTTGATCACTTCAAAGGGGATCTCCGGCATGCGGTCAACGACTTCAAAAACATGATAGGCATCGTCAAAGCGCATGATTTCGCTGATATCGCCCGGGTTCAGAGAAAACAGCGCATCCGCTTCCGCCTCGGTTCCCGGAAACACGCGCTTGAACTCCTCGCTTCTGAGACGGCCGATCAGCCCTTTTTGCGCCTTGTCCGGATGCTGCGAAGATTGTTGAACCAACGCCAAAAATGACGCGCCGCCGGCAACCTCCTGCTTTACCTGCAAGGCTTCATCCAGAGTTGACGTCATGATGCGACGAAGCACCATCACCGTATCCTTCGGCATGATTTCCCAAAGCAGCATTCTGCCGACGGTAGACTTCTGACGTTTTCCATGAATACGCACCGTTATTCCGGCATGAAGGGATGCAACTCCGGCGTCATAAGCCGAGCGAACTTCCTCAGGACCAGAGAACAGCATGCCTTCACCCTTGGCGCCGGCCACCTCGCGTGTCATGTAATAAATCCCCAGAACGATATCCTGGCTGGGAACGATGATGGGGCTGCCGTTTGCCGGAGAAAGGATGTTGTTGCTGGACAGCATGAGAATTCTGGCTTCAATCTGGGACTCGACCGAAAGGGGGATGTGAACCGCCATCTGATCGCCGTCAAAATCGGCATTGAACGCCGTACACACGAGCGGATGAAGCTGAATCGCTTTTCCCTCGATTAAAATCGGTTCAAAGGCCTGAATACCGAGCCGGTGGAGCGTGGGCGCACGGTTCAGCATCACCGGATATTCGCGCACCACTTCATCCAGGGTATCCCAAACCTGGGGATCTTCGCTTTCCACCATTTTTTTGGCGCTTTTAACGGTCTGCACCAGTCCTTTTTGTTCGAGCCGGTAATAGACAAAAGGCTTGAAAAGCTCCAGCGCCATCTTTTTGGGAAGGCCGCACTGGTGAAGCCGCAGATTCGGGCCCACGGTGATAACGGTTCTGCCGGAATAATCCACGCGTTTGCCCAGAAGGTTCTGGCGGAACCGGCCCTGCTTTCCCTTGAGCGTGTCACTGAGCGATTTCAGCGGTCGTTTGTTGGTTCCGGTAATGACCCTTCCATGCCGGCCATTGTCAAAAAGGACATCCACAGCCTCCTGCAGCATGCGCTTTTCATTTCGGATGATGATATCCGGTGCCCGCAATTCGATCAGGCGTTTCAACCGGTTGTTCCGGTTGATGACCCGCCGGTACAAATCGTTGAGATCGGAAGTTGCGAACCTGCCGCCTTCAAGCGGCACCAGCGGCCGAAGATCCGGCGGCAATACCGGAATGACATCCATGATCATCCAGGTCGGATCGATGCCGGATCGCCGGAACGCATCGACGATTTTCAGGCGCTTGGCCATTTTCTGGCGTTTGGCGGATGAATTGCTGGTGCGGATTTCAACCCGAAGCTGCTGATATATGGTTTGAAGGTCGATATCATCCAGCAGCGTTTTTATGGCTTCGGCGCCGATTCCAGCCTCGAATTTGGAGCCGAATGTTTCAAGGGCATCGCGGTATTTGTCATCCGAGAGAAGCTGGCCCCGCACCAGTGTCGTTTCTTTTGGATCAATGACGATGTAGCTGTCGAAATACAGCACTTTTTCAAGGTTTTTAAGTGTCAGATCCAGCAGGTTGCCGATTTTACTGGGAAGACTTTTGAGAAACCAGATATGCGCCACGGGACAGGCCAGTGCAATATGCGCCATGCGCTCCCGGCGGACTTTGGACTGTATGACCTCCACACCGCATTTTTCACAGATGACGCCCCGGTGTTTCATCCGTTTGTATTTGCCGCAATTACATTCATAGTCTTTTGTCGGGCCGAATATTTTTGCGCAGAACAACCCATCGCGTTCGGGTTTAAACGTTCGATAATTAATGGTTTCCGGCTTCTTTATCTCACCATGGGACCATTTAAGGATCTGCTCCGGAGATGCCAGGGCGACGCGTACGCCTGAGTAGCGTTTGGGATCCATGGGTTTGGCAAAAAAATCGTATAGCGTTTCCAAAAATTCTCTCCTTATTATGCTTGCTGGAACCGTTTGAAGTCATCATCCCGGTGACCGCGGGACGTATCACAAGTCATCCGCGGACAACGGGCAATTAGACGGACGTTTATGCTGCCATCAATCTTCGAGCAGCGAGACATCCAAGCCCAGGCTCATCAATTCATTGGTCAGGACCTTGAATGATTCAGGGATACCAGGTTCAAGCGAATTCTGCCCTTTTACGATCTTTTCATACATCCGGGTTCTTCCGGCCATATCGTCGGATTTCACCGTCAAAAACTCCTGGAGCGCATGGGATGCCCCATAAGCCTCCATGGCCCAGACTTCCATTTCGCCCAGTCGCTGGCCGCCGAACTGCGCCTTGCCGCCCAGGGGCTGCTGTGTAACCAGCGAATAGGGACCAATGGACCTGGCATGTATTTTATCATCGACAAGATGATGGAGCTTTAACATGTACATGGTACCGACCGTGATCTTTTCCTTGAAAGGCTCGCCTGTCCGGCCGTCGTACAGCGTGCTTTGCGCGGACCTGTCGAGTCCGGCCTCCTGAAGCAGATCCTTGATTTCCTTTTCCTTGGCTCCGTCAAAAACCGGCGTTGCCATGGGAACCCCCTGCCTGAACTGCGCGGCAAATTCGAGCAGCGCGCCGTCGGACATGCCGGCAACCCGCGCGCGGACTTCGGAATCTTCCCGCATGGGGGATGAAAAGATTTTTGAGAATTTCTCCCGAAGCTCGGCGAACTTCTTTTGCTCGACAAGACGGTTTATCTGCTCTCCCAGTCCTTTTGCCGCAAAACCCAGGTGAATCTCAAGAACCTGCCCGACATTCATTCGGGAAGGCACGCCCAGCGGATTCAGCACCATATCCACCGGAGTGCCGTCGGCAAAATAAGGCAGATCTTCCTGGGGCAAAATGCGCGAAACAACGCCTTTATTTCCGTGGCGGCCGGCCATTTTATCCCCGACCGAGAGCTTTCGCTTCATAGCCACGTATACTTTCACCATTTTAATGACGCCGGGGGCAAGATCATCTCCTTTTTCAAAACGTGTGGCCTGTCTTTCAAAATTGGTCCGGCACTTTGCGCTCTGTTCCCGGTATTGATCCAGGAGTTGGTGGATCTGCTCGGAGACATCCGGACTGTTCAGCACGATTCCCTCAAGCTGATCCACGGAGATATCGGCAAGCATCTCATCGTCAATCGGCACGCCTTTTGGAATCAGCGCCTTCTTGCCCTTCTTGAAGGGCGTGCTGCAAACCTGGCCCCTCAGCAAGGCAAAAGCCCGCGCCTGGACGACTTCCTTGATCACCAGAAGCTCATCTTTCATGTCCCTTTCCAGAAACGCGATTTCGCCGTCTTCAATGTTTCGCGTCCGGTCGTCCTTATCCACGCCTCTCCGAGAGAAGATCTTGGCATCAATCACAATCCCCTGGATTCCGGGCGGCACCCGCAAGGACGTATCCTTGACATCTCCGGCCTTTTCACCGAATATGGCCCGAAGCAGTTTTTCCTCGGGGGAGAGCTGCGTTTCACCCTTGGGCGTAATTTTTCCAACCAGAATGTCACCGGGCACAACCTCGGCCCCCAGCATGATGATCCCGCTTTCATCCAGATTTCTAAGGGCTTCTTCCCCGACATTGGGGATGTCGCGGGTAATCTCTTCTTTGCCCAGCTTGGTGTCCCTGGAAACCACTTCAAACTCTTCAATGTGAATGGATGTGTAGACGCCTTCCCGGACCAGCCGTTCGCCCACAAGAATGGAATCTTCGAAATTATACCCGCCCCAGGGCATGAACGCCACCGTCACATTCTTACCCAAGGCCAGCTCGCCCTTGTCTGTGGCGGGCCCATCGGCAATGACTTCTCCGGCCATGACGCGCTGGCCTTTTTTTACAATGGGCCGATGATTGAAACAGGTGTTCTGATTGGAACGGATAAATTTGAACAGATTATAGATGGTGACCGGCTTGTCGGTATCCTGAACCATCATGTCGTGCCGAACAACGATGCGGTTGGCCTCAACATCCTCAACAACCCCGTCCCGCTTGGCTACGACGGCCACGCCCGAATCCTTGGCCACGACGCCTTCGATGCCTGTTCCCACAATCGGCGCCCGGCTGACCAGAAGCGGCACTGCCTGCCGCTGCATATTGGATCCCATCAGCGCGCGGTTGGCGTCGTCATTTTCAAGAAACGGAATCAGCGATGCGGAAACGCTGACGAGCTGATTGGGCGAAACATCCATCAGCTCGATATTGTCGCGCTTGACCATCGTAAATTCACCTTCAACCCGGGAGTTTATTTCCGTCTCGGTAAAATTTCCGTTTTCATCAACTGCCGCATTGGCCTGTGCAATGGCATGCGACTTTTCATCAAAGGCGCTCAGAAACCGCACATCGCCGGTGACCGCGGCATTTGAAACCACCCGGTAGGGGGTTTCGATGAATCCGTATTCATTCACCTGGGCATACGTGCTCAGGGAGACGATCAGCCCGATATTGGGACCCTCGGGTGTTTCAATCGGACAAATACGGCCGTAATGAGAGGGATGAACATCGCGGACCTCGAATCCGGCGCGCTCCCGGGTGAGTCCGCCCGGGCCAAGCGCGCTGAGGCGGCGTTTATGCGTCGTTTCAGAAAGCGGATTGGTCTGATCCATGAACTGGCTGAGCTGACTGGTTCCAAAAAACTCCTTGACCACCGCTGATACGGGTTTGGGGTTCACCAGGTCATGCGGCATCAGGGAGTCGACCTCCTGAAGGCTCATTCTCTCCTTGATGGCCCGCTCCATGCGAACCAGTCCGATCCGGTACTGGTTTTCCAGCAGTTCACCCACGGCCCGCACCCGGCGATTGCCGAGATGGTCGATATCATCCACGACGCCCTGGGTGTCCCGAAGCCGGATAAGGGTTTTGGCGGTTAACAGAATGTCTTCTTTGCGCAGAATCCGCAAATCGATATTGCTGTCGATTCCCAGGCTCTGATTGATTTTAAGCCTGCCGACACCGGAAAGATCATAAAACGCGGATTTAAAAAATAGATGATCCACAAAATCCTGGGCGACTTCAGACGTTGCGGGGTTGCCCGGTCGAAGCCTGCGATAGATTTCAAGGAGGGCTTCTTTCTTGGACTGGACTTTGTCCAGAACCAGGGTTTTTCGGATCGAGTCGCTCGTTGTTCCATCGATAAACAGGATTTCAAACTCTGTAATGCCCGCTTTGTTGAGCCGATTCAGCAATTCCTCGCTGACAATTTCATTGGATTTTGCAACCACTTCACGGGTAACCGGATGCAGGATGGATGTTGCGACAATCTTGTCTTGAAGCTCATCCAGGGTGATCGGTATGGCATCCAGCTTGTCGGTTTTCATCCGCTTCAGTATGCGCTGGGTAAACACCCTTCCTTTTTTGACGACGACTTCCCCGGTACCCGGATCGATCACATCCTGAGATGCCCGGTGTCCTTTTAAAAACTCTTCATTAAAGGCCTTGAAATAGCGGCTGGACTTCACAATGATTTTTTCGGATTCATAAAAATAGGACAGCAGGTCTTCGGGTGTATATCCAAAGGCCTTGAAAAGCAAAGTGACCGGAAATTTTCTGCGGCGGTCGATCCGGATGTAGACGATATCCTTGGGGTCGATTTCCATATCGATCCAGGAACCCCGCACCGGAATAATCCGGGATGTATAGATCACCTTGCCGCTTGTATGGGTTTTTCCCTTGTCGTGGTCGAAAAATACACCGGATGACCGATGCAACTGGCTGACCACAACCCGCTCGGTGCCGTTGATGATAAAAGTGCCTTTATCCGTCATCAGGGGGATGGTGCCGAAGTAAATCTCCTGCTCCTTGATATCCCGGATATTGGATGAGCCGGTATCTTTGTCCGTATCGTAAACAACCAGCCGGACCGTTATCCGAAGCGGAATTTCATAACTCATTCCCCGGTGAATGCACTCTTCAACACCGTGTTTGATCTCTGCGAAACGATAATCAACAAACTCGAGAGAGGCGCTTCCCGTAAAATCCTTGATCGGAAAAACGGAATTAAACACTGTCTGCAATCCGATGTCCTTGCGCCTGTCGGGCGGGACATCCATCTGCAAAAACCGCCTGAAAGACTCCCGCTGCATACCGATAAGATCGGGAATTTCAACGATTTTACTAATCTTGCCAAAATTTTTTCTGATACGCTTCGATGCCAAAGGCCGTTCCGTCATGGCAGCTCCCAATTAATGGTTTCGATAAAGCGGAAATGGGATTAAAGGCCCGAGTCCTTTCATCCCATCTCCGTTTGTAATCCCTGAAAACTTGCCTGATGCTATTTTATATCAACCTGACCGCCGGCTTCTTCGATTACGGCTTTGATTTTCTCGGCTTCATCCTTGGTTACGCCTTCCTTGATGGGTTTTGGCACCCCGTCAACCAGATCCTTGGCTTCTTTCAGACCCAGGCCGGTCAGCGCTCTGACTTCCTTGATGACCTGGATTTTTTTATCTCCAAAGCCGGTAAGTATCGCCGTAAATTCGGTTTGTTCCGCGGCAGGCGCAGCCACATCGGCGCTTGCGGCCGCAACCATCGCAACCGGGGCTGCTGCGGAAACACCAAATTTTTCTTCCATTTCCTTAACCAGTTCGGAAAGTTCCAGAACCGTCATATTTGCTATGAATTCAATCACATCTGTTTTTGTAATATCAGCCATCGTTCGTATCCTCCAGTTTACACTTCAACATCAAACAATTTATTCTGTAATCGCCTGTTCTTTTTGTTCTTTCAAGGCAGTCAGTACAAATAGGAATTTTTGTGGAATGTTATTCAACGCACGCACCATCGCGGTCGGCACGCCAACCATGACGGAAAGAAGCTGTCCCAGCAACGCTTCGCGGGAAGGCAGCATGGATAGCGCCTGGATAGCGTCCGCATTCAGCACTTTGCCCTGCAGAACGCCGGCTTTGATCTGAAACTTCTCATTTTCTTTTGCAAACGCGCTCAAGACTTTGGCAGGAGCCACTGGGTCATCAAAACTGTATGCGACCGCGCTGGCGTCTTTTAGCTTGTCCTTGATCAATGCGACCGAGTTGTTTTCCGAAGCACGTGCTAGCAAAGAATTTTTAACGACGCGATATTCAACCCTGGCTTCTCTGAGCTGTCTGCGCAAAGAATTCATTGTCGCCACATCGAGACCATTAAAATTTGTCAGAATGACGATCTTGGACCTTGCAAATTTTTCCTCAAGATCCGCAACGATCTGCTTTTTATTCTCTAATTTCACAGATTAATTACACCTCCTTTCTTCATCTGTTATCATCCCGGAGGCAATTACGATTTGAGGTTTCATGGACCGAATCGGAAAGGCGAGAAATCGCCCTCGTTATTCAATTCGTTAAACCCATCTCGGTAGGCCAGCAATGCCGATTAAACACCAAACG
>JBBIPX010000121.1:0-11070 GCA_037442625.1 Desulfobacteraceae bacterium
CCTCATAAAACCAGGCGTCCCAATAATCGAAGGTATGGTTATAATCGTCGTAACCCAGCGCGGCCTCAATAAAAGGAGTGATGTTCCACTTGTTTAATTGGACGGCCACCGTTCCCTTATCCCTCTTGTACCACATCATTTCGTAAAGATACGGAATAATGGAAGAGGGGCGGATCGGATGATATGGCGTTTGCTGGTACAACGCGTGCACGCTGACGCGGCCATGCAATTCGAGTTCCGCGGACCAGTCGAACCTGTTCATCTGGGAATTCGTTCCGTACAGTTTCCCGCTTGCGGTCAGGTGGGCGGTGAGACGTCCCACGTCCAGGGTCATCAGGGCGCCAAGCGGAATAACCGCGTCGCCGATACTTTTCACATCCGGGTAACGGTACATCCTTTGGCCTTGACTGAAAGCGTCGATGTATTCCCGGCCATATCGATAAATGTTATTGTCGTACAATGCGCCGGAATAGATTTCCAGTTGCACCGATCTCTTGTGTTTTTTCTTACCGGATTTTGCCGACGTCATGGCGCTTTCGCCGCTGACGTCGCGTTGACCGGTACTGTCCTGACGAACCGTTAGTGAATCGATCGCGTTGGCGTCGTGCCGGCTCGCCGTTGAAACGCTGTCCTGCATGGCAGGCGATCCGGAGCCTGCCATTATGAGAATCAGCACGGTTTGAACGGCGCGTTTCATTTCATTTCCTCATTTTCAATTTCCACGGGTCCGCTCTCACCTTTGCCGTCGTGCGGCTTGAGCTCGATGATGACGAGCATCAGGACGGCAACAAACAGAACGCAGGCCAACAGCATCGTGTTAAGCAACGGGTCGCGTTTTTTGAAATAGAGTTCTCCTTCGCCAAGTATCGGCTCTTTTTCTGATATTGTTCGGGGGAGCCCGTAAACGGCCGATATTTTTTTTACATTCAAGACATTGATGACCGGAATGCCGTCGCGGGCCATCACATTGATCACGCCGCGCGAAGGCAGATTCAGCTTGGCAGCGGCTTGAGTGACCCCGGGCGGCGGAATCTTGCGCTTTTTCTGTGTGCCACCCAGGGAGGCTGCTCCGCCGCCGATATTGATATAGCAGACGATCTTCCTGCCGCGGTTTTCCTTTTTGTATATCGCGATTCTTTTATCGACATGTGCGTCCAGTGTCGGCTCTTCGATGAGCATGACATCGTTTCTCTTGATGGCCTCGCGCAACAATTCGCGACCCTCGGAGGTCAGGCTGTCGCCGTTTTCGGTGCGTCCGCCGATGGAGGCCGCTACGCTGTTGTAGGGAAACACCTCGCGGTCTTTGAGGATTCTCTCCATGTCAAGCCATGTCAGCACCGTCCGGTTCGCCCCCCATCCCGACGCGCCCGCCGAGGTGATCACGATCGGACGCAAGTCCAACGCATAGCACGCGGCAAAAGCCGCAATGTTTATGCCGGGATACGAGCCGTTCATGCCGATGGCGACCGTGCTGTGCGGCTGCACGTGCGCCTTGAAGAGCAGGTCGACAAAAGCCGCCGCGATATTCGGGTTCGTCGACAGCACGGCCAAGTCGAAATGGCCTGTGCCGGTGGTGATTTCCGTACTGTCCTCGCCGATGAGACCGGTGTGGTACGGGTCGGACTGCATGTCGGTGACAATGCCGGCGCTTTGTTCGTATTCCTGAATCGCTTTGCGCGCGGCAATCGCCAGCCTGGCGGCTTCGACCCGCCGCTCATAATACGGCTGACGTTCGGGCCTGGCCGATTTTTCAGCCAGGAAAAATACGCCACAAGCCAGGCCCGACAGAACGACAATTGCCGCGATCATACCGAATTTTCCGAATCCGATTTTCATAGAGCCCTACCCATGGTTCTCGCGGCCGACGCCAATGGGACTTTTTCCGAGTCCTTTTTCATGGTTACCCGCATGTCGTGCACCTCCACTACCCGATCGACGAACTGAAGGCTCATCAGACGGTGCGAAATAATTATTGTTGTACGACCTTCGGAAGCACACATGAGCGATTCAAGAACAACGCGCTCAGCGGCAATGTCGAGGCCGCTCGTAGGTTCGTCAAGGATCAAAATCGGCGCATCGCGCAATATCGCCCGCGCTATCGCTATCCTCTGCTTCTGGCCTCCCGATAGCGTCAAGCCGCGCTCGGCCACCAGGCTCTCATAACTATCCGGGAGTTTGACAATGAACTCCTCGGCATTGGCTTTGCGCGCAGCCTCTTCGACCTGCTGGCGGGTTGCGCCGGGTCTTCCGAAGGCGATGTTCTCGGCGATAGTTCCGGAAAACAGCAGGGAATCCTGCAATACCATGCTTACCTGTTCGCGCATGGATTGGATCTTGTAATCCCTGATGTCAACGCCATTAACCAGGATTGTCCCCGAGGTCACGTCGTAGAGCCGTGGAATCAGGCTTATAAGCGTGCTTTTTCCGGCTCCGGTGGCGCCCACGATGGCCAGTTTTTCGCCCGCGCGAATGCTCAGGTTTACGTTTGACAAGATGGACCGACCCCGTTCATATTCAAAGGATACGTCCCGGAATTCGATCTGGCCATTCAGTGGTGGAGCGGAAACGGCGTTCGGGCGGTCAATGACTTCCCGCTCGACCGCATGAATTTGCGCGATCCGTTCCAGCGCTACGCCGGCTTTACTGAAGGTATAGGTGAGTTTTGACAATGCTTTCATGGGCGCGTACAGGTTCGTGACGTATGCGAAAAACACCACAACGTCGCCGGTCGTAAGGACTCCTTGATAAATGCGCGTCGCGCCGTACCACATGACCAGCGCCAGGCCGGTGGCGGCCAGGATGTCCACGATCGGGGCCACGCGGGCCTGATACCGGTTGGCCTCCAGATAAGCCGCCATGCTGGTGGCGTTCTGTTTATCGAACCGGCTTTCCCGCTGACTTTCCTGGGCGAGTCCCTGGACGATCCGGATAGAAGCAAGCGTTTCCTGCGCCGTGGAAGCGAGAAGCCCATCGCTTTTTCTGGCCGCACGGGCCGCGTTGCGTATCTGGGAGGTGTAACGGAAAAGGGTCCAGAACAAAAGAGGCGCGACAGAAAGGGAGACAAGGGCGAACTGCCAGTTGAGCCAGAACATCAAGACCAGCATGCCGGCAAGGAGCAGCGCGTTACTGACCAGAAGAATTATTCCGTGCGCAAAGACCTCCTGAATGGCCTGCGCGTCCGAGGTCAGCCTCGTCACCAGGTCGCCTGTTTTCTGGCGGTCATGAAACCGGAGCGATAGCCGCTGCATGTAGCCGAACAAGTCACGTCGGATGGCGTAAATGGTCTGGCGTCCGACATTAGCAACTGTAAACGTAAAGAAATAGGTCAACAGGCCAGTGCCGATGCCGATGCAGATACTGGTGATACATGCGCCGTAAAGGATCGCCGTAGGATCGAACCCTGCATTATACAGCCAATCGCCGATGATGGGAATTTTCGAGTAGTGGTGTTTCGTGGAGATGACGAAGTCCAGTACCACCTTAAGGGGCCACGGCCGACACACGGTGAGTAGCGCATCCGCGGTCATGGCCGCAACGGCAAAAGCAAGAGTCAGGCGATGCGGTTGTAAAAAAATCGCCAGATGCGCCCATTTTTTTATGATTGCGGCATCTTTTCCGCTTCTGTCAAGCACTCTCGTCTCCCAATGGTGAATAGGGAAGTTCAATTCTTCCGTGATCATGGTCAATGGATAAAAGAGCGCCGGATTTTTCCGACATTTTTGCCAGACGATCAAGTACGCGCCGGCTGCTATCACCGCGCAATATTTTAGGTTGATAATTTACGCGCGGGTCGCGATTTTTTACATAGATCGGAAAAACCGCAACCGACGTCTGGTTCTCCTCGAACCTGAGTCCGACCATAAGACCTTCTCCGCGGCTGTTTCCGGAACCGAAAGCGAAATTGCCGATACTATAAAAAATCGGCCGATTTCGATAGACTTCAAAAGGATGAATCACGTGAACATGGTGGCTTACCACCGCGTCCGCGCCGAAATCGATGGCAAGACGGGCCTTAACCCGATCGTCGGGCAGAGGCTCCCGATCGTAGGGAATTCCCCAGTGCGAGGTAACGATAATCCGGTCGACTGATTTGCGGAGCCTGCCGATGTCGGCTTTCAATTCCTCCGGCGTATCCATGGCGCTGCCCGGCAGGTCCTTGGTTGCCGCGCAACGGCGGTTCCAGTAGTAGCCTAAGATGCCGATCCTCAATTTACCGACGATAACAATAAAGGGCTCATGCGCGGCCGATTTATTCACCCCCGCGCCAATCGCGGCGATCCCCGCCGCTTTAACCGCGTCCAACGTTTCCAGCACTCCTTCCCGTCCGCAATCGACCAGATGATTATTCGCCAGCGTCAACACGCGAATACCTGCTGCGGCGATCGAAAGGGCGGAATCCGGTCTGGCGCGGTAGGAGAAGTTCCTCTCCTGTTTTTTTGCTTTTCGCGCTATGGGTCCTTCAAGGTTCCCTACGACTACCTGCGCTTTTTTTAACAGAGGCGCAACGGCCTCGAAGGGATACTCGCTGCCGTATTGTGCATAGATTTTGCGCGCCCGGCCGTGCAGCATGATATCTCCGACAACCATCACACTGAAGGAGGGCTCGCCGCGCGCATCGAGATAGGCCTGCAGGTCTGTGGCGGTGAATAGATCTTTGGTGGGCGGAATATCTTCCACGGCCGTGCATTTTACAAAAGGTAAAGACAGAATCTGCCGAGGCACGGCCTCTCCATTGTCTTCGAAAATGACCGCCGGCCGCTTTTTAACGGGTTTTTTAATTTTAATGCCGCGCGTGACAAAAATTGACAGAATAAGATCATGATACCGCCCGGCGTACAAGGCCCGGTCAGCCTCCAGCAGGGCGGCCAGCGCAATGGAAAAAGATTTTCGAGCGCGGCGTAAGCTTTTAATGGTGGGTGGCTGTTCGGCTCCCATGCGCCTGCCTAAAAGAAGCAACGATAGCAGCACCATCAAATCGGACCGTCGTTTGCCATCCGCTTCGAGCCGGGCAAGCGCCGAACGCAGGTCCCAAAGCGTGGCGGCCCAGATCGTGCCGTTTTCATGCGGGTCCGCCTTTGATCCAGGAACAAAGTCCGCCATGGTCTTTTTTGAAACAAGGCTGCGGCGGTGCACGGTCCGCGCGTCATGCCGGTGGTGGCAGGCCCAGATATGCGGTGTATCCATCATGGTCGCAGCCCAGTAATCTGCAAATCCTTCGTCAAGTGCGGTCTTGCGGTTGTCCTGCTGTTCACGCGGAAGCAGGGCATTGGCCCGAAAATCCGCCGTGTGCCGTGCGATGTGGTGCCCGAATTCATGGTAAAGAATACCTGGATTATGGGAGGCGTTGGTGCGGTACCGCCCGCCGGCAGCTTCCACCAGTGCGCCGTAATTGAGAAGCTGCCAGCCGGGTCCGAGATGGATTTCACCGTCCGAAGAGACGGGATGGAGCTCCTTTATTTTTTGGGTTGCGCGATCACTGGGCAGCCGGTAATGGGCTCCCTGAAAAACATGCCAGTGGCCGACGCCCCTGAACCCGTCCCGCACGCCGTTTTTTTCGGTCGCCGCATGGTGCGCATTGACAACAGCGACAACCTTCGGCAGGGGCGATGCACCAAGTTCGTGAAGTAATGCGTCCACATAGGAAGCGATGCGATCAAGATGGAAATAGGTGTTGACTTCACCGAAATGCGAGGCCTGGATATACCGCCACCGGAAATCCGGCTCAGCCAGGACCACCTTGTCCATGCGGCCGCCGCCGCGACCCTGTTCGAAAATAAAATTTCCGTCCGTGTCGGGCGCCGCATCGCCGATGGGGATTGCCTTTGCCCCGTCCGCTTCAGGGTCAGGCACATTTACCTCGCCCCCGTTTTTGACCCTCGCATGCCGCCCCCACAAGCGGCCCGTTCCCTCTTCCTCTTCGTCAAGGTGCAACAGCGGAACAACGGTGATGCTCAGGCTTCCACCCAGATCTTTTTTGGGATCAGGCGTCCAAAGGTAAACGCGTCCGTTCATCATAGGGCGGCGGCGGCCTTGATTGCAGCCTTGGTTCCCAGCAACCTTTCATTCAACTTTCCCGATTGCAATTGGCCGGCGGTAAGGCAAGCGACGCCGGTAACGGCCTCGGTTTCGCGCATGCCAAGCGGACTCATGGAAACCACGCCCGAAACCGCCAACGGTTCGAGGTTCCACTCTCGCAGCAGGCGCACGCCTTCCGCGGCCGCCATCGATTCGCCGGCGGCAAATATCCAGGCATCAACTTGCTTGACGAATTCCGCGCTCCGAAGCATTGCGGCGGTTTCCCGCTGAAGCAGCCCGTCCGCGATTTCGACGACGATATACTCGGCCCCTTGGGCCGCGGCCTGGCTGAAAAGGCGTTCGGCAAGGTCAATCAGTTCCTCGATTGATAAAAGATAGGTTGAAGCAAAACCGCCGTCGATAAAGTCAAGCGCCGGAATGGCGCCCGCGTCCTGCATCTGCCAGGTATCGCGACCTGTTGCGGTGCCGGTCAGCTTTATGCCGGCAACATGCGGCACCGCTTTGCGCAATCCGGAAATAATACTTTTGGCAGTGTATGTTTTTCCAGAGTCCATGGAGGTGCCGCACACGACTAAGACAGGGGGACGGGAATTGGCCGGGACGAGGGGAACGCCGAAATTTCTAAGATTAAGCGGCCTGCCCTGAGCGTCACCTATAGCGCCGATCAGGCGAAGTTTGCTCGCCTCAGGCACGTCCGAATGTTTGCTTTGCACCAGGCCGCACAAGCCGCCCATGGAAAGGATTTCACAGACATCTTCCTTGGCGCGCGCATAGCCTTCAAACTGGTTGGTGGCATAACGGTTGCCGAACACGACGACAAGTAAATCACCGACATAGAGCGTACGCGGCCGGCCGTTGATTAGTTCCAACCGCCCATTTTTACCGATTTTCTCCAATCGAGCAAGTACGATATCGTCCGCCTTGGGATTCTGCGGATACGGCACCAGCGTGGCAAAACTGCCGAGCGGAACATTGCGTAAGGCGTGGCAGATGCTTAACGGTTGGGTTTCACCGCCGTTCATCAGAAATTCCCGTCTGTTTATAGTTTCGATTCTTATGGGACAAGTATCCGCTTTCATGGCAAACCTCTTTCGATAGGATAAAATACCGAATAGTTTTTCAAAGGAGCAGACGGTTTTTCGCTACGGACAACTCGACGCAACGGCCGCCTGCGCTTTCGTAAGCGAGGGGCTTGCCGGATACCAGGATTGCATGAGCGCGAAGTCCGCTTTGGCTTGCGTGCAATTGGACAATTTTATATAAGCAAGGCAACCATAGTAGTAGGAGTTGTCTATGTAGGTACTTGTAGGATACGCCGCCCGCAGGGTGACGAACTTGGCTACCGCTGCGGACCAGGCAGCCTGCGAATGGTAACAACGGCCCGACCAGTAGACGCAATTGTCGCACTTTGTCGACGTTGGGTATTGCGTGAGGACGAGGTTGAACCTGGCGAGTGCGCCTGCATAGTCCTGGGCGCGTTCACGGCATCGGCCAACATAGTATTGCGCGTTTGGCACATCAAGGCCGGAGGGATACTTGCCGATCACTTGCAGCATGGTGTTCTCCGCCTGCGTGTAGTTCATTTCATAATTGTAATAGCATTCTCCTATATGCTCCAAAGCATGAGAACACTCGACCGCGGCCGCGGCGTAGACGGTGAGTACCGCATTAAACGCAGTCAAGGCCTGCTGGTATAACAACGTGTCGATGCTTGCTTTTGCGTAATAGCAGTCCCCGATGTCCAGTTGCGCAAATGCTCGATTTAAGGAGGTTGCCCGGGTAGCCAGAAAAGAATTTAATTGTGCGAGTGAAGAATCGTAGCCGTCTTCCTTGTACCAGCTTCTGCCGTAATAGAACTTTATATCATTGCTGCCGGCGGCCGAAGGATAGCGTTTGAGATACTGCTCCATATAGAGGAGCGCGTAATTATAGTTGCTGTCGTTGTAGAACTTCAAACCGACATTAAAAAGGCTGTCCGGGGTGATTCGTGAGCAGAGCGCCGTATCGGCAAAAAGCCTGGTGATGGCAATGGCGCCCAGATCGCTCGTATAGGTGGGTATGGGAATGCTGTCGCTCACGTAAAATGCTTTGTGAATTATCAACGTGTCTATCGGGGTGACCGCGCGTTCCTTCGATAACGATGCGCCTGAAAAACCGGAAGCGTTTACCGAAGCGGAAGACCCCATTGCTCCGGAAAAAGTTTCCCCCTTTACTTGAATGACCGAAAAGGTGTTTTGCTCGGCGCCGAGGGTCAGCCTGATCAGATATATTTGATCAGGATGGTTTTTCGGCAATTTACCGATGGTAAAAAAAGTCTGACCTTCAGTGATGCGCGTATAGGCCCGAGAGGAAATTCGCCGTCCCTGCATTGTAAAAATTTCGATCCTTGCGTCATGCACGCCGGCCGGGACAATCGCTCCGATGGCGCCGCCTGGAAGAACGCGTGGCGCCAGACCGCGGCGGACAGATGCGGTAGTCTGGTCCGCGACCTTTCCGCGCAAATTGACCACCCCTGCGGCCGAGCTGATGACAAATCCGCCATCCGCGGCGGTAGTACCGACCAGGTGCGCCCTTTTTATTTCAAGCGACGCGCCCGCTACCGGCATGGCCAAGGTTTGTTGTATCATGGCCGTCGTAATCATGAAACCGGTTATCAATCTTCGCATAAAATGTCTCCTATTCAATCAGATTTACCGTATCACTTTCGAAGTCCGCACTCGTGGTATCCTGTGGGTTAATGGTAATTTTGTTGGTATCGACATCCGCCATTACAGACAAAGGAGGCCTGAAGAAAATCGACGGCAGAATTCCCGCCGGCACCGAATCAATTTCTATATACCCGCTATCGGCTTGTATCGTATCAACGTTGCCCGCAATTCCCGTTCCCGGCACATACACATAGCCTCCGTTCAGAACAAGGCTGTCCGGCAGATGCACTCTCAGGATTCCAGACGGTTTTAAGGTATCGGCAGGAAGCGGGGTTGTCGTCTTCGCCTTCACGACAATGCCGAAACGAAGAGCACGTTCGCTCGTCCCGGGGAAAATCGCTTCTACGGTATATGTATCTACCGGGATTGTATCAAAAATGAAAATTCCGGAGTCGCCGGTAAGTGTGGTACGAATGAAACAGTATGCCGCACCAGGGCATGCTATCGGATCATAAGTGTTTTTTCGGAGCGTTACCGATGCACCCGCGGTCGGCGTCCCGTTGCCTGACACAACCATCCCGGCCACCATGCCGTTTCCGCTTTGAGAAGCAGAGCCGGCCAGAGGGCTTCCACCGGTGCATTTCAGAAATAAAGCCGGCGATAAGCAGCAAAAACAAACGGCAAGGATTTCTAAAAAGTTATGACGCATTTGTTCTATCCTGATTGTTTATTCCGGAGTTCTTAATTAGTGGGAAAAACTGAACATTAAGTTGGTATATATCCGATGATTCGGTCTTATCATCAACGGCCATTGCCACGATGTCCTCCTTGAACATACGGATGCGTTGTTTGATTCTGTCAATGCACTGGCCCGAAATCCCGAGCGTCACTCCGCTTATTTCCCGGAGTTCGACCGGCACGGCCTCAAGGGATTCCTTTGCGCGGTCGAGCATTTCCCTCGAAAAATTCCTCAGGGAGAGTGTGTGGATTTCGTATTCGGAGGAGATCGCCTTGTTTGTCTGGCAAAGCTTGCCGGTATCATCCCGCTTGATTATCGATAACCGCTGCAATAATTGCAGAGATTGCTGAGCCTCTGTTTTTGTTATCGGCGGCAGAAGCATTTCCGCGATCCAGGAAGGCTCTTCCTTGAATATCGGCAAGGAAACAAGTTCGCGGACCGCGGAATGATACCAATGCGAATAATACTCGTATTGGTCGGTATCGAGGAATTTGAGTTTTGACTGGCCTCTGAGCCGGACTATTCGTGAAAAGGCGTCGTTTTTGTCCGTGTGGGTTTTTGCCTTTTCAAAATTGACAAGAGCGACAAGGTAATCGGTTTCGCGGGGTGATAACCTGCACAGGGCCGCGTATTTTACGGCGGTCGAAGGAGAAATTCTGCGCTTTCCGTTTATAACGGCGGCAAGCATGCTTGGAGAAACATCGGAGTGACGAGCGAGATACCTGAATGAAAAGGATTTTTTTTGGGTCTTACGAAAATTGTAATAAGCCTTAAAAAACTGATGGTAATCCGTATACTCGAATACCTTAGGTTCAGATGCTTTCATGAAGATAAATATAGCTTGAAATCGGCAGTTTGGCGATCTTAATTTTCTTAATTCTAAATAGATTTGTAGACAATAATATATATAACATATTGATATTATTCAAGTTAAAAATTACAATTTCTGTGCACATTATATTCTGTGCACATTTTGCAAGAGTTGAAAATGGTGGGAAAGATACAGCGGCTTTATCGCCCGGTTAAGTCATGCTTTGGGCGTCCTGCTTCGCATGACATTGGCACATTAGTAATGAAAAAGAAAAGGAGAAGCTAAGATCAATGGGGTTGCTTCGCAGCGTTTTGTTTGATAATTAAAATTGTCATGACAATGAAAACAAGTAGAACCGCCGATGCCGTGTAACGGCTGAGCGCAAGACCGCCGGAACTTATCGGCTTGTCAAGGAAGTCACCGAGCGTAGCGCCCAGTGGTCGAGTAAGAATGAATGCGGCCCAGAAAAGTATGGTTACGGGCGATTTTAATAAATGGGCAACCCTATCAAATTGGGTTGATGGCATAGGTCATAAAAAAACACTATTGTCAAGGATTGAAAAGAGCATTACAAAAAGAGAATTGGCGCATGACGTTGATGCCTCTGTACTTTTAGTACGTCTGACGGTTTGTCAGCGCCATTTTAAAAAAAATGAACTATAAACTGTGCTTAAAGCACGAATAGCGGATTACCAATCTCTTTCATAAATCAATCCTTGCGGGAGCATTGAAAAAAAGAAAACAAGACTTGACATCCTATGTTTATGATTGTCTGCCAGATTCAAATCCCAAAATATAACCCGAAGTTATTTTTAAGAATGAGTACGATACCCGCA
>JBBIPX010000122.1:0-11036 GCA_037442625.1 Desulfobacteraceae bacterium
CTGTTCGCAATATCCGAAACTCTCCGCGGATTATGAAAATTACAATCCGCCGGCCGTTCTTTCCGCCCCGGTGTCCCGGATGCCCGGGCCTGCGGATGATTTGCAGGCGAACGCCGATTTCATGAATCAGAAAACGCGGATCGAGCAGATGCGCCGTGGCTGGGAGGAAGCGCTGAAAGTATCGGGAACGGATACCCGTTTTTTTACGCCGGCCTGTGACAAGTTATCCGTTCTGGAACCTGCGGGCCGCGATGCAGCGGCCGCGGCCAGGGCGTTAACGCCCGTCTTTACCCTGGAAACGCTTGAGATATTAGTGCTTCTCAGAAACCAGGGGGTGATCTCGGCGGAAAAGACATTTCAGGGAAAGCTTCAGGCCTATTCTCAGGTCTCAAATCTGGATGAAATACTCAGACAGTATTCCGCATTCACCCGGGCGGTGATGCCCGGCGTCGGCGATGCAGCCGACAAGGAATCGCCGGCCATGAAGTTTCCGTTTCCCGGAGTGATGGCCTTAAAGGGTGAAATTGTCAATCAGGAAGTGAAGATCGCCCGTGAAGAACTCGAGACGGCTCGAAAAACTGCGATTACGGACAGCCGCAAAATTTTCTGGAATCTGACATACAACCGCCGCGCGCTGGAAATTACCGCAGCTACGCTGGCGCTTCTCGACCAACTCGAACTTTCGGCCCGCAAACGTTACGAGGTCGGCAAGGAAACGCTTCAGGACGTGATTCGGGTTCAGGTCCAGCAGGAGAAGCTGCGGGAAGAGCAGCGCACGCTGAAAGAAGACCAGAAAAGCCTCCAGACGGATATCCGAAAAATTGTGGATCTTTTCTCCGGACCTGATATCGGTTTTCCGGCGATTCACGCGCCGCGCCGGGAACTTCCCGCCATTGACCGGGTGACGGATCTGGCCTTGGAGAAAAGCCAGGATTTAAGGATCATTCGGGCCATGATCGGCAGAACGGAGCGGATGATCGCACTGGGCGAAACGGAAAGTTATCCCCGCTTTACCCAGAATCTCTCCATATTTGAAAACAAGGCCGTCACCCAGGTGGGCACGTTCCGGACAGAGCCGCCATTTGCCGATGTCGCCGGCGCCGCCACGGGAGAGGGGTTGCCGATAAATTCCTGGTTTGGTTTGGGAAACGCCTATTTGCGGGAAACCAGGGAAAATCTCAGTGCGCTCCAGAAGCAACTGCAAAATGCGGAAAACGGGATTCGTTTCAAGGTAAGGGAAGGGTGGTTCAAGCTGGATCGCGCCATCCGGGAAGAACGGCTTTATACGAAAAAAATCAGGGAGCTTTCCCGTCTTTCCGCGGAAGTGACGGGCATGCGTTATGAATCGGGTGTGGCGGAGATGCGCGATATCATCGATTTTTACATGACATGGTTTGAAGCCCGTCTGACAAGCGAGCAGAAAAAAAGTCAAATCGAGATTGCACGGGCCGATCTGGAAGAAATTATTGGAACAACGCTGTAATGCGGTTGAGAAAGCCGGAGCTTGCGATGCAAAAAAAGATCTCTTTAAAAATCATTCTCACCGTGCTGGCCGCTTTGGTTCTAATCGTCGGTATATCCTGGCGGCTGGGCTATCAGCATGGGGCCGGCAAATCATCGTCCGGTCCGACCGGCGCTCATAAGCTGCTTTTTTACAGGAATCCCATGAATCCGGCCATCACATCCCCTGTTCCGGCCAAGGATGAGATGGGCATGGATTATATTCCGGTTTATGCGGACGATGCCTCGGCGCCCGTCAAATCGGCTCAGCAGCAGGCCGATGAATTTTTCGGTGATGAAACCAAGGTTTCCGGCCTCGGCGAGGTCACCCTGACAAACCAGGGAATCAAGCTGTCGGGCGTTCAGGTTGCGGCGGCCGAAAGGGGACACCTGCAGCGTGCCCTGCGTACAGTTGGATTGGTGGTTTCGGATGAGACCCGCATTCACCGGGTGCAGACCAAGGTCGGGGGCTGGGTGGAAACGCTTCTGATCAATTATATGGGCCAACTTGTCAAAAAAGGCAGCCCCATACTTTCGATTTATTCTCCGGAGCTTCTGAGCAGCCAGGCGGAATTCGTCAAGATTCGGCAATCGGCCCTGCTGTCGGCTGCGGAGGCGGGTGACCGGTCATCCGCCCGGAAACTGCTCCAGTCCTCGGAGCGGCGGCTGGAGCTCTTTGACGTTCCAAAGGACTTCATCAAGGAACTTGAACGCACCGGAAAGCCCCAGCGCACGGTCACCCTGCTGTCGCCGGCGGACGGTTTTGTGACCGCCAAGGACATATTTCAGGGACAGGAAATCAAACCGGGAATGGAGCTTTACACGGTGACGGACCTGTCGGTCGTCTGGGTGGATGCCGAGGTGTACGAGTATGAAACCCGCGATGTGCATGTCGGACAAGAAGGCGTTCTGACAACTGCTTATGATCCGTCTCTCCGGCTCACCGGAAAAATCGCTTATATTTATCCGTACCTGAACCGGGAGAGCAGAACCCTGAAGCTCCGGTTCAATGTCGAAAACAAGGACCTGCGCCTGAAGCCGGGAATGTACGTGGATGTCAATCTCATGATCGATTACGGGGAGGGTATCGTCATCCCTGAATCCGCGGTCATGGATTCGGGAACCCGTCAAGTGGTGTTTGTGGATAAAGGTGAAGGCCGTTTCGAGCCCAGGAAAGTGGAAGCTGGGGCTAGAAGCGATGGGAAAATTCAGGTGGTGTCGGGGTTGAGCGCCGGTGACCGGGTAGCGGTAAAGGCCAATTTTCTGCTGGATTCCGAGTCACGGCTCAGAGCCCTGATCGATGCCGCGATGGCTGAGAAAAAGCAGGATGGGCCATGATAAAAAAGATCATCGAATTTTCAGCCAACAATCGCCTGCTGGTGGTCATGTTCACGATTGCCGTCATGGTCATGGCAGTTTATGCGCTTCAATCCATCCGTCTGGATGCGCTGCCGGATCTGTCCGACACCCAGGTCATCATTTACTCCAGATGGGATCGCTCTCCGGACATAATCGAGGATCAGGTCACCTATCCCATTGTTTCAACCCTTCTCGGCGCACCGGACGTGAAGGCGATCCGGGCTTTATCGGATTTCGGTTTTTCTTATGTCTATGTCATTTTCAAGGACGGTACCGATATCTACTGGGCAAGATCTCGGGTTCTGGAGTATCTATCCAAAATTCAGGCCCGGCTTCCCGAAGGCGTGCGGACGGAATTGGGTCCTGACGCGACCGGCGTTGGCTGGGTCTATCAGTATGTTCTGGCGGACCGCACCGGCGGTTATTCCCTGGATCAGCTCCGGTCCTATCAGGACTGGACCCTGCGATACGCCATCCAGTCGGTTCCGGGAGTTGCGGAAGTGGCATCCATCGGCGGATTTGTCAAACAATACCAGATTACCGTTGATCCCAATCGCCTGTCGGCTTACGGAATTTCCTTCAACATGCTCTCATCCCTCATCCGGGAGTCCAACAACGAGGTGGGCGGAAGGCTGATCGAGTTTTCAGGGGCCGAGTACATGGTTCGGGCCAGGGGGTACAGCCGGAGCATCGCTGATTTCGAGAATATTGTGGTCAAGGTTACCCCTTCCGGAACGCCGGTGCTTCTAAAGGACATCGGCCGCGTTGAACTGGGGCCTGAAATCCGCCGCGGCGTCTCCGATCTGGACGGAAAAGGGGATGCCGTGGGCGGCATCGTGGTGATGCGTCACGGTGAAAACGCCCTGAACGTCATCAGCCGGGTGAAGGAAAAGCTAAGGGAACTTAAGCCCTATCTTCCCGAAGGGGTGGAAATCCTTCCCGCCTATGACCGCTCGGACCTCATCACCCGGGCCCTGGATACGCTCAGCCACGAGCTCAAAATCGAGATGATCATCGTCTCCTTTGTCATTCTGGTGTTTCTCTGGCATATCCCCTCCGCCATCGTGCCCATTGTCACCATTCCGGTTTCGGTCCTGATTTCGTTCATACCCCTGTATTTCATGGGGGTCACGGTGAATATCATGTCGCTGGCCGGTATCGCCATCTCCATCGGGGTCCTGGTGGACGGGGCCATCGTGGAGGTCGAAAACGCGTACAACAAGCTCTATCACTGGCAGGCGGAAGGGCGCAAGGGGGACTTTCACAAGGTGCGGCTGGAAGCCCTCATGGAAGTGGGGCCTTCGGTGTTTTTCTCGCTTCTGGTCATTGCCGTGGCTTTTCTTCCCATCTTTGCGCTGGTGGATCAGGAAGGCCGGCTGTTCCGGCCTCTTGCCTATTCCAAGAATCTGGCCATGGCGATCGCAGCCATTCTGGCCATTACCCTGGACCCGGCCATGCGGATGTTTTTCACCCGCATGGATCCATTTCAGTTTAAGCCGGGGTGGCTATCCTGGCTGACCACCAAAGCGCTGGTCGGAACCTATTATTCGGAAGATTCTCATCCCATCAGCCGGGCCATTTTCAAAGTCTATGAGCCGGCCTGCCGGTTTGTTCTGGTCCGGCCCAAATCCGTTATCGCCGTTGCAGTTGCGATGGTTGCCCTGAGCCTGCCGGTCTATCTGAATCTTGGCTCGGAATTCATGCCGCCTTTGAATGAAGGGACCATCCTTTATATGCCGACAACGCTTCCCGGGATTTCGGTGGCCCAGTCTCAGGAACTCCTGTCAACGCAAGATCAGGTGCTGCGCGCATTTCCGGAAGTGGAAAGGGTTTTCGGCAAAGCCGGGCGCGCGGATACATCCACGGATCCGGCACCTTTCTCCATGATGGAGACAACGGTGGTGCTCAAGCCAGAATCTGAATGGAGAGGAAAAGATAGATGGTATTCCGCATGGATTCCGGAACGGCTGAAATTTCTGTTTCGACCGATCTGGCCGGATCATATTTCACGGGAAGAGCTGGTCGCCGAAATGGACAAGGCCCTTCAAATTCCCGGTGTGACCAATGCCTGGACCATGCCCATCAAGGCGCGGATCGACATGCTCACAACCGGCATCCGAACACCGGTCGGCATCAAGGTTTTCGGTTCGGACTTAAAGGAAATCGAGCGTATCGGACTTGATCTGGAACAGGCCGTTCGCGACATCCCGGGAACCCGGAGCGTATTTGCCGAGCGGGTGGTCGGCGGCTATTTCGTGGATTTTGAGCCGCGCCGGGAACAGCTTGCCAGATACGGCCTGACCATTTCGCAGGTCCAGTCGGTCATTACCGGCGCCATCGGCGGTGAGAACATCACCACTACCGTGGAGGGCAGGGAACGCTATCCGGTCAATCTGCGCTATCCCCGCGAACTTCGCGAGGATATGGATAAACTCCGGCGGGTGCTGGTGCCGGCGCCGACAGGCGCCCAGATTCCGCTTTCGCAATTGGCGGATATCAAGCTTGCGCAGGGACCGGCCATGATTCGGGATGAAAACGGATTTCTGGCGGGGTATGTGTATGTAGACATTTCCGGAAGGGATGTCGGCGGTTATGTGGAGGAAGCCAAACAGCGGGTGCAGGACAGGGTTTCACTGAAGCCCGGTTATATTCTCCAGTGGAGCGGCCAGTACGAAAATATGATACGGGTGAGAGAGCGTCTCCGGATCGTCATTCCCATCACGATTCTTCTGATCTTTTTCCTGTTGTATATGAACACGCGTTCGGCCTTCAAAACCACCGTGGTCATGCTGGCCGTCCCCTTTTCTGCCATCGGCGCCATTTGGCTGTTTCATTTTCTGCATTACAATGTTTCCATCGCCGCATGGGTGGGCATGATCGCGCTGATGGGCCTGGATGCCGAAACAGGGGTTTTCATGCTCCTTTTCCTGGACCTGTCGCTTGACGATGCCAAAAAGCGGGGAAAACTGAATACCTCCGGCGAACTGGACGCGGCGATCATGCACGGGGCCGTCAAGCGCGCGCGGCCCAAGATGATGACCGTTGCCGCAGCCTTCATGGGCCTTCTGCCCATCATGTGGTCCACTTCCGCGGGGGCGGATGTGATGAAGCGGATCGCCGCCCCCATGATCGGCGGACTGATCACCTCGTTTGCGCTGGAGCTGCTGGTCTATCCGGCGATCTACAAGCTCTGGAAGGAAAAAACGGAACTGAAAGGATTTGCGCGCCTTGATCTTGATCGCAAGACGCATGAGTGAATCATGACCAACCAAGGAGAAGACAATGAAAAAGACTTTATTGATTGTGTTGATGTGGATGATTTTTGGGTTTGGGACCGTGTTTGCGGCATCTTCGGGTCAGAATCCCGGCCACCCCATGGGGCGGATGATCCGGCAGAGCACGGTGGACGGATACAGCTTCATGTACCATGTCCTGGATATGGCACAGCGAAATGAGACGATGAAGGGTATGGAAGGGATGGAGATGCCGGGGATGAGCAAGAGTGCGGATATTACCAATCATCTCATGGTATATATCACGGGGCCGGAGGGAAAGCCGGTTTCTGGAAAAGTAGGATTTTGGATTACCGGACCTGACGGCAAGGAGCAGAAAACCTTGACCATGGGAATGTACGATGGTTACGGCGCCGATGTCGGCTTCAAGGAAAAGGGGGTGTACAAAATCAAAACCAAGGCGGTGATTGGAGAAAAAACGCTGCTGGATGAATTTTCGTATGATAATAAATGAAAAACAGGCTGCCGAAAAATCTGTACATCTTTGGAAGAATACAGTACGATATCAAAATGATTCTCAAGCGTTGTGGGGTTGGGTCGTTTGGTTTCAACCGCACTTTCAACCAGCTTGAACATGCTGGTTTTATATTGTTTACTGCTACCGGCTTCAGCACGCTTTCAGGGGGGGGGCATGATATGAATATTATCAATCTGGCGGATGCCAAAGTAACGTACGAGGGCCAAACACTTCCAGCCGTTAATTTGATCAGCAAATTGCAGGTCCAGCTTCAGGAGACGGCATCGCGCGTGGCTGCCATGGCCGCCGTATTGGGGCAGCTCCAAACCGCCCTGCTGAACTCCCATTCCGTTGAAGTGAAGTTGACGCTCTCCAAGGAAGATTATGACAGGTTCCGGGCGCTGGGGGGAGTGGACGACAGCGATCGGATACGCAAAGCGCTTTTGAATTTGATCCGTTCTGAAGAAACCGAACCCTCTCCGGCTTCCCTTGAACCCGGAATCATTGTCGCCGAGGAGCTATCGCCGGTTGTATCCCCGGTTCCGGAGCCGCAGGCCGTCAAGCGGGTTTTTCAGGATCAGCCGGTTGCTACCGAAATAAGTCCGAAAAAGAAACCGGTTACGAAATGTCCCAGATGCCAGTCTCAAATTGATCTTGCAGAGTATTCAAGTGATCAGTGGCCGGTGGAAGTCAAATGCGGCAATTGCGGGGCCAAGTGTTTGATCAAATCCAAGACCGTGAGTGCCCCGAAAACCGACAAGGGCGGATTCGAGCCGCTTGATGAAGCCGCCTACGGCAAGCTCTTTGATATGCTTTCAACTTAAGATTGGGAATCGGAGCCCCTGATGAAAATTATGGTCGCCTTTGATGGCACAAATGTTTCCAATGAAGCCTTGAATACAGCCAGGGAATATGCGGCCGCCCTGAATGCCAGGGTGTATCTGGTGATGTCGATGGTTGGCGGGCCGGAAGTGCCGAGAGAGGAATTCGTAAAGCATGAGCATATCCTGGATTTTGCGCATGCGAAGCTTGTGGAGACCAGAATTCCCTGTGAAACCCATCTTTCGGTTCGCGGACTTGCGGCTGGGGAAGATCTGGTTCAGTTTGCCAAAGAAAATGAAATCGACCTGATTGTTATCGGGGTCAGGCGAAGATCCAAGGTCGGCAAGCTGGTTTTTGGTTCAACGGCCCAGTATGTAATTCTGAAAGCTGCTTGTCCGGTGCTGTCGGTCAAGTAGGAAATGTTTCTGCCCACCACGCCGGAAGAAGTCGAGTCGCTGGGGTGGCCACAGCTCGATATTGTTCTGGTTACCGGAGACAGTTATGTGGACAGCCCCTTTATGGGGGCGGCGGTGATCGGCAAAGTCCTGTTGCGGCAGGGATACCGGGTAGGTGTCATCGCCCAGCCGGACGCCTCATCCGAAAGCGATATCACCCGTCTGGGGGAGCCGCTGCTGTTCTGGGGGGTGACTTCCGGCAGCGTGGATTCGATGGTGGCCAATTACACCGCGACCGGAAAGCGCCGCAAGCGCGATGACTATACCCCCGGAGGCGTCAACAATCGCAGGCCGGACCGGGCGGTCATCGTTTATTCCAATCTCATCCGCAGGTATTTCAAATCCACGGCTCCCATCGTTATCGGCGGCATCGAAGCAAGTCTCAGGCGGGTTCCCCATTACGACTGCTGGTCAAAAGCCATCCGCGGATCCATCCTGTTTGACGCCAAGGCCGATATCCTGATCTACGGCATGGGGGAGAAGGCCGTCCTTTCTCTTGCCGAAAAATTAAAACGCCGCGAATCCGTCACGGATATCCGCGGAATCTGTTATATCGCCGGCAGCGTCCGAAACGACTGCATCGAAATGGAACCTTTTGAAAAAATATCCGCCGATCCCCTGGCATTCTCGCGGATGTTTCATATTTTTTATCGGAACAATGATCCGCTGACGGCCAAAGGGCTGTGCCAGAAACACGGCGCGCGGTATCTCGTCCACATGCCCCCCGGCCTGCCGCTTTCACAATCGGAATTGGATGCGGTCCATGATCTGGATTTCGAACGGGAACTGCATCCGTTCTACCGGAAACAGGGAGATGTCCGGGCACTCGAGACCATCCGGTTTTCGGTTTGCACGCACAGGGGGTGTTACGGCGGGTGTAATTTCTGCGCCATTTCCGTGCATCAGGGAAGAGCCGTTCAATCGCGAAGCCGGCAGTCCATTCTGCGCGAAGTGAGAACCATCACCGCCCATCCGGCGTTCAAGGGAATCATTTCAGATGTCGGCGGACCGACGGCCAACATGTATGGATTCGAATGCCGGATAAAACAGGAAAAGGGTGCTTGCCGTCACAAACGCTGTCTGCACCCTGAAATATGCGCCGGCCTGAAGGTGGATCACAGCCGCCAGATCGATCTTCTGAAGGCGATTGGCAGGATAAAGGGTGTCCGTCATGTTTTTGTGGCTTCCGGAATCCGGTATGACCTGATTCTGTCAGATAAGAAAAACGGGCCGCGGTATTTAACCGAGGTGGTGCATCACCATACTTCCGGCCAGATGAAAATCGCTCCCGAGCATACGGAAAATGATGTGCTGGAGCTTATGGGAAAACCCGGGGGGGATTGCCTGATCGCATTCAAAAGCCTGTTTGATGCAGCCTGCGCCGCCGCCGGAAAGCAGCTCTTTCTGACTTATTATTTCATGGCCGCGCATCCCGGTTGCACCGAGGCCCACATGAACCGGTTAAAGAAATTTGTTGCCCGGCATCTGCGTGTTATTCCGGAGCAGGTCCAGGTTTTCACGCCCACACCCTCGACGATTTCCACCCTGATTTACCATACCGGCCTTCATCCGGTCTCCGGCGAGGCCGTCTTCTGCGAAAAACAGGCCGGAGAGAAGGAAAAGCAAAAACAGATCCTGCTGAAACGGCCGTGATCCTTTCAGGATGCGCCCGGAATGGAAACTTTGCGATGGATCAGGAATAAATCACATTCATGGGCAGCGGCGGATACTTCCATATTCCGGGCCTTGGAAGAATATGCTGGTTGGAAACGGACAGCCAGTAAAGATCCGGCTTCAGCTCCCGCAGTTTTCCGTCATCCGGGGGCCTGGCCTGGTTGGTGTAATAATAGGTTGCCTGAAAGATACAGATTCCAAAACCCCCTTTCCGGTTGACAACATAATTCCTGTAGAACGTATTGAGGGAAAGGTGATGGGTTTGGGCCACGGATTCCATTTCGGTATTGGTTAGTTTCAAAAGGATGTATTTGGAAACCCCCCGTTCGGAGATGCGGATCAGGGACCGGGACTCGCTGCTGCCCACATAGATGGTGGTTATGCAGGGAATGCGCTTCAGGTACTGGGCGGCAACGATCGCAGCGGTCCGCCTGCCGCCCGCCATCATCGGCAGCCCGTGGTATTCAAAAAATTTCTTCTGGATATCCTCGGCGTATTTATCTCCTTTTTCGTAAAGATCCTTGGAAATATAACGAAGGTTCAGGGCCATGTTTTCAGCGGCTTCGGCAATGGGCCAGTCGACCCGGACATGAAAATGACTCAGGCAGTACCGATCCCGGTTCCGGGAAGAGGGATCCCGCTGGATCAGAAGGCTGTAATCCACGGGCAGCAGAACTCTTAAAAAATCAACGAAATGAGCGGACTCGATGTATTTCTGATTCCTGTCGAATGTGTCGGACAGCGGCAGGGTCTTGGAGCGCAGCAGATTGATTTTGGTGGACTTGTTTTCATCAAAAAACCGGATGTATTTCTTGCAGGATGCCGGAATGGTATCCTCGACAAAAATGACCAGGAAAGCATTCTGGCACTCGTATTCGATATCCGGAATCCGTGCGCGAGGTTTTAATTCCCGTTTTTCGACAAAGGGGAAGGCCAGTTTTTTGCCGTGAAAATTGTTATATGAATCGATCAGGCCGTACTGGATCATCTGCTGGTCAAGCCCGTCTCTCAGGAGCTCGTAATAGGATCTTCTCAAGCGGTTTGCCTGGCTAAGCTCTTCGCGAATGCTCCAGAATGTCAATAGCATCTCCTGTTGTTGATCTTAAAATCCAATCCGGTTCATGCGGAACCCAAACGTCTCACGCAACGCCGCAAAAAAAATCACTTAAAGGCAGGGCGATCCAATGCCGGCATATGCGGGTAAATTGAATCCCCGGCCTTTCCTGTTTTGCTACCATCAAATGCCGCATGGGTCAAGAGCTTGATGAATTCGTAAACGGTCAAAATTCAGACGACTTTGTAAAAAGGCCGCAGGCAAGGCGCGCAAATCCTGAGGACCGGCGTTCCGCCTGCCGTACATACAGTACGCCGAAATGACGAAGGATGCAGCGCAAAGCAGCATCCGGACTTTTTACGAAGCCGTCAAGAGCTTGATTTGCCGTTTATTTTATCCATCCAATTGTAAAGATCGTCCTT
>JBBIPX010000123.1:0-7745 GCA_037442625.1 Desulfobacteraceae bacterium
ACCTCCAATATGAAATTCGCCCTGAACGGGGCCCTGACCGTCGGCACCCTGGACGGCGCCAATGTGGAGATTCAGGAAGAGGTGGGGCCGGAGAACATTTTCATTTTCGGGCTGACCGCGGATGAAGTCCCCGCCGTCCGTCTTGCCTACAAGCCGGCGGACTACTACCTGAAGGACCCGGTTCTGAAGCAGGCCATCGACCTGATCCGGGAAGGGTTTTTCAGCCCCGAGGAGCCGGATCTGTTCAAACCCCTGGTGGAAGGGCTCCTTTCAGAAGACCGGTATCTGGTGCTGGCGGATTTCGATGCCTACCACCAGTGCCAGATGAAAGTGGATGCCCTGTACCGGGACCGGCGGGCCTGGACCGTCAAATCCGTTCTCAATGCGGCAAGGGCCGGGAAATTCTCTTCGGACCGCACCATTCTGGAATATAACCGGGATATCTGGAAAGCGGAGCAGCTTTCGGTCATCCGGTGCAGCCGGGAGATCAAACGTGCGTGCTGATGCCGGACCGGATCTTTCGCCGGGGCCGCTCATGGACCGGTATCTGAATTACCTGCTCATTGAAAAAGGGCTTTCCGGAAATACCCTTGCGGCCTACCGGGCGGATTTGACCCGGTTTGCGGGCTTTCTGGAAGCAGGCGGCATCAACAGCCTCGGCGCGGCGGATTCGGCCGCAATTTTGCGGCATCTGATCGGTTTAAGGGATTCGGGCATGGGTCCCCGGTCCCGGGCGCGGCACCTGGTGGCGCTTCGGGGATTTTTCAGGTTTCTGGTCCAGGAAAAGGTTCTGGAGAAAAATCCGGCCACCCGGATCGATCTGCCCAAAAGCGGCCTGAAACTGCCGGATGTGCTCTCGGCTGCGGAAATCGACCGGATCCTGAACCTGCCGGACGGGAAAAAACCCGCGGCCGTCCGCGATGCCGCCATGATCGAACTGATGTACGCAGCCGGGCTCCGGGTGTCGGAACTTGTGACCGTCCGGCTTCAGGACGTCAACCTGAACGGCTGCTGCGTCCGTGTTATGGGAAAAGGCGCCAAGGAGCGCATGGTGCCGTTCGGGCAGCCGGCCCGGCGGAAAATCGATGATTATGTGAAAACCGCAAGGCCGCTTTTGCTTCGCACGCACATCAGCCCCTTCCTGTTTGTCGCAAGGGCCGGCAAGCCCATGACCCGGCAGGGGTTCTGGAAGATTTTAAAACGCTGCGCCCGGGCTGCGGGAATCATAAAGGCCATTACGCCCCACAGCCTGCGCCATTCCTTTGCCAGCCACCTTCTGGAAGGCGGCGCTGACCTCAGGTCGGTTCAGATCATGCTGGGGCACGTGGATATTTCAACCACCCAGATATACACCCATGTGGCAAGGGATCATTTGAAGCGCATGCACGAAAAATATCATCCCAGGGGGTGAGACGGAAATGAACGGGCTGCTGTTTATCGACGATGAGGAAGGCATGCGGCGGTCGGTGGTCCGCGCGCTGCAGCGGGAATCCTACCCGGTATTCACCGCGGAAAACGGGCCGGCCGGCATCCGGTTTGTCCAGGGTCATCTGTCGGACATCGTCACCGTGATTTCCGATCTTAAAATGCCGGGCATGGGTGGACTCGAGGCTCTTACCGTTATCGGAACCCTGAACCCGGACATCACCCGCATCATCCTGACCGGCTACGCCACCGTGGAAACCGCCATTGAAGCCACCAACGAAGGCATCGACGGATTTCTGACCAAACCCTTCGACAACCGCGAACTGCGGGCCAAAATCCATGAGATCACCATCCGAAAGCGCCTGCGGCAATTTGTGTCGGAGCCGGTTTACCGGGAAATCACCGATTCGGCCGAGGCGCTCCGCCCCCGCTTTCATGAGGTCACGATCCTGTTTTCGGACATCCGCGATTTCACGGCGATGTCCCGAACGGCGCAGGCACGGGACATCGCCGCGTTTTTAAACGATCAGTATTTCACCCCCATGGCGGAGATCATTCACCAGCATGGCGGCACCATGGACAAACACATCGGGGACAGCATCATGGCGGTTTTCGGAGCCCCGGTCCAGCATGCCGATGACGCGCTGAAGGCCGTTCGGGCGGCCGTCGACATGCGGGATAAAGCCGCCGTGATCAATCAGGAGCTTGACCGGGAGCTTTGCGGGAAAAGCGGTTTTCGGCTCAACATCGGCATCGGCATTGCCACGGGGAAGGTGTTTTCAGGGATTCTGGGCTCGATCCGCAAACGGGAATTCACATCGATCGGCATGGCCGTCAACATGGCATCCCGGCTGAAGCGCCTGGCAAAGGCCGATGAAATCCTGATCTGCGGCGCCACCCGGGACAAGGTCTCCGGCAGTTTCCGGGCGCAAGCCCTTGCGCCGATGACCATAAAAGGAATCGAAGCGTCGATGACCCTCTATAAAATCGCCTGATTCGCCGCGGCCTTTTGTGCCTGCGGGGCCGCGCTATTTCGTTTTGACCACGTTATCCGTCTGAAACCCGCCGCCGGATAGCACCGCGGCCTCTGCGCCGTCCGGAGAAACCGACGTGATTCTGATTTCTCCGATTTTTTTGCCCGGAAGCAGAAACGACTGGCCTTCATGGCCCTGAATCCTCGCCCCCTGATCGTAAACCTTCAGCTCGCGGCCCACGGTCAGACCCGCCCGGCTGCCGGATGAAAGGATCAGGGTGTTGTCCGCCGACACCTTGGCGACATATCCTTTCCAGGGCCTTTTCTTGAGGGAATCGCACACGGCATCGGCCACCTGCTGAACGATTTCGAAAACCGCCTGTTCCACATGCGGAACCTGGGTGATTTCCCCCTTTTGAATAAACTCCGCCGCTTCATCGTCCAGTTTCAGCTCGCGGGAAAAGGTCTGCTCCAGGTACTTGGCGCCGGTTTCCGTGTCATAGACTTCCGTTGCGGCGCTGACCCACGCAAAGGGATGTTTTTTCAGAAACCACAAAAAACCGGTATTCTTCTGCCGGATCGCGATTGCGGAAAACCGGGTGTTCACAACGGCCGATATGCCGAACTGCTTTCCGATCCGGACCAGGGCCAGATTGTCAAACGGGCCTGCGGTTTTCTGAAAAAGCGGGCCAATCGCCTGCGATGCATCCGAATTGTCCGGTCCGACAAGAAGAAGATCGGGACAGGACTGCGGAAGGGCCTCCAGATAGCGGGTGCCGATGGCGGCCCCCACATCCTGCTTGGCCGCGGCGACCTGGTTGTCCGGCACGAGCCTGAAAACCGTTTTTTTCAGGTCCTTGTCCGGCGCCCTGAAATCCCGAATGACATTCTCCGTTGATTTTTTCATATTCGAAACCGTGCCGCAGCCGCCGAGCAGCGCAGCGGCCAGTATCAGGGTCAGAGCCGGAAGTTTTTTGAATCTCAGTCTCATGTCGTCCTCTCGTAAACAGCAGTAACACAGGTGGTGATGCCGCCCCTTGCCGTAAAATCGCCGGAAACTTCCATGCGTTTGGGCGCCAGAACCTGCACCAGGTCATCCAGGATCCGGTTGACGATATGCTCATAAAAAATGCCGACATTGCGGTACTGGAGCAGGTAGTATTTCAGGGATTTGAGTTCGATGATCCGATCGTCCGGACGGTACCGGATCGTGATGCAGCCGACATCCGGAAGCCCGGTCATGGGACAGAGCGACGTATATTCGGGCTGCGAAATGGTGATGTCGATATCCCGCCGGCCCCGGTACGGGTAGTCGATGGGATCCAGGACGTCCGGCCGGATGCGGTCCGGGGACTCCGGAAGGGTGGATGGTTTTTTTTCAGAAAACGTGGACATGGTAAATCTCCGTATGATTGGAAACGTAATGGATCAGTTTCCTGTTTATTCATGTTGTGTCAGCAGCTTCTCGATTTCCGCCAGCAGGCGGTCGAACACCTCTCCCGCCTTTCCCTGAATGAAGAGATCGCTGACATCGCGGGTCAGTTGCGTTCTTTCCGGATTGATTTCGATGATCCTTGCCCCGCTGCGCTTGGCGATAACGGGCATATAGGCCGCCGGCTGAACCAGGGCGGAAGTGCCGACAACCAGCATGACATCGCAGCTTGCGGCCGCCTGCCGGGACCGGCTCAGGAGTTCCGGGGAAATCATTTCCCCGAAAAATACGCATTCCGGCCGGAAGATGCCGCCGCACCGGCATCGGGGCGGAATTTGGGAAAGATCGATCCTCCCGGTTTCCAGGCGATGGTCGCAGTTCATGCACCGCTGCCAGGCGAAATTTCCGTGAAACTCGATCACATCCGTGTTTCCGGCCAGTTGGTGAAGCCCGTCGACATTCTGGGTGATGACGGTTTTCAAAACACCCAGCGTCTCCAGCCGGGCAAGCCCTTGATGCGCGCTGTTGGGCCTTGCCTTATCCACCACATCCTTCATTTCCCGGATCAAAACCTGCCAGACCTTTGCCGGGTCCTTCAGGAACGCATCGACGTGGGCGTATTCCATGGGGTCTATTTTTTCCCACAACCCGCCCTTTCCCCGAAACGGCGGAATGCCGCTTTCCACGGAAATGCCGGCGCCGGTAAGGGCCACCGCCCGGCCGGCCGCGGCAAGATCGCGCGCCGCTTTTTTGATCAGGGAATCCATGGGGTGATCTATACGCATTCCCTGATTCAAAATCAATACTTAAGTAACACGGCCCGGCCGGCGCTTCCTAAAACCGGCAGCTCCGGGTTCTCCCCCACGTTCTCCCGGGTTCTGCCCCATGTTCTGCCCCATGTTCTGATTGACAGGCAGGGCTGCCGGGTGGTATAAAATCACAGGGCGCAATGCAACGCGCGACCGGAAAAAAGGACGAAACACCCATGGCCGAAATCATCTCTTTGAACGCCAAGCTTCAGATGTCTCAGGATAAACGGGATGCGCTGATCCGGAAACGCAAGATCCTGGCGGTTCAAAAAGTCTTCCATTGCACCCGCTGCGCCCAGAAGTGCGAAAAATGCGGCGTGCACTTTGATTCCGAATCCCGCACGGATCCCGATCCTGCCGTCCTGGACCCGTACCGGTTCTGCGAGAGCTGCCGGGATGAATACCGGGATTTCGTCAACCGGCTGAAAGGCAGCGGGGATCCGGACTGCTACTGGCATAACGATGCCTGGTTCGAAAGCTGGCGAAGGTGGATCGATTACCAGGCGGCAACGGACCGGTACATGAAATCCCCCGAATTTTTTCAGCTCATCCAGGAGTTAAAGCAGACCCGTTTTGACGAATAGGAGGCGCGTATGTTCGGTTTGGGCTTCTCGGAGCTTCTAGTCATTCTGGTCATCATCCTGATTATTTTCGGCGCCGGAAAGCTTCCGGAAATCGGCGGCGGCATCGGAAAGGCCATCCGCAATTTCAGGCAGGCCGCAAAAGATTCCCCGCCCGGGGAGCCGGACAGGATCGATACCGGTAAAAAACCCGGAGAATAACACCGGCGCATGGCACCGGAGCATGGCATGTGACCGGGAAAATCGGAAACAAGACAGGCGGCCGGATTTGTTCCGGGCCGCTTTTTTTATCGGCACGCCCCGCCGTCCATCTGCTCCCGGATGCCCTGAAGCCGGCCGGCGATTTCTCGGGACGCCGCCCGCAGTTCTTTCAGGGCTTGAACCATCAGGTCCTTGTCGCTCTGAAGGACATCGGCCCCTTTTGCAAACCGGGAAATATCCGTGGAATACGCGTCAAAATGCGCCAGCAGGCATTCCAGCAGGGAGTGAATGGCCGCATCCGCAAGTTTATAGACATACTGGAATTTCAGATTCTCCCGATAATCCGTGAAATGAGAGACGATGGAGCGCTCGGTTTCCCGTTTCATGCGATCCACGCCGTCTTTCAGGGCATGCAGCGCATCCGCATGCCGGTCTGAAGTCGATTTTTTCAACAAGCGCTTCACCAGCGTGACCAGGGTATAGCACCCGAGTTTGGCGACGGCTTCGGTTTTGATCCGGGCCGAGTATCGCAGGGTGACGCCGGCGGACGGCAGCCGGAGGCCGGCATGCGATTTAACGGCATCCAGTTCCGGAACCCGGATGGCGCAAATGCAGCCCTGATCCGGTGAAAATCCCGCACTGTCCGAAAGACTCCCGCTCAGGCCTTCGGCGGCGGCGCCGTGGTCGGAAAGGGCGTCCTGCAGCAGGCCGTCGTAGGGGGCGGATATCATCTGCAGGCAGGCTGCGATCTTTTCCTCTTCCTCCCGGATGAAACGAATCACCTCCGGCATCGCGGTTTCCGTGACAAACGTATCCAGGCTGTGCCTGAATTCCTGAAACACCAGGAACAAGGCCTGGGTGAAACCGGGTTTCGGGGTTTTTCCCTGAAACGGATCGTCGGCCACCGCATACTGGCGGATGAACCGGAGCATGCCGGAGAAAACCTCCCCGGTCCGGACGTCAAAAAACCGGTCCACGTCCGTTTTCAGGTCCTGTTTGATTTTTTGAAGCGCCCCGTCCAGGGTGGTTTTCACCAGGGTTTTCAACTGAAGGATCCTGGCTTCATGGCGCTTTATATTTTCCAGCATCCCGGCGGCGCCGGCGGCATCGCGGCTCAGCATCTCCAGATTGACACCGATCCAGTGATCCACGCCGGCGGATATCACGGACAGGCGCTCCACCGGGTTTCGCAGCAGCAGCGCATAGCGCTCGTGCAGCAGCATGTCTTCAAGATCGGCCGCAAACCGCTTTGTTTCACCGTCTGAAAAGGCCGCAAACGCCGCTTCCTCCCGCCACAGGAGCTGCCGCGCGCGGTCCTTGTCGCTGAGGCCCGATCCGGCATGCTCAAAGAGATTGTACAGGCAGGACAGGGCATAGATGCGGGGGGAAGGTTTTATCAGCGAGATTTCTTCCCGGATGCGCTCGATGAGCGGCAGCAGGCCGTCAAGGGAATCATGCTCGCTGAAATCGCAGTTCACGACAAACAGGATGTGCCCGGCAAGGCCCATTTTCCGGATCATGGACAAAAACCGGATGTCCGCCTGCCGAAGACCGGTCCGGCTGCTGATCACGTAAATGATCAAATGGGTCAGGAGCAGATAGTCCTGGATCATGGCCAGGTGCAGGGGATTGGGAGAGTCGCTGCCCTGGCAGTCGGCCATCTCCAGGCTTTCGTCCGGCATATCGGCGTTGATTTCAATCTCGATGTCCTTCAGATACACCGCAAGGCTGTCGCTGCCGGCAAAATCGCGGTGCAGCAAAAATTCCCCGCCTTCGTAATGCCGGACCACGGTCTCTTCCGAGATGATGTCCCGGACGCTTTCAAAGCCCTTGAGGTAAGCGTCCATGAGCACGCTGCTTTCGTTTCGCGTACCGCTGACGATCAGCCGGTCCGGGCCGAGGGCCGCAAGCGCCGCCTGAAGCGCAGCGCGGCACTCCGGCCGGCGCAAGTCAAAGGCGGCGGCAACCGGTATGGACGGCAGCAGCACCATGGCGTGCTCCAGATCCGCGTGGATCTCATCCCAGGACTTGAATACCAGCGTTGCCTTCAGCCCCTTGCCTTTTCTGACCCGCGTGACAATGGACGTGACAACGCCCGCGCCCCGCTTGAGATAATCCCCTTTCAAAAACGAATTGATGAATGTGCTTTTACCGGATTTGATGGCGCCGACAACGGCCACCCGCACCCTGTCCCCGGAAGCCGGGCGGGAAACATGCCGGCATGTTTTTTCCCAGTCCTTTCGAATGGCGCCGGTGAGCCCCGGCATGCCCCCGGCCGTTGCCAGCAGCGCTTCCATGTCGCCGGCGGCCCTTAGCAGATCTTC
>JBBIPX010000123.1:7845-11023 GCA_037442625.1 Desulfobacteraceae bacterium
AAAAAACGCACAAGTCGGATAAAGTACATGTTATTTGATTCATTGTCAAAACGAATTGAAAACCGGGTCTTGTTCAGGCGGTGTTCCTTGGGAAAAAAACGGAATGAGACATAATATCTTGTAAAATCCGTGCGTTTATGATAGTTGATACGGCATATGATCCTGAGGGGGAATTTGAACGATGTCAGAAAAAAATCCTGAATGTCCGCTGTACAATCCCTTGAACTGCAAAGAATATTACAATCCCAAGCTTTGCGCTTTTGTCAGAAAGGACCGGATCTGCCTGAAGAAAAAAAAGCCAAAGTCCAAGTACAAGGAGGATTCCGGCGAGGATTCCGCGGAAGAAAGCAGCCCGGAGCAGCCGTAAGTTCTATGCGTGGCCCGACTCCGCGGACAGCAGCAGCGGGTCGATTCCCATTTTCCTCAAGGCAGCGCCCCACCGATCTTCATTCCTGATTTCAAAGACAACCGCCTCCCACACCGCACTGATCAACCAGACATTTTCCCTGATTTCGTCATCCAGTTGGCCCGGCCCCCAGCCGGCACAGCCCAGGGAAAGGATATACGATTTCGGCCCCCCGCCCTTTGCAATTTCCAGCAGGATATCCATCGTGTTGCTCATGGCAAGGGAGGGGGTGACCATCAGACAGCCGTTCCAGCCAAATGGCTTTCCGTGCAGGACAAATATTTCGCCGGTCAGCACCGGCCCTCCGACATGGATGGGGACGGGCGACCTGTCAGGAGCTGCGTCAATCTTCAGTTCATCGAAAATATCCGTTTCCGTCAAAAAAGGATGGGGGCGGTTGACGACAATGCCGACAGCCCCCTCCGGCGTGTGTTCGCAGATGCAGACAACGGTCTGAAAAAAATTCGGATCCGTCATGTTCGGCATCGCGATCAGAAACTGCCCTTTTAATGAAGAATAATCGATTTCCATCGGTCCGCTTGCAATCCCTTTCCGGCGGTTCGAAGGGTTTTTCAGTTGCCGCCGATATCGTTCAGCCGCAGGGTGATGGGCCGGTCGTCATCCACGTTGCCCGTAAAATGCACGGGCTCGGGGATCCGGTAATCGTCGTCTCCGGGGATGGCGGCAAGCCATTTTTCCCGAAGGGCCTTGGCCACGAGAAAGGCGGGAGACCGCACATCCACCAGGCTTTTTTCAAGGACCAGCTCCAGCCTGCCGTTTCTTTCCTCAAGGTGCATGAGCGGCGCAATGGGAAGGCCCACCGGCTCCCAGTCGGCGAATTTCTTCTCCAGGTTCCGGATGGCGGCCATCTGCCCGGTGGCGCCGTTTGCGATCAGGCTGAAGGCCGTCCATCCCAGGTTGTAGGTGTACACGCAGTCAAATTCCGTGGGGATGCTTCCCCGGCCGTCATACCCGTAAAAATGCGTCTGCGTCTTGAACTGGGGAACGGATTTGTTGTAGATTTTTTCAATCGCCGGCGGAATCTTCCGCTCTTCTTCCATGAGGCCGGCCTTGATCAGGGCCTGCCGCAGGGTCTTGACGGACATGATGCTCTCCTTGACCAGAAGATACCGGGAATCGTCGTAATTCTTGAACAGCACCGGGCCGAAGGCATCGGGATCCATGCCTGCCGCGGCAAGGGTTCCGTGGTAGTACGCGCGCTCGATCCCCATTTTATAGATGCCTTTTTCCTTGAGGATGTTGAGATAATCCTTCACCAGTCCCATGACGACCTTGTCGGTTTCAACCAGGGAAAACTGGAAATTGCCGTGGCTGTCCCGCTCCAGCAAAAGGCCTTCCTGAAAAAAATCCGGAATGTCGTTGAACAGATCGTCATCGCGGGTGTTCCACACCGAAAAATCGCTGTTCTCCCGGTGGGCCTTGGCCAGGCGCCGCAGATAGTCCCGCTTGTCCTCGAGAACGGGAAAATCCGAATGGAAATCCGTATCATGGGTGCGGTTGTATTCGCCGATAATGGTGTTCAGCTTGATGATAAAGACCTGGATTTCATTGATGAACTCAAGAACGCCCTCCGGGATGACCATCACCCCGCAATTTTTCCCGACAGCGGCCCGGCGGACAATGGCATCGCAGACCACCCGGGACAGGTGGCGAAGGGTGATGCCGTATGCCGTATAATCAGTGGTGCCGGCGGCTTCTGCGGCCTCGATCCGTTTATGATCCACATAGTCCGCCACATCCTCTCCGATGAGGGTGATGTTGGCATGGGTCTGAAGGGCCACCTCCAGGGCCAGATGGCTGGCGGTTCTTCCCATGACCTTGCAGATGTGCCAGTACTTCATGTCGGAGCTGGAATCCGTGCACAGATTGCTGACTTCCTGGGCAAAGGCCCTGGCCGCCGAATGAAATCCGAAGGATATGGCGCAAAGGACCTTGCCGGCTGCATCCCGCACCTGGACATCGCCGTCGATGGTCTTGGGGACGCCGATGACCTGAATCCCGTCGCCATGAAATTCCTGGGCCATAAACGCCGCATTGGTGTTGGAATCGTCCCCGCCCACGATGACCAGGGCATTCAGGCCCAGGCTCTTGCAGGTTTCCCGCG
Source organism: Desulfobacteraceae bacterium (assembly GCA_037442625.1). Lineage (GTDB taxonomy): Bacteria > Desulfobacterota > Desulfobacteria > Desulfobacterales > Desulfatirhabdiaceae > RAAP-1. The sequence goes on from JBBIPX010000123.1 coordinate 10,377, forward strand.
AAAGGGTCATTTTTTTCGGGGTGTCGATCTTGGCCCGCCCGGTCTTGATCATGCCGAACCCGCCAAGATTCAGGTGCTGCCGGATCCGCTCCTCGGTCAGTTCCACGGCCCGGTTTTCAATGACCCCGTCCGGGCCCATCAGAAACCCCCAGATCCTTGTGTCGGGATTGGCTTTTCCGGCTGCATCAAAGATTCCGGCGATCACGTTGTGGCCGCCGGGCGCCGGCCCTCCGGAAAAGACGATGCCGATCCGCAGTTGCCTGCGATAATTCTCCAGGCGCTTTCCGTCTCCCGCGGCGACGCCTTCAATCACCTGGACCTTGTTGCGGATGATATTGGGAAGCCGTTTTCTGGCCTCTGCGTCGATTTCAAACACAAACCCGTCCTTTTCCGTCAGCCGGGTCGCGGGCGAATCAAACACCCCGCAGAGGACCGGGGCCATTTCTCTGTGACTGACAAGCTCGGCATTGATCTTGCTGGTGATTTTCTGAACATCCGGATTGCTGAGTAAGGCTTCGATTCCAATCGATGCTGACATGCAGTTCCTCCTCATCTGTCGGGTTTGAGCGCTGGCGGTAGCTTCCCTTAAAGTCAAAATTGAGATGGCAAAGAAAAAAGTCCAAGATCAAGGCGCGCAAATCCTGAGG
>JBBIPX010000124.1:0-10853 GCA_037442625.1 Desulfobacteraceae bacterium
CTTTTCACCTTTACGGAGCGGCATGCAGCCAATAACCTCTGGACAACATCCGGGCGAAGGGTGACCAGATTTTCCATGATCAACCGGGCTTCGTCGAATCCGACCTCTTTAGGCGTCAGATGAAGCATCTCCATGGCTGCGCGCTCCGGCGCCGCTATTCTGACAGAAAAATCACGGTCCCTGAAATCGGTAAATCCCTCCCGGCTATCCGCAGGGAAGAGATTTGTTCGCGTCACAACAAACTTAACGCCGAAGCGATCTTCCTTGAACCAGGACGGCAATATCAGCCCTCTATGACCATACAGAAAAACCCTGTTCTGCTTCGCCGGCAGGTAATGGGCATATCCTTTCAGTTCAAGAGCTGTTTTTCCGCCGACATGAACAGGGAGTGCGAGCTGTGTCTGAAGTGTATAAAGAGCGCCCGGCCAGTCCACCCTGTCCCCGGAGCGTATGTATGCGCCGCGGCCAAACGGTTCCAGCCAGCCGCTGTTTTTATATTTTACGAGCAGATCCCGGCCGAAACCTGAAGCACCCAGATAGGTAACGGCACCGGGGGTGCCGGTGATCCACTGATTGATGAGGCGGTTTATTTTTGTCTTACTTACAGTACCCATGGTCATCATAAAATTACAATTTCAAACTAAAGTCAAGGAAAGTTTATATATGGTGGTTTTTGTTGACTTGAAGTCGTAATTTATGAATTTTTTTAAACTGATAAGCATGGGTTTTTAAAAAATCTGCGTTATTAAACTTTCGACGCCGCTTGTTTCGAAACAAACTTATCTCATCCGGTGCCAATTATTCGGTACAGATAAACATAGCCGCTTTCATAAAGTAAAATCCGGCAGGAGGGTTATCTTTTGATTTTCCAGCAGTCGAAAAAATTATCATCGAGGCGTTGATTGAAAAATATGGGATTCAGGAACCGGATCAGCCCAAGAATATAGTGTTCACAAAATCATGGAATGCTGGAAATCAGGCTCTGGTGATACAGATTATCACCAACAAAAAATCAAAAGGGGTTACGACTTTCGCCATAACCCCTTGATTTGTTTGGTAGGCACGATTGGGTTTGAACCAACGACCCCTACCGTGTCAGGGTAGTGCTCTCCCGCTGAGCTACGTGCCTGTATGATGGTTGATAGATACCATCCGGTCCGCTCGATGTCAACAAAAACCGTGATAAAAACGGGCCCGAAGTTTTGCAAGCGGCGTTCCGGCGCTTGCCGCTACCGGACGGGCAATGATTTGACTACCGGATCAATCTGTCATGTCCGTTCTGAAAGGTATTGAGGCCGAGCATCATATAATGAAGCCCGGAAATCGTGGTCAAGACGGCCGTGATCCAGAACATCACGTATTTGGCCATGGGCTCCGACGGCGTTCCCGGATAAAGAAGGGTTAAAAACACCGTAAGGAGCTGAACAAACGTGGTGATCTTGCTGATCAGGATGGGTTGAATCCGGATTTTGACGTCCATGATGTTCAAAACAGCGATGCCCATCACGATGACGATATCCCGGCTGATGACAATCACGGTCAGCCAGCCGGGAATGTGCTGCTGAATGCCCAGCGTTATGAAAGAGGCCATCAGCAGGAATTTGTCGGCAATGGGGTCCAGATAGGCGCCGAGTTCCGTCCGCTGGTTGAAGTACCTTGCGATGAAACCATCCAGTCCATCACTGATGCCGGCAATCGTGAAGACAAGAATCGCAGCCGGGAACATTTCCCTCTGCAGAAAAATGACAAAGAGCGGCGTCAACAGTATCCGGACAACGGTAATAAAATTGGGGACATTAATCGTCAGTCTGGGATATCTCAATTTCAAATCTCGAATCAGATGGATGAATATCATGCGGGGATCTCGTTCAAGCCACTGACAAATCCCCTATTTCTGTCCGGGGACCAGAACGACTTTCAACTGGTTCCGAGTCACTTCCGGTATGGTTATACTAAATCCTTCAAAGGGTTTCAATATCAGGGCATCGGCCAGTTGTCCAGCCCCTTTTGGATACTCGGCGGTCAGCGTGTATTTGTCGGCTTTCATTTCCTTTATCTGGACGTTCTTGACCCCCGAAACCTTGCTTAAAGCGGATCGAAACGCCGAATAATCTCCCAACCGGCTGGTGCCTTCAATCAGGAGCTCAACGGTTGCGGATTTCAGGGCCTGTTTCTGCCAGGCCGAAGCCATCTTTCTGCTCAATTCCTCGCCAGCATCCTTTGCCAGCGTTGCCAGCACCGGATCGATTCCGGCCGGATCTTCGGCGTTGGTCACAACGCCTGTTTGCCGGACTGCGGCGATTTCCTCCCCGGTTCCCGAACGGACCGCGCGCAGCGCCATGACGGCTTGAACGGTTTTCGGGGCTGTTTCCGGTTCGGTCGGCGCCCGCAAGAGCGTAAGGCTTCCGGCGATCACCATGTCAGCATTGGCCCGGGCGCCGATTTCGGCGACCTCTGCATTTCCCGGATTCGCATTCCGGCGAATGGAGGCCAGAGCCTCAGGCGCAACGGCAGGCGCATCGCCGGCGATCCCGAATCCTTTTTCGCTGAAAATCCGGGAAAGCAGGGACCCTGCAACCGGTTTTGAAGCGGCGGCGCCGGGCTCCCCCCACCAGTACTGCATGTCGGGGCTGTCCAGCCGCTGGTCGGAAACCATCAGAAGGACAGAGGGCAGGATTTTTTTCCCAAGGGATATTCCGGCGTCTGCAAGCTTTTTCTGTACGGCCCCGGTGGAAACACCTGCCTGAACCATCACCCGGTAAAAGCCGCCGCCCCGGGATTCCGCAAGCACCTTGTAATCCTGAACATACTGGTTGACGTTTGTGTAAAAAAGCGTCGTGATCGCTGAAAAATTCGCCGCGGCGGATTCAACGGGAATCAGTTCAAGAATCGCCCGGTCCACCGCTGCCGCAAGCCCTAGAGAAATCGCAATCTCCCGAGCTTCAACGATTTTTTCACCCTGTATCTTAACCGTGCCGACGGCTTCAAAGGTTTTCAGTGAAAGCGCTTCCTCCGCCCCGGCCGAAGTCCGCCAGGCCATCAGTGCGCACAGCAGCATCGCTGCCGGCCAAATACGGTTTTTTCCTGCCTGCATCATCTGGCCTCCATCAGTTATTTCGTTTCAGCGCATAATCGGCCACATCCATCAGGATATCCCTGGAAACGGACGGCTCAAAGCGCGCGATGGCGGTTTTGGCCTCCTGAATATGATCTCCGGCCTTTTGCCGGGTGTAGTCGATTCCGCCATGGGCGTTAAGGTATGCGACAAGTTCCTGGAACTCGGGGACCGAGAATTCCGGATTGGCGATAATGGCTTGCATGCGCTCCCGGTCCTTGACATCTGCGGCATTCAGCGCATAAATCACCGGAAGGGTCAGTTTGCCTTCCTTGAGATCGGCGCCCACGGTTTTTCCCAGTGCCAGGCTGTCCTCGGTATAGTCCAGAAGGTCGTCCGCCATCTGAAACGCCATCCCCAGATGATATCCATAATCGGCAAGCGCATTCTCCCAGCCTTCGGGGGCATCGGCGATCAGGGCGCTGACCCTGCAGGCGCCCTGAAACAGCACCGCGGTTTTCCGTCGGATCACCTCCAGGTATTCGCCCTCCGACAGGTGAATATCGCCCTTTCGCATGAGCTGGTGGATTTCTCCCTGAGCCATGTTTTCGGTGATCTCCGAAATGGTGCGGATGATCCGGATATTGCCGGTTTCAGCGGCAACGGCAAGGGATCGTGCCAGCAGAAAATCCCCGGTCAGAACGGCCGCGGCGCCTCCCCAGAGGCTGTGGGCCGCGGGTTTTCCCCGCCGCATCAGGGCCCCGTCCACAACGTCGTCATGCAGCAGGGTGGCTGCGTGCAGGTATTCGAAGATGATGGAAAACGTCTTGTCATACCCCCCCTGATAATGACAGATCTTGGCGCAGAGCACCATCAGCAGGGGGCGGAGGCGTTTTCCGCCGCTGAAGAGAATGTGGCCGGCAATGGATGAAACCAGTTCGACGTTCGGCTTGAGGTTTTCCACCAGCGCGACTTCGATCTCGGTCAGATCACTCTGGACCATTTCCAGGATACGGGTTTTCAATTCATTCATCAGGAACCCCAATCAGATCATATTCCAGCGTGTCGGTAATGCGAACCCGGATGACACCGCCGATCTCCAGGTGATCCGCATGGATGATGGTAACGCCGTCCACTTCAGGCGCCTGAAACCGGCTCCGGCCCATATATACTCCTTTTTCCGGGGCGGATTCAACAAGAACCGGAATAATTTTTTCCAGATACCTGCGGTTGTTTTCAGCGGAGATTTTTTTCTGGGCGGCCATCAGCCGGTTGCGCCGGCGCTTGGCGACAGCGGCCGGAACCGGGTCCGGCAGATGGTGGGACGGCAGATCGTCCGCATCCGAATAGATAAATACCCCGAGATGATCGAACCGGATTTCCTGAATAAAGGACAGCAGCAGGGCAAAGTCCGCATCCGTCTCCCCCGGGAACCCCACGATGACCGTGGTGCGAAGGGATGCCCCGGGAACCGCGGCCCGAATGCTTTCAAAGAGCCGGATCAGCGCCGTTCTGCCGTAATGCCTGCCCATGCGTTTCAACACGGCGTCGCCGGCATGCTGAATGGGAATGTCAAAATACGGGCAGATCCGGGGGTTGTCCGCAACCGCCCGAATCACCGCATCGGTGATGCTTTCCGGATGCCCGTACAGAAACCGGATCCAGGTATCGGAAGGCAGCCGGGACAGGCGTTCCAGAAGCTGCGGGAACTTTGCGGAACCCGCCAGATCCTGCCCGTATGCCGTAGTGTCCTGAGACACCAGGATCAGCTCCCTGACCCGGCAAGCCGCCAGTTTTTCGGCTTCCGCCACGATATCTTCCAGGGTTCTGCTTTTTTGCCGGCCCCGGAGTTTGGGAATGATGCAATACGTGCAACGCCGGTCGCAGCCTTCGGCGATTTTGAGGTAGGCGGCGGGCCCCGTGGACAGATCCCTTGCGGCATCCGCGGCTTCCACACCGATTCCGTCCGGGTCCGGCAGTTCGCAGACCAAAAGTTCCGGGCTGCTTTGAACCGCATCAATTATTCGGTCGTAGGCCCCTGTCCCCAGAAATACATCCACCTCCGGAAGGGCCGAAACGATGTCCTCCCGGTAGCGCTCCGGAAGGCATCCGGTGACGATCAGACGGCTGCAGGCGCCGCTTTTCTTAAATTCCGCCAGGGTCAGTATGGTATCGATGGATTCATCGGCCGCAGCCTCTATGAAACTGCACGTATTGACAATGATCACGTCCGCATCCTCCGGATCCGGAACCGGCACGCAGCCGGCTTTGCGCAGTTTTCCTGTCATGACCTCGCTGTCCACGAGATTGCGGGCGCACCCCAGGCTGACCAGATGAATATTCACTTCATGATCCTTGATTTTTTCAACGCAAGACAGGGTTTCAGCATATTCTGGGGAGCTGCTCCCCGGTCAGCATGTCCACGATGCGGGCGCCGCCGATGCGCGTTTGCAGGATCACCCTGCCCGCGGGCGCCTCTATCACTTCACCGATGATGCCGGCATCCTTTCCAAGCGGGTCTTCGTGCAGCACCGCAAGCACCGCCGCCGCACGCTCCGGGCGGACAAAGGCAACCAGCTTTCCCTCATTGGCAATGTATAGCGGATCAAAGCCCAGCAGCTCGCAAAGGGCCGCAACATCCGGCTTGACGGGAATCCGCGCTTCGGCGATTTGAATGCCCACCCGGGATTGGCCGGCAATCTCGTTTAACGTCGTTCCCAGCCCGCCCCGGGTCGGATCCCGCAGCACGTGGATATCCCTGTCGACGGCAAGCATCCGCTGGACCAGAAGATTCAGCGCTGCCGTGTCGCTTGCCACCGGAGAATCAAAGCGCATCCCCTGGCGGCTGGTCAGGATGGCGATGCCATGATCCGCAAGGGTTCCGCTTAAAAGAATCTTGTCCCCCGGCCTTGCCCTGTGGCCGGAGATCACAACGCCTTCGGGGATTCGGCCGATGCCCGAGGTGTTGATGAAAATTTTGTCCGCAGCGCCCCTGGGAACCACCTTGGTGTCCCCGGTCACCACCAGAACCCCGGCTTTTTGAGCGGCAATTCCCATCCGGCGGAGGATCACATCCAGATCCGCGGCCGCAAACCCTTCTTCGATGACCATGCCGACGCTTAAAAACAGGGGGACGGCCCCGCACATGGCCAGATCGTTCACGGTTCCGTTGACGGCCAGATCCCCGATGTTGCCTCCGGGAAAGAAAATGGGGTCCACCACATACGTATCGGTTGAAAACGCCAGCCGATCATCTCCGATCTTGAGTTCTGCGCCGTCGTTCAACTGCGCCAGAATGGGATTGTCAAAGGCGGGCAGCATCATTTCGGCAATCATCGTATGGGAAATTTTCCCGCCGCTGCCATGGTCCAGAAGGATTTTGTCGTTTTTCTTCATATCTGATTCTTTCAATAAAAGCGGGCTCCGGAAAACGGATCGTTTTCCGGCGGTTGCAAGCTCATGAATAGTACCGGTAATAGGCGGCGCACGTTCCCTCGCTGGAAACCATGCAGGGGCCGACCGGATCGACCGGGGTGCAGCGTTTTTTATAAAGCGCGCATTCCGGAGGGGTTTTGATGCCCTTTAAAATGTCTCCGCAAGCGCAGCCCTTGGGGATGACCGGTTCGGGAACCCGGATGTCAAGCTGGCGGGCGGCATCGACTCCGGCATATTCCTGCCGGATTTTCAGCCCGCTGCCGGCAATGGTTCCGATTCCCCGCCAGGCCGCATCCACGGGCTCGAACACCGCGTTCATGACGGAGATGGCCTTGGGATTTCCTTCGGGAGCCACGGCCCTGGGATAAGCATTTTCGATTTGCGGGTTTCCGGCATGAATCTGTGACACCAGCAAGTAAACCGCCTGAAGAATATCGGCCGGCTCAAAGCCGGCGATCACGCAGGGCATATGATGGACGGTTTTTAAAAAAGTGTAGGCATCGGATCCCAGAATTACCGAAACATGTCCCGGAAGAATAAAGCCGTCTATCCGGACATCCGGAGCCGTTACCAGAACTTCGAGCGCGGGCGGAACGGTTTTGTGGGCGGAATAGACCAGATAATTGGCCAGTCCCATTTTGCTTGCGGTCAGTATGGTCGCAGCAATGGTCGGGGCCGTGGTTTCAAACCCGACGCCCAGAAAAACCACCTGTTTGTCCGGGTTCTGCCGGGCGATGTCCAGCGCATCCATTGCCGAGTAAACCACGCGGATATCCCGCCCGCAGGCGCGCTCGGCCTGAAGGGAGGACTCGGTGCCCGGAACCCGGATCAGATCGCCGAAGGTGGCGACAATGACCTGCGCCATCCTTGAAATGGCGATAAAAGCGTCGATATCGCTTTGATCCGTGACACAGACCGGACAGCCCGGACCCGACACCAGCGAGATTTCACCGGGCAGTACCGTCCGGATGCCGCTTCTGAAAATGGATACCGTATGGGTGCCGCAGACCTCCATCAGACGGACCGGTTTCGGGTGCATGGCATGAATGCGGTCAATCAGCCGCCGGGCCAGCTCCGGGTCCCGGTATTCCTCCAGATGCTTGATGCTCATCGCTTCTTCCTTTTCACTTTCCCGTGCTCATATCTTCTCAAATACTCACATCATCTTTACGCCGGAAGCAAAGATCGCCTGCCCCAGCGAAATGCCGCCGTCATTGGCCGGAACCAGGGCATGGGAGAAAACCGTGAAGCGGTCCGCCGAAAGCTGCCGAATCAGGCCTTTCAGCAGCAACGCGTTCTGGAAAACCCCGCCGCTTAAAGCCACACGGTTCAGTCCGCTGTCCTGCCGGATCTTCCGGCAGAGCGCAGCCGCCATGTCGATGACGGTCCGGTGGAACCGGGCGCTGATGACAGCAGGGGAAACGCGGTTTTCCATATCCCGGACCACCCCCTGAATGATCGGCCGGGAAAGGAGCTGACAGCCGCCGCCGTCTGACTGCCATTCAAAAGGATACCCCTCCCGGTTTCCCGCATCCGCCAGCATTTCAAGCTCAAGTGCGGCCTGGCCTTCATAGGCCACCGTATAGCGGATGCCGATGATCGCTGCAACGGCATCAAAAAGCCTTCCCATGCTGGAGGTGCGGGGGCAGTTGACGCCCTTTGCCATCATGTCCTGAACAAAGGCAAGTTTTTTGGCGTCCATTTCCCGCAGCAGCGGCAGGTCAAGATCCCGCATGCTATCGCCGAAAACCGTATACAGGTAGCTTGCGGCCATCCGCCAGGGTTCCCGGATGGCTGCGGCCCCGCCCGGAAGGGGAACATAGGCCAGGTGGCCGGCCCTGTCAAAGCCGGTTTCATCGGCAATCAGAAATTCGCCGCCCCAGATCGCGCCGTCCGCCCCGTAGCCGGTGCCGTCAAAGGCAAGGCCGATCAGCTTTCCCTTTATCCGGTTTTCGGCCATGCAGCTTACGATATGGGCGTGATGGTGCTGGACCTGAACCAGGTCCATGCCGGCCTGCGCCTGTTCCAGGGCATAGCGGGTGCTCAGATAATCCGGATGCAGGTCGCAGGCAAGAACCTGCGGCGTGATGTCGAGAATCCGCTTCATGTGTGCGATGGTCATGTGGAAAAAATCGTAGGTCGCCGAATTTTCCAGATCCCCGATGTGCTGGCTTAAAAATGCGCGATCTCCGGAAGTCAGGCAGACCGTGTTCTTGAGTTCCGCCCCGCAGGCCAGCACCGGCTGCTGGGGCCGGCGGAGAAAAACGGGAACCGGGACGGTCCCCCGGGACCTTCGGATGACCCGGTCCGCGCCCGCAACGTGCCTGACCAGGGAATCGTCGCTGCGAAGATAAATCGGCCGGTTGTGAACCAGGAAATAATCGGCCATGCCGGACAGCCGGGCGAACGCCTCGTCGTTGTCAATGGCGATGGGCTCTTCGCTCATGTTTCCGCTGGTCATCACAAGGGCCGCAAATCCCTGCTCCAGCAGCAGATAATGCAGCGGGGTATAGGGAAGCATCGCACCGATAAAGGCATTGCGGGGGGAGACGGCATCAGAGAGCAGGCAGGGCTCTTTTTTCCTGAGCAGTACGATCGGGCGCTGAAACGCGGTCAGCAGCGCTTTTTCTTCGGGCGTGACAAGGGCATATTCCAGGATTCTTTCCAGATCCGGGGACATCACGGCAAGCGGTTTTTCCTCTCGGCGCTTTCGCTGCCGGAGCCGCTCCACCGCAGCCGTGTTGAGGGCGTCCGCGGAAAGGTGAAATCCGCCCAGTCCCTTGATGGCCACGATTTTCCCCTGTTTCAGATACCGGCCGGCCTGCTCTACCGGGTTGTTGCAGGAAATCAGCGCGCCATCAAAGCCGTGCAGAAAGGCCCGGGGGCCGCAGTCCGGGCAGGCATTGGGCTGGGCATGGAAACGGCGGTTTTCCGGATCGTCATATTCGGTCTGGCAGGGGCCGCACATCGTAAACTGCTTCATCGATGTATGGCATCTGTCGTAGGGGATATCGTCAATGATCGTATAACGCGGCCCGCAATTGGTGCAATTGATGAACGGATAGCGAAATCTTCTGTCCGCCGGGTCAAAGAGCTCCTTCAGGCAGTCATCGCAAATGGACACATCCGGAGATATCAGGGTGGAACGCGAACTGCCGGCCGTGCTGGGAAGGATCGAAAAAATATCAAGCCGCCGGACGGCATCGGAAGCCTGGGCAATGTCCGTGATGCGGGCCAGCGGCGGAAGATTGGCAGGCAGGCTCCGGCAGAACCGCTCGATGTTCTCCTTTCTGCCTTCGACATGGATGAAAACGCCGGATTCGGTATTGGCGATTTCCCCCGTAAGCTGATGGGAGCGGGCAAGCTGATAGATATGGGGCCTGAAGCCGACACCCTGAACGATTCCGTTTACATTCAGTTTTCGTGCGACGATTTCATCTGGCTTCATATCAAGGCTCAAGGGTCGGGAAAAAGAAAAGAAAGAGCCGTCAACCGCGCAGCGCCGGACTTCAGAAAATCTATTCCGTCTGCATGGAAATCGCCAGGGATTCTCTTAACACCGCAAGGGACTCCAGGGCGAACTGCTCATCAATCTTGTGAATGGCAAAACCGGCATGAACGATGACATAATCGCCGATCCGGGGATCCTCGATCAGCAGCAGGCTGGCGTTTCGCTGAACGCCGTCCACGTCGATCGTGGCCATTCCATTTTCGTCAATGTGGGTAATCTTCGAGGGGATTGCAAGACACACGGGCTTCACTCCTTTTTTGACAGCAAACGCCAAGACGTTCCAGCTCGCAAAGCACCATCGCCATGACGGGCTCCACCTGGCGAAGGACCACGGGCGACAGTTCGATCGAAAGAGAGTCGATGTCCTCCGGCTCCACCCCGACGATAACCGTTTCAGGCACTTTTTCAAGCGCCTGGCACAGGGTCAGGGCTTCCAGAAAATCAATCTGGTGAAGGGAGTTTTTGGCACGGATGCGATCGGGTATCTGGCTCTTGTCCAGGCGGTAGAGGTCCCCCGGCGCCCCCTTGTGCCGGATGGCGTCCACCACGATCAGGTGGTCCGCCCCGGACATCACCCCCAGCAGACCGACCCCCAAAACGCCGCCGTCTATCAGCGAGACATGATCGGGGAAATCATACAGAGCCTGGAGCTGCTGAACCACCCGGACGCCGAAGCCTTCGTCCCGGAACAGCAGGCAGCCGATCCCGAGGACCATGATATGCGGAGGTTTCATCCGTTTCCTTTTGTTCTATAAAAAAACCCGATCCAAAAGATCGGGTTCTTATTGGGATCAAGGTGGCGGAGAGAGAGGGATTCGAACCCTCGGTAGAGGTTTCCCCCTACACACGCTT
>JBBIPX010000125.1:0-5877 GCA_037442625.1 Desulfobacteraceae bacterium
CATGTTCACGATGTGAACACCAAGGGCCGCAAGTCCGCCACGCATTTGATCATGGATGCCTGGATCAAGGGAATCCGCCGGCTTCGCGTGATTTACTACAATTACATCCAGGCCCCCTTTGCCGCTGAGCTTTTGGAAGCCGCTGAAATTATGGGGATTACAATGCGTATCGGCATCGAATACGCAGCCAGTTTCCGCGGCCGCTATGTGCAGTTGATCTGGGTTCCCAGAGACGTTGTCGATACCCAGGCATTTCTCTGCTTTTTGACGGAATCGCCGGTCCGGGCGCTGATGGAAGAAGGCCGCCAGGTTTCCGAATACCGGCAGCAGCAGGTCCTGCAGGTTCTGAATGCCTTCAACCGGCGGCATCTTCCGGAGATCAACGCAACATACGGCATTTCCCTGAAGCCCATTGACCCGCCCGCTTTTTTGGCATTCGTAAAACCCGGTCAGACTTCCTTGCTGCATCTGGCCAAATTCATTCACACGCAGATTCATCCGGAACTGGAGAATAAAGTTGCCGAGCTGCGCGTTCAGTGCGGTTCGGCGACCCCGCAAGAACAAATTTCAAGTGACAAGCTTGTGGCGGAAATGAACCGCCTCGATTTTGAAACCATTCTGGATCGTTTTCTGAGCCCTTCGCGCAATCCGGAGCTTGCCGATCCGCAAACCGTTCAAGACGGACCGGATGTTCCGCCGCTGCTGAGACTGTCCCCGCGCGAACTGCTGCACCGCCTGGTGGCGCTGCGCACCGGATACCGCATCACCCTGAATCTGACGGATCTGCGTCCAGAGGATGTGCTGGAACTGATTTACGACTGCGACGGCTTGATCACGCGGCTGGAGACGTTCAACCTCAAGGACTACACGGGGGGGAAAGCCACCCTGGTCCCGGAGATCAGCCGTCTGCAGGTGGCGATCAACGAAGGCAATGTCATCACGCTCAAACGCATCATTCTGGATATCATGGCGCAGACAACGGCCTCGTCCTGCCCGGACAAGGGCGACCGCCTGGAGAAACTGGACGTGATTCTTCACGATATCAGCACGCTTCGCCTGATGTACAAGGGAACGCCGCTGAAATCCAGGATCGGCAGCGACTCGACCGGCATGTCGCCGCGCATGCACGGCATGGGGCTGGCGATCATGGAAACCCTGCCGGGCCGGGCAATCCGTGAGATTCATCTACCGGATACGGAGCGCCTGATCATCCCGGTCCGGATGACCGTTTATCGCCAGGTCACCTATATTCCGCGAAAAGGTGTCAGCCGGATGCTCAACCGGTTCTTCATCTGGGCGGGATCGATCCCCGGCCTGAGCCGGCTGGCCCATGAACACCATAAGGACTGGCTGGTGCAGGAGCACACGACCCACATCGAATCCCCGGGCAATATCGTTACGCTGGGGGGTATTCATGAGGATGCCGGAAATGAGCTTTATCTTTGTCCGCCGCTGGTGAAAAAAGAAACGCCGCGGCTTTCCTGGTCGTATTTGAACACGCTGGCGAAAATCATCGCCAAGATGATCATCGGATTCATCCCTGCTTTTTTGTGCTTTTTCCTGAGCTATGACTGGTGGGTGCTTAAATACGGCGGGGCTTTCATCTGGTTCGGCATTACCGGCGTGCGCAACATTCTGCAATCCGTTCTCGGCGGCGGGGGAATGCGCAGCTCGCCGCTTCTGGGCTGGAAAGATTACGTCAGTTGGGAGCGGGTCGGCGATTCGCTGCTCTATACGGGTTTTTCCGTTCCGCTTCTCGACTGGATGGTCAAAACCCTGATTCTGGACAAGTCCCTTGGAATCACAATCCACACCAACCCATCGGCACTGTATGCGATCATGGCGATCTCAAACGGCATTTATCTCTCCTGCCACAACGCATTCCGGGGGTTTTCCAAAACCGTCATCGCCGGCAATTTTTTTCGCAGCATGCTGTCCATTCCCATTGCCATTGTTTTTAACGGCATGCTTTCCGGTTTGCTGTCGGCGGCAGGGGTGTCCGGCATCGAAGGGGTTTTGCAGAGATGGGCGGCAGTCATATCCAAGGCGGCTTCTGATTTTGTCGCCGGCCTCATTGAGGGCGGCGCAGACCGTTACCGGAACATTCATCTTCGCCTGCGCGATTATCGGGAAAAGTTAACCCAGCTTATTGATGCTTATACCAGCCTGGAGCTGCTTTTCCCGGACAAGAAAGTCATGGAAACGCTCAGCGACATGGACAAAAGCCTGTCGGGAGATGCCAAGGACCTGGAGCGGATCATGATCATCCATGCCCTGGATCTGCTTTTTTTCTGGAACTACCAGCCCCGGGGGCGCACCGCGCTGGTCATGCTGGCCAGAACCCTTTCCGACGAGGAGCGTCAGATTCTTCTGGGCGCCTTGCATATCCTGAAAAGACAGCGCGAAATCAGCATGCTCTTTATCGACGGCATCATCGGCAAAAATTTTTCCTCGGGGCTGGCCTTTTATCTGAATGCATCCGGGCAGTACCTGGCGGATATTCAAAAAATCCTGGAGGTTCCGCTTAAGCAAAAAGAACTTCCGGTTCAGGGGGAATTGAAATGAAACTTACCGTATCCATCGTCCAGATGCGCGTCGCCGTCTCTCGGCCCGAAGAAAATCTCCGGAAAGCCGAACTCTGGATCGCCGAGGCGTCCCGAAGGGGCAGCGACGTCATCTGTTTCCCGGAGATGTGGACAACGGGTTTCAACTGGCGCAGCAATGACCGGACGGCCGGAATGCACAAGAAAACAGTCGATCGGGTTGCAAGTCTGGCCAAAACGTACGGTATCTGGATCAACGGCTCCATGCCGGCCCTAAACGATGCTGGAAAAGTCTCCAATACTTCATTTCTATTTGATTCAGAAGGCAAGCAGGCAGGGCTCTATCGCAAAGCCCATTTGTTCAGCCTGCTTCATGAAGATGCGCACATGGCGCCCGGAGAGCATTTGACGGTTGTGGACACCCCCTGGGGGCGGGTGGGGCTGGCGATCTGCTATGATATCCGTTTCCCGGAGCTGTTTCGGACCTACGCGCTGAAGGGCGTTGAGATCGTGTTTTGTCCCATGGCCTTTCCCTATCCGCGGCTGGATCACTGGAAGATTCTGGTGCGCGCCCGCGCGATCGAGAACCAGATGTTCATTGCAGGCATCAATCAGGTCGGCAGCGAAGACTTCGGTCCCGACGGGATTGTCACCTATTTTGGCGATTCCGTGGTCATCGACCCCTGGGGCCGGACCGTGATCGAAGCCGGAGAAACCGATGAAATGCTCCTGACAGCCACAGTCGACATGGAGCGGGTCAGGGAAGTCCGCGAGAGCATGACGGTGCTGAAAGACAGAAGGCCCGAACTCTACGAATTGGGTTGAATATCCGCCCAGCGTTTCGGGTTTCCCGATGCAACACAACTGAAAAGCAATTGACGAAGGCCCGGCCGTGCGTTAATTTCCGCGATTCCGGTGATGGCGCTTGAACCGGTTTTCAACGCCGATTGTTGGGAATCCGGCCGGGATCGCCCACAAACGGCAGGATCAGCAGGCGGGGCAGGGACAGTTTTCGCGGGTCCCGGAATTGGGAAAGCCCGATAACCATACCCGTGTGCCCCATGTCGGGCTGGCCTTTGTATGTTCCGAAAAGCCGGTCCCACCAGGGAAGATTGAAGCCGTAGTTGCTGTTCGTCTCGTGGATGATCACGGAATGATGGACCCGGTGCATATCGGGCGTCACGACAAAAAGCCGAAGCACCCGGTCCACGGCGATGGGAATATGGATGTTGCTGTGGTTGAACATGGAGGCGGCATTGAGGGCCATCTCGAAGATGAGCACGGCCGGGACAGGAGGCCCGAACGCCGCTACCATCAGGAGCTTGATCCCCATGGAAATAACAATTTCTAAGGGGTGGAAACGCAGGCCGGTTGTCATGTCGTAATCAAGATCGGCGTGGTGCACCATGTGCAGACGCCACAGGGTCGGAATTGCATGGTGGAGGACATGCTGCAGGTAGATGGAAAGATCGAGAGCGATCATGCCCACAGCCATTTCAAGCCAATAGGGAAGATCGACATTATTAAGCAGACCCCATTGACGCTCTGTGGCCAGAAGTGCCAATGAAACGGGAAGAACCGGGAAAAACAGACGCACCGAGAGGGGGTTGAGATTGACGAGCACAAGGTTTGTAAACCATCGGCTCTTCTTGGAGGTGGTCAAAGCCCGGCGCGGTGCGAGGATTTCGCAGACGGCAATCAGAATAAAGATTCCGAAGAAAAAACCCAGGCGGATCGTTATTTCTGTACTCATAAAATGAAACCCTTTCTTTAGTCACCTTGATCGCTGGCCTTCGCGGTTCCGGGATGACCGGGCCATCTTCGGTATTATTCTTCTGATTGCGTTTGGATGCGGTGTATATTCCTGCTTTAATTTTTAATAGCGCGTACGACCGTGAAACTTCCTTGACCGTAACCACTTTTAACTTCCCGGACATCGAACCGTCCTGAAAACAAGGTCTGCCGATAGATGAAGTCGGAAAAACCGGCCAAAGTTAATTGCGTTTCCAATTCAGGGGCGGAATAGAATGTAGCGCCCTTGAAGAACCTGCTCTGGTTTTTTCTTCGACTGTATTGCCGCCCAAGTTCACTGTCCCGATCAATAAAACCGACAATGAGAACCCCCTGTAGCTTGAGAATACGGTTGGCTTCCTGGAACGCTAATGCAATGTTGTCAAAAAAACAGACGACCGTTACCATCAGGGCGAAATCAAACGCCCTGTCGGAAATGGGGAGCGCTTCCGCAACCCCTTCGATGACTTCGACACCCCGCTGTTTTGCCGATTCAGCCATCCTGGGCGAGGGTTCAACCCCGATGGCGATGCCAAGCGGGGCCGCAAATCGCCCGGTGCCCACGCCGATCTCCACACCTTTGCCTGCGGAAGGAACGAATTCTTTTACGGCATCAAGCTCGGACTGATAGATCGTTTGGTTTTTGTCAAACCAGATGTCATACGCTGCGACGTTCGTATCAAAGCAGTCCTTCATGGCCACGATGTCCCCCCTTGCGATCATCTTTTGCCGGTCCGAAGCGAATTCCGACGGTGAAAAGATTGACTTGTTCGGCCAAATTAATCGGGGTGAGGTTGTTTATGGTTTATGATGAAACAGCGCAAGTAAACCGGGAAGGATTTTTTTGAACAAGACCAGCATACGGGAATCCCTCCTGTGTAAAAACGCCTGATCCGCCCGGGGAATCAGCTCGGGTTTTTCCGCCAGAATCATGCGGGCCGCATGTTCCGCGGCCCAGCCGCCGCGATCGCAGCAGGCTTCAAAATGATGGGGAAATTCCGAAGTACTGTTTTTGATCAACACCCGGCAACAGGTTGAACCGAAGCGGGTCTTGAAATCATGATGCAGCCGTCCCGAAGCGGCCATGGCCTTACGACGACCGGCCGGGTTGCTTCGGGAAAGAAAAAGACCCAGGGATATCACGGCCCCGGTCAGCGCCCCGCAGGTGCATCCCGAGCTGCCGATCCCTTCCGGAAATCCGGCTGCCACCTTCATGGCGACATCCGGCGGCAACCCCCCACATAGACTCTGGTTCAGCACCGAAAGCACGGCTTCCGAGCACATCATCCGGCCGGAGGACATCAGGTTGAATGCCCGCTGGCGAATGATCACCGCCAGTTCTTCAGTCGCTGTTTCGCGGTTTTCCGTTTCACTGTTCATTGTGTGCTTCGTCTTCTTCTGACCAATCCCGGCCTTGTGCGACGACCTCGGTCTTTCAATTATTTTCGGAATGAAAGGGTTTATTTGATAACAATATTTTATACAACTACTCGATTAGCACCAAAGCAAAAAAATTCCAATGGCCATGGGTTTCTTTTTGGGT
>JBBIPX010000125.1:5977-10816 GCA_037442625.1 Desulfobacteraceae bacterium
TTTTTCAGGTTTTCGTGCACGAATCAAGACCCCCCTGGTTTTGGGAGAGCTGTTCAAACCGGTTTCGGACACAAGCTGCGCATCCGCAAATCCGATTTTTTGAATCAGGGCCAGGAAATCCATTCCCGGTATGGCGCCGCCTTCTCACTGAAACCAGTTGGAGATGCGGTCCTTGAGGCTTTTCGGAGTGCCGCCGGCCATCACCTGATCGGCGATCATCAGATGTCCTCCAACTTTCAGGACCCGCATAATTTCGTTCAATGCCGCTTCTTTGTCCGGAATCAGATTAATGACGCCATTGGAGATCACCACATCAAAATGATCATCGGGAAACGGCAGGTGTTCTCCCGTTGCGGATTGAAAAGCGACATGATGCAGATCCATCAGCTTCAGATTGGCCTCTGCCCGCTGAAGCATCTCCGGTACAATATCCACCCCGACCGCTTTTCCTTTCGGTCCTGTCATCAGAGCGGCCAGAATTGTGTCCACCCCGGCGCCGCAGCCGATGTCCAGAACCGCATCCCCGCTACGGATCGCACCGAGCGAAAACGGATTGCCCACGCCGCAGTAGGAAGCTGCGACTTCATCCGGAAGATATTTGATCAAAGCGGCATCATATTTCAGTGCTTCAAGCCCGGCCCGGCCGGTGGGATATTTGAACTGCCCTTCCGGACTGTCTGCAACTCTGGAATACTTGTTGCGAATACCGTCCGTTATTTGTTCGAGATCTTTTTGCGTAATTTCAGTTTCCATTGATTTCCCTTAAAGGTGCTTTTAAAACATCTTCTGCAAAAAAACATCACAACACTCCATATTTTTCTTTATCCATGCTCTTTACGATTCTCAGCTTGCCGATAATTTTGGGGATAAAACACGAAAAAATGAAAAGCCCCAACGCAAAACATACGTTCCAGGAAAGAAGATGGTTCCAATCCCCGCTTGACCAGACCTCTTTGACCGTCCCCACAAAGAACGTGAAGATGAAGGTGCCGACGATGATGCCGAGTGCCGTGCCGGAGAAATAATCCCGGAACCGTACACGGGTGAGCCCCATGCCAAAATTCATCGCGGTAAACGGAAAATAGACCAGGCGCAGGTAAAGGACCGTGGCAAAGCCGTTTCGCTCGATGGCCTCGTCGTATTTCTTGAGCTTACCGCCGATGAGGGATGCGGCAAAATCTCTGCCCAGGTAGCGCCCGATGAAAAATGCCAGGACCGCGCCGATCATGGCTCCCACCCAGACGTAGAGAAATCCGAAATAGGGTCCGAAGATCGCCGCTCCGACAGTGGCAAGAAGCGTCCCAGGCATGAAAAGGCAGACTCCCGCGGCATAGGCGCCGATATATGCCACGGGCGCCCAGTGCCCGGCTGTCTCTAAAAGCAGTCTCAGCCTTTCGGCGTTGAGATACTCCTTCAAGGGAGTGAAACGCGCGATCACAATAGCCGTGACTATAAAGACAACTAACACGGCCGCCTTGATTGCAGGCCCTCCGCGGTTCTTATTTGATTCCATCCGTCCACCTCTGATTTTCTGCTGCATCATTTCAGAAATTCGTCATTACCAGGCACACCCAAGCGCAGGTCACGGCGTCACGGTGCCGTTGGCGCCATGACAGTCTCTGTGCCCTCATTTAAACAAGCGATCCAGAATCCCCTTCTTTTGCGGTTCCGGTTCAGGCAACCCAAGATGGCGGCAGATGGCAGCCTCCAACTTCTCTTCATCTATATTGCAGCCCTGCACGATAAGCTCATCTCCGACCATGATGGCTGGTGCTTTTGGCAGCCCCAGTTTGGCATATTCTTCGGTACGATACTCCTGATTGGGCTTGGATGTGGTCTCGATTTCCACTTGATACTTTTTCCCCAGACCGGGGATGATTTCAGCGAAATGCCTTCAAGGCTTGCCGCCAGGTTCATTTTTGAAAACTCTTATTTTCAGCATGATTTTCTCCTATTTTCCAAAAAGACGACCCAAAATTCCTTTCTTCTCCGGTTCCGATCCGGATATTCCAAGGCATCGGCAGATGACATTTTCCACCTTGTCCTGTGAAATACCGGCGCCTTCGACCACGATCTCATCCGCGACCATGACGGCCGGTGCAACCGGCAGTTCCAGTTCAAAATATTCATCGTTCTGATACTCCGCAACGGGTTTGGACATGACTTCGATCTCGATATCCTTGTATTTTTCGCCCAACCTGGGCAACATTTCGAGAAAACCCTTTCACGGCTTCCCATTGGGTTCATTCAGGAAAAATCTCACTTTAATCATCTTTTCTCTCCTTTCTTCAACTGCCTTTTTTCTTAAGCGCCGCCATATGGCCAAGGAATTGATCGGACGGTATGTAATCCACCAGGCGCAGATCCCGCCTTTCCTTGCCGTCGGTATCCAGGAATACAATGGTCGGAACCCCTTTCACCTCGTATTGTTGCAGCAACCGCTCATGCAAAGGGTTGCCGCCCTTGGTCACATCCACTTTGACCATGACAAAGTCACTCCCCGCCTGCTTGACGACCAATGGATCGTGAAGGGTGACTTCCTCGATCTCCCGGCACGGCGTGCACCACGTGGCATAGAAATCAATGATGACGAACTTTTTCAGGTTTTGCGCCTCTTTCAGAATTTCATCCGAATAGGGATTCCAGGTAACACCCGGTCCCCGCATGGCCCATGACGCGACAAGGAATGTGGCCAGAACCAGACATGTTATGCCGGCTCCGCCCTTCAGCCAGGGGAATGCCCGGAAATTGGCCTGACTTTTGTCGATCCATCCCAGGTGCAGCCCCGCGGCCAGAGCGACAAGGGCAATCAGAATGGTTCCCCAATGGCCGGCAAGAACAGGCCTGATGAAATGAAC
Organism: Desulfobacteraceae bacterium; assembly: GCA_037442625.1. GTDB lineage: Bacteria > Desulfobacterota > Desulfobacteria > Desulfobacterales > Desulfatirhabdiaceae > RAAP-1. The sequence goes on from JBBIPX010000125.1 coordinate 8,836, forward strand.
GGCCATTGCCACCAGCACCCAGCCCATGAGCTTTCTGACCCAGATCATCCAGCCACCCGAGCGGGGAAGTTTTTTCAGTTGCCCCGAGAACATGGCCAGGAAAAAAAGAGGCAGACCCAGGCCCAAACTCAAGGTGAAAAAGATCAAGAACCCGAGCCAGGGGCTTCCCATGCTCGCCACCCAGGTAAGAAGCCCCAGCACAAAAGGGCCGATGCAGGGGGCCGCGACCACCCCGAGGGTTAGGCCCATGAACAAACTGCCGAAGTATCCCGTATACGATTTTGCGGCTGCCTGCGTCAGTCCGCTCGGAAGACGCATCTCCCACAGCCCGAAGAGGCTTGTGGCAAAAACGATGAGAACTGACGCCACAACAATGAGGACAACGGGATTTTGGAGCATCGCGCCCATGAGGCCGCCCGTCAGGGAGGCAACCACCCCGAGCACGGAGTTGGTAACCGCAAGGCCCATCATGTAGCACAAACCGTGCGCCACGAGCTTTCCCTGGCCTTCTCCTTCCTTTGCAGCCTGGCCGCCAAAGTAGGAGATGGTAATGGGAATCAGGGGGTAGATGCACGGGGTCAGGTTTAATGCCATGCCGCCGACAAAGATGCCAAGGAGCGTCCAGATCATGGCCCAGCCGTAAAGCGGCCCGGGAGCTTTGGGTGCTTCACCTGACTGCGCCATGCCTGCCGGGGCGCTGTCAACGGGCAACCCCCTTCCTTGCCATTCCGGAAAGCCGTAAGGATCACGATATATGTTCTTATAGCCGAGTTTTACGGCCACACGGGCCGCCGAGTCGCTGCGGACTCACGTGAGACCCGCTCAGTAGAAGATGATGGTGCGATCCTTATCCGGCCCCAGGAAGGCTTCAAGGGCCGAAGCCCTGCGCCATCTCGACCACCCGGTGGGCTCGATGGGAAAGTTCACCGCACCCTTGAGATGCCCGGTCCGGTATTCCCACTCCTGGCGGGTGTCCACCAGAAGCAGGCTGCCGGCATCTTTTTGATAACGTTCGGAAAGCGCTTCGGTGGTAATGATCCCGTAGCCGCCGGCTTTCCCTTCCGCCAAAACATCGTCCCATGTGGCCTGCGTGGGTGCAGCGGGGCGATTGGTGAACCAAATGGCTCCCACCGTGAGCAATACCGCCACAAAGGCGATGCATGTCGTTTTCTTGTTCTGCATAATAAACCCTTTCCTGACGAATGAAAGTTGTTCGGTTCTATGATTTTCCCTCACGCCTGAGCTTTGAGAGGAGAAATGTTGCCCCTCTTAGGGAAAGCCCGGTCTTTTCGGCAAGCTCCTCAGGGTTGAGAGGGCCATGCTCACTGATGAGTGAGATGATCTCCTCTTCCAGCTCTTCAAACCAGTCTTCGAACAACACCAGAAGATCCGGGTCGGTCATCGCCATCAGTTGCTTTGACTGAGCAACCTTATCCACCAGTCTCTGACACATTTGCGTCGGGTCGACACCTTCGCCCATGCATTCGGCCAGTCAGAGATGGACCAGGCTTGAGACTTTGTCTCCTCCGGATTCTCCCATGAGGTTCCACAGGAATTCCGAACGGGCCTCTTCACCCAGAGCCGAGAAAAGCATTTTCAACACCTTGGAAAGCTCGGTGAGCGCTACTTCCGGGTCCATGCGTCCAACTATTTTCAGTATCTCTTCCATACGGGTCAAATCACCTCCCCATTCTCAAAAGGTTTTTCTGGCGGTTAACAGGTCTGTTGCCACGGTGCTCAATGTTTTAACGACATCAAGGATTCGATCATCAACCAATTCGTAATAGATGAAAGGACCACTACGCTCGATCTTGACCAGAAGTGAACGCTTGAGCTCCTTCAGGTGATGAGAAACGAGCGGCTGCGAGAGACCGAGCGCTTCAACGATGCTGGAAACAGATTTCTTGCCGCTGCTCACACAAAGGATGATTCGCAACCGATTCTCGTCCGAGAGGCTTTTTGCCAGAAATGCGACTGTCTG
>JBBIPX010000126.1:0-1536 GCA_037442625.1 Desulfobacteraceae bacterium
GAAGCCAGACCGCGGCAGGTGAAATCAACAGGCTGTCCGCATCCAGCGTTCAGATTGCCGAACATGCCGGCGAGCTGCTGGGGAGCATCGTTCCCGCCATTCAGAAGACAGCCGATCTGGTTCAGGAGATCAACTCCGCCAGCAACGAGCAGAAAACCGGTGCGGATCAGATCAACAAGGCCATTCAGCAGCTCGATCAGGTCATTCAGCAGAACGCGGCGGCTGCCGAAGAAATGGCGGCCACAGCCACGGAACTCGACGGCCAGGCGGAAGAGCTCCAGACCTCCGCGGCCTTTTTTAGAACCGATGAGGGAAGCGGGTCGAAATCCAGAAGAGCGGCTCGCACCAAGGCCCTTCCGGACAAACGCGGCGCCATGAAGCAGTTGCCGCATCAATCCGCCGCCGCGGGGCTGACTCCTGGAGCAAAAGTCGTCAAACCCCATGAAGTGCAGTCCGGGTTTGCCCTGGATATGGCCGACAGCCGGGGAAAAAAAGAGGTCCAGGATTCCGACTTCGAGAAATATTAAATCGAAATGACAGACGGCGGATGGCAGACGACGGTTTTTCCCTGTTATCCGCCATCAGTCATCCGTCATCTGCCCTTGAGGGACAAAGGAGACACAGTAATGAGTACAACCGGCATTACCGAAACGACCCAGTATCTGACTTACAAGCTTGAAGATGAAATTTTTGCCGTCGATGTGGCCAAGGTGCGCGAGATCCTGGATTTCACGCCCGCAACCAAAGTGCCCGGAACCCCCGAATTCATGCGCGGCGTGATCAACGTCCGGGGCAATGTGGTTCCCGTCGTGGACATGCGGCTGAAATTCGGACTTACCAAAACGGAAAAAACCGTGGACACCTGCATCGTGGTCATGGAAATCGTCGTGGATGAAGACACCACGGTGCTGGGCGCCCTGGTGGATTCGGTTCAGGAGGTTTTCGAGATCGAAGCCGCCCATATTGAGCCCCCTCCCCGGATGGGAACCCGCTGGCGGACGGAATTTATCAAGGGGATCGGCAAACGAAACGAGGAGCTGATCATTATTCTGGACATCGACAAAGTGTTTTCCTCCGGCGAACTGGGGGCCATTCTGGATAGCGTGGAAAAAGGCTGATGAAACGTTCTCATGGTTATCCGGGTATTGATTGACATTCGCAAGGGGCGAATAATCATTCGCCCCTGCACAAAAAAACCAACCGGTCGAAATAATGACCGAGACCGTTATATGAGGATGGGGGATTCATGCCAGTAGAGGTTTGCGGAACGGACAAAAAGCTCTCCGACAACGATTTTTTGCGTGTGAGCCGGTTTATTCACAAGCAGTACGGCATCCATCTGCCGCCGGCGAAAAAAACCCTCCTTGAGGGCCGCCTGCGCAAGCGGATGAAGCAGTGCGCCATCGGAACATTCAACGGATACTGCGATTATCTGTTTACGGAACAGGGCATGAAGGAAGAGCTGGTTTACATGATCGATGCGGTCACGACCAATAAGACGGATTTCTTCCGGGAGCCCTACCATTTTGAATTTCT
>JBBIPX010000126.1:1636-10597 GCA_037442625.1 Desulfobacteraceae bacterium
GGAAAACGGATACGCGTGCTGATCGTGGACGATTCCTCCCTGGTCCGGCAGACACTCAGCGACATTATCGGATCCGATCCGGAGCTGGAAGTCATGGGAACCGCCGCCGATCCGTTTATCGCCGCGGAACGGATCGCAAGGGAGCTGCCGGATGTGATCACCCTGGATGTGGAAATGCCGCGGATGGACGGCATCACGTTTTTGCAGAAAATCATGTCCCAGCGCCCGATTCCCGTTGTGATCTGCTCGAGCCTGGCGGAGAAAGGATCGGATACCGCGATGAAGGCCCTGGAATACGGCGCCGTGGAGGTCATTCAAAAACCGCGCCTCGGGACCAAGAATTTCCTGGAAGAATCCCGGATCCGCATCTGTGACGTGGTCAAGGCGGCGGCGGCGGCGCGCCCGCGGCGCCTGGTGAAATCGCAGAAAGTTCAGCCCAAACTGAATGCCGATGCCGTGATCGCCAAGCCCCAATCCAGCGCCATGATCCAGACAACGGAAAAAGTCATTGTTGTGGGAGCCTCCACGGGAGGCACCGAGGCCCTGCGCGTTTTTCTGGAAGACGTGCCCCAGGACGCCACAGGTCTTGTGATCGTGCAGCACATGCCGGAGCATTTTACGGCCTCCTTCGCCAATCGCCTGAACGAGATCTGCCGTATCACCGTCAAAGAGGCCGAGGACGGAGATACGGTGCTCCGGGGCAGAGCCCTGATCGCCCCGGGCAACATGCATACCCTCTTGAAGCGGAGCGGCGCCCGGTATTACGTGGAGGTCCGGCCGGGGCCCCTGGTCTGCAGGCACCGCCCTTCCGTGGATGTCCTGTTTCGCTCCGCGGCCCGTTACGCCGGCAGAAACGCCGTTGCCGCGATCCTGACGGGAATGGGCGATGACGGCGCCAACGGCATGCTGGAGCTGAAAGAAGCCGGCGCCTACACGATCGCCCAGGACGAGGCCACCTGCGTGGTCTTCGGCATGCCGCAGGAAGCCATCAAACGGGGCGCGGTGCACAAGGTGCTTCCGCTTGAGGAAATCGCGCCCGCAATTTTAAGACAGTGTGTGTAAGGATGCGGCAACCCGTCATGTCATCGACCAAGAAGAAGACAAAAATGAGAAAGCGTCGCAGTTTTGTTTTGGCAATGGTTCTTGCAGCATGCATGTTCGGATCGGCATTTGCCGGCAGCCGGGCCGATGAGGCCAAGTCCATGAAGGACGTCGAAAATCCATTTTGCGGGCGAAATCGCCGCGGCGTCACGGAAACCGGAAATCCCCTGAAAAAACGCATCGGATGGTCCCCATGATTCAAAAAGATTTGAACGGCGATTTTTTAAAAACGCTCACCATTCTCTATGTGGAGGACGATCCGGATGCGCGCGATCAACTCGGCAGGTTCCTGCAGCGCAGGGTCGGGGCCCTGATCACCGCGGAAAACGGCGCGCAGGGACTGGAGGCGTTCCGCAGCCGGCGCCCGCAGATTATCATCACCGACATTCAGATGCCGGTGATGGACGGGCTGACCATGTCGCATGAAATTCGCAAGCTGGATGCCGCCGTTCCGATCATCGTCGTCACCGCATTCGAACAGACCGAATACCTGCTGCGATCGATCGAGATCGGCCTGGACAAATACGTGGCAAAGCCCGTCAACCCCGACCGGCTGCACGCGGCGCTTCTGGATTGCGCAAGCCGGCTGGCCGCCGAAAGCCGGCTCCGGCTGGCCGCACGGGTGATCGATAACAGCCGGGAAGCCATCATGATTACCGATGCCGCCCGCATCATCGTCTCGGTCAATCGCGCCTTTACCGATGTCACCGGCTACACCGCGGAGGAGGCCGTCGGCGATTCCCCGGCCCGGCTGCTTTCATCGGGAAAACAGGATTCGGCGTTCTATGCGGCGATGTGGGAAGAAATCCGGACCCGGGGATGCTGGTGCGGCGAAATCCGGAACAAGCGCAAAAACGGCCAGATCTATCCCGAATGGCTCTCCGTCACCGCGCTCAGCGATGCATGCGGCCGTGTCACGAACTACATCGGCATGTTTTCCGACATCTCCGAGCGCAAGCACTTGGAAGAGCAGCTCCGGCAGTCTCAAAAAATGGAGGCCATCGGACAACTGGCCGGCGGGGTGGCCCACGATTTCAACAATATTCTCATGGTGATCACCGGTTATTGCGACATGCTCAAAATGAACACGGCGGCTGACGCCCACCTGAGAAAGGAGATCGATCAGATAGCCATGGCGGCCGATCGGGCGGCCGTGATGACCCGCGGCCTTCTGGCTTTCAGCCGCAAACAGGTCATGAACATCCGGAAAACCGATCTGAACCGCATCATCTCGGATGCGGGAAAATTCCTGCGAAGGATTATCGGCGAGGATATCCGGTTCATCACCACGTTCGAGGAAAAAAAACTGTCCGTTTGCGCCGATGGCGGACAGATCGCGCAGATGCTGATGAATCTGGCCACCAACGCCCGGGATGCGATGGCAAAATGCGGCATCCTGGCCATTGAGACATCGATTCAGGAACTGGATGAACACTTTGTCCAAACTCACGGCTACGGCTCGCCTGGCAGGTTTGCCCGGATAACGGTATCGGACACCGGAAGGGGCATGGACGAAAATACCCGCCTGCGGATCTTCGAACCCTTTTTCACAACCAAGGTTGCGGGCAAGGGAACCGGCCTCGGGATGGCCATCGTTTACGGGATCGTCAAGCAGCACAACGGCTTTATCACTGTTTACAGCGAACCGGAAACCGGAACGACTTTCAGGATTTATCTCCCGGCTACCGGAAAGGCCATGGATTCAGAGGCGGAAGCCGCGGTCCGGACGCCGCCCAAACCAGGATGTGAAACCATTCTTGTGGCTGAAGACGACCCCGCGGTCCGGGAATTCGAAGCGTCGATCCTCAAAAAATTCGGCTATCAGGTGATTCTTGCAGAGGACGGCAGGGATGCGGTCGAAAAATTCGCCGAGAACCAGACCCGGATCAGCCTGGTTCTGATGGACATGATCATGCCCAACAAGAACGGCAAACAGGCATTTGACGAGATAAGGCTGATTCGGCCGGATGTTAAGGGTGTTTTTGTCAGCGGCTATTCGACGGACATTGTCCGAAGCCGGGGGGAGATCGATGCGGACGCCGAACTGGTCATGAAACCCGTCAATGCCGCGGAACTGCTGAATAAAATCCGAAACACGCTGGACAGGCCGGATGGTTTCACCGGATGATTTCAAAGGACAATCTGCATGAACCGCATCAAGAATGACAGTGATTTTTTGAAGACCCTCACCCTTCTTTATGTGGAGGATGACCCGGACACGCGCGTGCAGCTCGGCAGATTCCTTCAGAAGCGCGCCGGAACACTGATCACGGCAAACAACGGCGCGGACGGACTGGCCGCTTTCCACACGCACCGCCCGGCCATTGTCGTCACCGACATTCAGATGCCGGAAATGGACGGGCTCGCCCTGGCACTGGAAATCCATAACCTGGATGCCGCGGTCCCGGTCATCGTCACCACCGCATTCGAGCAGACGGACTACCTGCTGCGATCGATCGCGGTCGGCGTGGACAAGTACGTCGCCAAACCGGTCGATCCCGACCGGCTGCAAAAGGCCCTGCTGGAATGCGCGCACCGGCTCCGGACCGAGGCGGAGAAGACGGAACTGGAAGCCCAGAACCGGCAGCTCCAGAAGGCCGAAAGTCTTGGCCGCATGGCCGGCGCCATTGCCCACCACTTCAACAACCAGCTCCAGGCAGTGACGGGAAACCTGGAAATGGCGCTGGATGAGCTGCCACGCAGTGACGGACTGGCTGAACTTCTGAACGAAGCCATGGCGGCCGCCCGCAGGGCGGCCGATGTCAGCGGCCTGATGCTGACCTACCTGGGGCAGACGGCGGCCAGCCGAAAATTGCTGGATCTATCCGAGCTTTGCCGCCGGAATCTACCCATGCTGCGCGCCGCCCTGCCCGCGGATGTGATTCTGAAGGCCGGTCCGTCCGCACCCGGACCCGCCATTTTCGCCGATGAAACCCAGATCCGCCAGGTGCTGACCAACCTGATCAGCAATGCAAGGGAGGCCATCGCTGCCGGGGAAAAAACCATTCATCTGAACGTCAAGCGGGTTTGCGCCGCCGACATCCCCGATTCACCGCGGTTTCCCGTCGGATGGCTGCCGAAGGACGGTGATTATGCCTGCCTTGAAGTGTCCGACACCGGCTGCGGAATCCCGGAGCCGGATATCGAGAGGATATTTGATCCGTTTTTCACCCGCAAGTTCACCGGAAGAGGGCTCGGCCTGCCCGTGGCCCTGGGAATTGTCCGGACCCATGGCGGAGTCGTCACGGTGGAGAGCGGGCCGGGCCGGGGCAGTATTTTTCGCGTTTTTTTGCCGCTGGTGACGGATGCCGACCTTTACGGGCCGAAACCATGACGGCGGCGTCATTGCCGGAAACATCGCAGGCTGCGCCGATTTCAGGATCTGCGCCCCGCCGGCAAAGGACGATGAAAACGGATGCAACGCAGAGAAAGAGGCTTTTGCATGAGTGATCAAAAGACAGCCCGATTCCCCGGAATGAATAACCTGCGCCCGGCGGCGGCGCGGCTGCTGGCTGTTTTCGCCATGGTCTTTTTGACGGATATGGGCATCGCCGCCGCCGTTGAACAGGATGCGGCGGCGCAAATCCCGGAGCCGATCCACATCGGCGTTCTGGCGCACAAAGGGCCGGATGTTTGCAGGGAAATGTGGCAGCCCACGATAGACTACCTGAACGCGGCCCTGCCCGGCCGGCCGTTCGATCTGACGCCACTGACATTTGAGGACATCGAGCCGGCCGTCCGGAGCAAGTCGGTTGATTTTTTGATCTGCAACCCCGCGATCTATGTCGATCTGGAGGTCAGGTACGGCATAACGCAAACCATGACCCTGCGCAATCTGGTGGGCAAACAATTCATGTCGGAATTCGGCGGCGTTGTTTTCTGCCGCGCCGAACGCAGCGACCTCAAAAGATTGCGGGACGCCCGCGGTCAGCGCCTTGCCGCCGTCAGGGCCACCTCGTTCGGCGGATGGAATATGGCGCTTCGCGAATTCAGGGCGGAAGGCGTCGATCCCGAGCGGGACACCGCCGCCCTCTCCTTTCTGGGCACCCATCCCGCCGTGGTACGGGCGGTTCTTGCCGGCGATGCGGATATCGGGACCGTGCGCACCGATACCCTTGAGCGCATGGCCGCAGACGGCGAAATCCGGCTGGAGACAATCCGGGTCATTCCCGCCGGCGCGGCGGCGCTTCGGTCCGACTTCCCCTATTTGCACAGCACCCGGCTCTATCCCGAATGGCCGTTTGCAAAGCTTGCCGATACAAGCGAGGATCTCGCCCGCCGGGTGACGGTGTCCCTGCTGAGCATGCCTTCCGATTCACCGGCCGCCCTGGCGGCGCAAATCGGGGGATGGGGCATCTGCCTGGACTACGCCGGCGTTCATGACTGCCTGCGCGAGCTGCGGTTGCCGCCTTATGAACACTACGGGCAAATGAGCTGGGCGGACATGTGGCTTCAACACTGGCAATTTTTCGGCGCAATCGCAGCATTGATAATCGCGCTGTCGGGAACGCTTCTGCTGCTTCACGGCAGGAATCTTGCGTTAACGATGGTCAGCGGCCAGAACCGCCTGCTGCTAGCCTCCGCGGGGGAAGGCATCTGCGGCGTGGACATTCATGGAATGACGATCTTCGTCAATCCGGCTGCCGGAAAGATTCTGGGATATACGGCAAAGGAGCTGATCGGAAAGAACCTTCACGCTCTCACGCACCATAGCAAACCGGACGGACGCCCCTGCCCGAGTCATGAGTGCCCGATTTTCATGGCCTGCAAGGACGGCACGTTTCTTCAGGGAAGCGACGAGTACTTTTACCGCAAGGACGGAAACCCCATCCCGGTATCGTATTCCAGCCGTCCGATCATTGACCGGGGAAGCATCCGCGGGGCGGTCATCTGCTTTCAGGACATCACGGAGCAAAAGCGGACCGAGGAATCCATCCGCGAAGTCAATGCCACCCTGGAGCAGCGGGTGGGGCTGGAAGTGTCAAAAAGCATGGAACAGGAGCGATTGCTGATCCGGCAGAGCCGGCTGGCGGCCATGGGGGAGATGATCGGCAATATCGCCCACCAGTGGCGCCAGCCCCTGAATGCGCTCGGCCTGCTGCTTTTCAACATCAAGGACGCATTTCAGTTCGGCACCCTGGATGCGGATTACCTGAATGCGGCCGTCGCGGACGGCAACCGTCTGGTCCAGAAAATGTCCACCACCATCAGCGATTTTTCCAATTTCTTCCGTCCGGACAAGCAGCGATTGATTTTCTCCGCAAGGGAGCAGATCCGGGAAGCGGCCGCTCTGGTGGACTCAAGCTTTCAAAACAGCGGCATCGCCATCCATATCGATGCGCCGCGGGATCTGAAGCTTGAGGGTTTCCCCAATGAATACTCACAGGTGCTCCTGAACCTGCTGTCCAATGCCAAGGAGGCCATTCTGGCGCGCAACCGGCCATTTTCAGGCCGGGTGGACATCGTACTTACCGCGCTGGACGGACAAGGGTGCGTTTCGGTGCGCGACAACGGCGGCGGCATTCCGGAAGCGGTCCTGGACAGGATATTCGATCCTTATTTTTCATCCAAGGAGAAGGGAAGCGGCATCGGCCTGTACATGTCCAAAATGATCATCGAGCGCAGCATGAACGGCAGCATCACGGCGAAAAACCTCGCAGGCGGCGCCGAGTTTATTGTCGCCTCCCCGCTGGCCGCGGAAAATGCATATCAAGAAGTCAAAGCAAACGGAATCTAAAAAAGCGCCTGAGATAATCGAATTTGCTTTTCATCCCGGAACGCCTTAAAATCAGAAATATTTGATACACTCGCGAACATTCATGAATCAGCAATGGAGGCGTCTGATGAACACTCCGGACATTCGTTGGATTCATCGGCTTGACCATTTTGTCAAAGCCTTCTCACAATTGAAAGAAGCCGTGGACCTGGCTAAAGAGCGCCGCCTCTCCAGGCTTGAAGAGCAGGGGCTGATACAAGCTTTTGAGTACACGCATGAACTGGCATGGAAAACGCTGAAGGATTTTCTTGAATATCTCGGAGCACCCCATCTATACGGCTCGAAAGATGCCACGCGCGAAGCCTTCAGGAGCGGGCTCATCGAAAATGGTGAAGCATGGATGGATATGATAAATAGCCGAAATCTGACCACCCATACCTACGATGAAATCACAGCATCAAAGATTGCTGCAGCTATTCTCAATTCCTATTATTTTGAATTTGATGCGCTCCGATTTACACTGGTTAACCTGAAACAGGAAAAACCCGCATGAAATACGGCCTTAAAGATGCAACCGTGCAAAAAATCCGCGATGTCCTTGCCGGATTTCCGCAAGTGGAAAAAGCCGTGCTGTATGGCTCACGGGCTAAAGGCGATTACAGAAACGGTTCGGACATTGATTTAACGCTTTGCGGCGGTGCGGATTTGACGCTGAAAGTTCTGTACAAAGTCATGGATGAAATCGATGACCTGCTGCTGCCCTATACGTTTGACCTTTCCATCTTCCAGGACATCGGCGACCCGGATGTGCTCGCGCATATCCGGCGCGCGGGAGTTACATTTTATAAAATAAAGGATATGGGATCATGATCAGGAAGGCATTTTCCTCTACCATCGCCATCGATAACATCGTCAACAACCTGATCGCCGTCTGTCCGGATGGAATCATCGGCGTGGACCGCGGCGGCACGGTGGTGATTTTCAATGAAAAGGCCGCGGCCTTGACCCGGCGCAAACGCGAAGACGTCATCGGCCGTCTGGATATCGGTCGGATTTACGGCAGCCGGGAGCATGCCCGCCGGATCAAGGCCGCCATCCATTCCGAAGACCACGGCGGCAGCGGCCGACTCGAGGGGTTTGAAACCGTCATTGTGGATCGCGACAACAATTCCATTCCGATCCGCCTGTCGGCGGCCCTGATATATGACAACGGCAATGAGGCGGGAAGCGTCGGATTTTTCCATGACCTGACCGATCAGAAGGCTCTGAAGGAAAAACTTCACAAACTTTCCATTACCGACGGATTGACCAAGCTTTTCAACCAGCGGCATTTCCATTCCTGCCTGGCCGATGAAATGGACCGGGTCAACCGCTACGGCAGTTTGCTCAGCCTGATCTGTTTTGACCTGGACAAATTCAAGGATTGCAACGACAGGCTCGGGCATCTGGAAGGGGATAACGTCCTTCGGCGGGTCGGAGATCTGCTGAATGCCGTCACGCGCCGGACGGACAAGGCCTTTCGATATGGCGGGGACGAATTCTTCATGCTGCTGCCCGAAACCAACCTGGGCCAGGCGATGACCACCGGTGAGAAGATCCGCCGGATGTTTAACGACAGGTGGCCGTATGAAAGCGGCGGCTCCGGCATGTTTTGCCGGGTGACGCTGAGCATGGGCGTGGTCCAGCGGGAAGCGGAAACATCGGGCATGGCCCTGATGAAACGCGCCGATGTCGCCATGTATGCCGCCAAGAATCAGGGCGGCGACAGGATCGTGGCCGGCTGAAAAAATCGGGCATTGACCGCGCCCGAAACGCAAGCATTTCCTCAGGAATCATCCGGACCGAATGATGACTCAGGCAAGCCCGTTCTTTTGCAGCAAAGCGATTATGAGAAAAAAAATCAATCTTATCAAACTCATTCGAATGTGGGGAATCATTTTTCTGATCGGGCCGGGTGCGGCTTTTGTCACCATCGATGTGATCCGGTCTTATCTTGATTTCAATTCCCGGGCGGAGCAAATCCGCACGGATTCCGCCGACCGGCAGAAACAATTGATCCGGCAGGAAGTCGGCCATGTCGTGGATATGATTCGAAATGAAAAGGCGCAAAGCGAAAGACTGACACGTGAAAAAATACAATCGCG
>JBBIPX010000127.1:0-10442 GCA_037442625.1 Desulfobacteraceae bacterium
AGGAGTTGATGACGCCGATCGGTTTAAACAAGTATTCCATGGGAAATCATTATAATGGACAAATCTGATAAATGTCAAAAGTCCTTTTCTGTTACGACAGCGGCAAGACGGCTGGGAACTGAAAAAGGGGTGCGATCATGACAGCGGCCTCATCATATTTTCAAAATATGCCCTTGGCGGCCTTGACCCGTGTGGCTTCCGGCAAGGATGACGCGGATCTGGCAATCCTTAATGCCAGGATTGTCAATGTGTATTCCGGCGAGATTCAAAATGACTGCACTATTGGAATCAAGGGAGAATGGATTGCCTGGGCGGGGGACCCTCCGAAGAAAGTGGATGAAGCCCGGACACGGGTCATTGACGCTGCCGGGAAAACCGTAATTCCGGGCTTTATCGACGGCCATACCCACATGGCTTGGCTTTCGGACCCTGCTGAATTTCTGGCAGCGGCCATGAAAGGCGGTACGACAACACTGATCACCGAGACAATGGAAGCCTTTCCGATCGGGGGAAGCGACGGGGTAAAGGATTTTCTGGCCGGGCTCAAAAATCAGCCGCTTAAAGTATTCACCACAGCGCCGGCCATGGCTTCCATCAGCGGAAAAACCAAAGGAATGCCGGTTGAAGTCCTTTCGGATCTGCTGGCTCTGGAAGGCATGGTCGGTCTGGGGGAGTCCTACTGGCAGGCCGCGGTTCAGGACCCCGATATATTTTTGCCCATGTTTGGCAGGGTTCTGGCTTGCGGAAAACTGCTGGAAGGCCATTCTGCGGGGGCCGGCGGCAAAAAGCTCATGGCGTACGCCGCAACCGGGATATCTTCCTGCCATGAGCCCATTACCGCGGATGAAGTCCTCTCCCGCCTTCGGCTGGGACTTTATGTCATGATCCGGGAAGGCAGCATCAGGCGGGATCTGGCGGAAATATCAAAAATCAAGGATATGGGCGTTGATACCCGGCGCCTGATTCTGGTTACGGACGGGGTGACGCCTGCGGATCTGATCGGCAAGGGATACATGGAATATGTGGTGCAAAAAGCCATTGACTGCGGCTTCGACCCTATTGCAGCTATTCAGATGGCCACCTTGAACGTAGCGGAGCATTTCGATCTGGAGGCACTTGTCGGCGGTATTGCGCCGGCAAAGCACGCCGATATGCTGATTGTCCCGGATTCCGGCACGATTGTCCCCGAGATCGTGATCAGCAAAGGAAAGATTGTGGCTCAAAACGGAAGGGTGCTTGTCCTGCCTCGCAGGCACGTATTTTCAAAGCAAAGTCTTGCCAGCATTCATGTCCCAGTGCCCTTGAATCCGGCTGATTTTTCCATTCGCTTCCCTGGAGATGTTCCGGTTGTTCGGGTTCGGATCATCGATTTGATAACAGAGCTTGTCACGCAGGAGCTTCAGATGGAGATGCCGGTTGCAGGCGGAGAAATCCTTGCCGATGCCGGAAAGGACATCATCAAGGTGGCGGCAATCGATCGGGTTCATGAACCCGGAAAACGCTTTGTGGGACTTGTACGGGGAATGGGAATGAAGTCCGGGGCCTTTGCCTCAAGCGCTGCCTGGGATTCCTCGGATATCATTGTGGTGGGGGCATCGGATGCGGACATGGCGCTTGCCGTAAACCGTATTCGGGAAATGCGTGGCGGGGCCGTGGTCTGTGGCGGAGAATCGGTTCTGGCGGAGCTTGCCCTTCCGGTGATGGGCATCATGGCTCAGATCCCCCTTGCGGAGATGGCCCGGCAACTGGATGCCATACGGACGGCCGTCGGCAATCTTGGGGTTCTTTTTTCCGATCCCTTGCTGACCCTTGTCACCCTGACCGGCGCGGCCATCCCTTATTTGAGAATCTGTGATGATGGACTGGTCAACCTGAAAAACGGTAAAACCACGGGGCTCTGGATTTAATTCATGGAAAAAGATGCAGCAATAAACCGTGATCCAGTCATTGCGACCCTTTTATACGGCCGGCCCATTACCCTTTTTGTCCAGTGCCTGATCGACAGCCTCTATCCCGAAGTAAAGGACGCAGTGGAAATAATTTTTCGCCGGTTGGCGCTTGATACCGTCTGCCCTCCGGATCAGACCTGCTGCGGGCAGCCGGCCTTTAATGCGGGTTATCGGAAAGAGGCAAGGTCAGCAGCCGCAAGATTCATCGATATCTTTGGCGAGTCTGAAACCATCGTCTGCCCTTCGGGGTCGTGCGTGAACATGGTCAGGCATCATTATCCGCTCCTGTTTGAAAACGACCCGATATACTATCCAAAAGCCATTTCCCTGGGAAGGCGCATCTTCGAGCTGACGGAATTTCTTGTCGATGTGCTCCATGTGGAGGATATCGGCGCCGCATTTTTGGGCAAGGTGACCTATCATGACTCCTGTCATCTTCTTCGGGGCCTTTCTGTCCGGTCCCAGCCGCGCAGGCTGATCCAGAGCGTGAAGGGGGCAACCCTTGTTGAAATGAAGGACTCCGACCGGTGCTGCGGCTTCGGGGGAAGCTTTTTCCTGAAATATCCGGATATCTCGGCGGCGATGGCGGCTGGCAAGGTCCGCGCCGTTATCGGATCCGGTGCGGATGTTGTCGTGGGCTGCGACATGGGATGCCTGATGCAGATTCAAAAACATCTGATCCGCATCGGTTCCGGTATCAAGACCCTTCATATCGCCCAGCTTCTGGCGATGGCCGGATGAAGAAAAGAGAGAGGCGTTTTTAATAAAGCCATCAGGGCATGATGCCATGAAAGCGACCATGAAAGTATACATGTATGCAACCGTATATTGATGAAGCCAGAAAGGCCATTTCAAATCCCGTGCTTCAGACAGCCCTGGCCAATCTTCAGGATCGACTGGGAAAGGGGGCGGCCGCGGCCTACCAAAATCTTCCGGAAGGGCCGGACCTGCGTCTCAAAGCTCACGACCTTCGTATGCAGGCAATCAACAACCTGGATGTGCTTCTTGAAACCCTGGCCGGGCAAGTTCAAAAAAACGGCGGCAAAGTGATCTTTGCCGACGATGCTGCGGTCGCTGTCGCCGCATGCCGGAAAATCGCCCGAAAGCACGGGGTTCGGCGTGTGGTCAAGGGAAAATCCATGGTGACCGAGGAGATCGGTCTGAATCCCGCCCTGGCTGCTGACGGCATTGAAGTGACTGAAACGGATCTCGGGGAATATATCATTCAACTGGCTGAGGAACATCCTTCCCATATCATTGCACCTGCCATTCATAAAACGCGCAGCGAGATCGGAACCCTTTTTGCCCAAAAACTGGGCATCCCTTACTGTAATGATCCGCCGACGCTGACCCGGGAGGCCAGAAAAGCCCTTCGGGAAAAATTTCTGGCCGCTGACATGGGCATTACCGGCTGCAACCTGGCCTGTGCCGAAACCGGTCATATCGCCATTCTGTCCAATGAAGGCAATATCCGCATGGCCACCACCCTTCCAGGGGTTCACGTGGCCATCATGGGAATGGAACGCGTGGCCGCCACCCTGACGGATCACGATGTTCTTTTAAGACTGCTTTCCAGGGGGGCGGCAGGGCAGAATATGGCCGGATATGTCAGCCATATCAGCGGACCCCGGCAGACCGATCATCAGGACGGTCCGGATCACTTTTATCTGATAATACTGGATAATGGCCGCAGCCGGATACTTGCGGATGAAAGATTCCGGGAAATCCTCTGCTGCATCCGCTGCGGGGCCTGCCTCAATGTCTGTCCGGTCTACGCCAAAATCGGGGGGCATGCTTACGGATCAACCTACAGCGGTCCGGTGGGCGCGGTGGTGAGCCCGCTTTTATCCGGAGTCGGCCGATTCAGGGATCTTGTTCTGGGGGAAACCCTTTGCGGGGCCTGCAAGGACGCATGCCCGGTAAACATCGATATTCCCCGGATGCTTCTGGAATTAAGATCGATGCTGGCCGACGGGGACGGGTACTGGCAAGTTCGGCGAAACAGCTTTCTTGAAAAGTCGGTGTGGATGTTCTGGTCCTGGATGATGCAGAAACGCGCCCGCTATGAGATCGGTGCCGGACTGATGAAACGGATTTTCCCATGAACCTTGATCATACGTTCAACCGAGTGCTTTTTCTACAGAAAATCCGGGGCGCCCTGGGGCTGCCCGTGGCGAACAACAGAAATTTTCGCGATCTGTTTTTTGACAACGGGAATAATACCGGTTCTCTGCTGGACAGGATCAATAACCGGTCGGCTGAGGATAGAAAACGGCTGCTGGACCGGCTGATTCGCGAAGGCGGCCCTTTGAATCTGAAGGTGATTCCTGTGCCGACCCTTGAAGATGCGGCATTGGCCATTGCCGAACTGGCGCGGGACCGCACCCCGGAATGGGGTGATGATAGAAGCCTGGTCGCCTGGCGGCATCCGCTGATCGACAGCCTGAACCTGCCGGACAGGCTGAAAGAACAGGGCATCCCGGTTCATGTTCCGGGACTGGGGCCAGACGATGCCGGCTTGTTTCGCCATCATGCTCAAACCGCGCTGATTGGCGTGACATCCGCGGACTACTGTATCGCCGAATCCGCAAGTCTGGTGCTGAAAGCCCGTTCCGGGCAGCCCCGGATGGTTTCGCTGCTGCCGTCGATTCATGTGGCCGTGATCACTGAAGGCCAGCTCCTGGAAAGCCTTGCGGAATGCTATGCCCTTGTGAAAAAGGATCTGGATGCTGAAAAGGAAGGCATGACCTGCTGCATGACATTGGTCTCAGGGCCCAGCAAGACCGCGGATATCGAGGCGGTCATGGTTCACGGCGCCCACGGACCCCGGGAGTTGATTATCTGTGTGATTTCAGGTAACTAAATGAATCAGTTGGTGTTTTTTGTTTTGAGTTGTCCGGCATATTTGAAAAAATAATTTGGATAACTGCGATTTTAACAAAATTGACCCAATGGCCATTGTTGTACACCCTGTTAGCATGCGGATGAAAATCTATCTGCTTTATATTAACCAAGGTCAAAACCAGAAACAAAACAACGGGAATTGACGCGTCATGGTGCGGGTAATGATGCAACGATTTAATTGAAAAACTTGATTCTAATGAAATGAATTGTTTACTTTAAATTTTCAAGGAAAATCACACAATGAACAACAATGCCAAAGAGCAATCCATTGATACTGGAATGGCGATGGTGCTGATCTGTCTCCTGCTTGAAATGTATACCCGCCGTCATCAGTTGATTGTCGTTGCAATCGCACTCTTGATCGTGAATATGATTTATCCGAAAATATACAAACCGTTTGCTGTCGTTTGGTTCGGGTTATCCCGCATACTTGGAACGGTTTCTTCCAAGATCGTCTTGACGATTATATTTTATCTGATTGTTGCGCCCGTTGGCGTATTTCGGAAAATTATCGGTATCGATTCCATGCAGATAAAAAGATGGAAAAAAGACGACGCTTCGGTTTTTAAAACACTCGATTTCGTTTATCAACCTGAAGATATTGAAAAACCTTATTGAAAGATAGAGAAGGTCGCAAATGGATTTTATCAAAGATTTATGGGGTTATTTGATGGTTCGTAAGAAATTCTGGCTGTTGCCCGTAATTCTTACGTTTCTTTTTTTCGGCGCACTTATCATGCTTACCGGTGGTTCCGCAATAGCACCCTTTATTTACACGCTTTTTTGAAAGGGATGACATGGCGGAAACGATATTAGGTATCTCTGCATATTACCATGACAGTGCCGCCTCTCTTCTAGTCGATGGAGATGTTGTCGCAGCGGTTCAGGAAGAACGTTTTACTAGGAGTAAACATGATCCTTCTTTTCCATCGAATGCCGTGAAATATGTTTTAAATGAAGGCGGGGTAGAAATCGAGGACCTGACGGCCATCGCATTTTATGATAAGCCGTATTTGAAATTTGAAAGACTTCTGGAGACCTATCATGCATTTGCTCCAAAAGGGCTGAAGAGTTTCCTGTCTGCCATGCCTGTATGGATCAAGGAAAAGCTGTTCATGCGGGATATGCTTTGGGCCGAGATCGGTAAAATCGGACAGGGCAAACCCAAGCTTTTATTTCCCGAACATCACCTGTCTCACGCTGCCAGTTCTTTTTATCCTTCACCGTTTGAAGAAGCCGCCATTCTTACTGTTGACGGAGTCGGAGAATGGGCGACCACGACCATCGGTCACGGTAAAGGCAACGCAATCCGCATTCTTCTTCAGATGGACTTTCCGCACTCTCTGGGGCTGCTTTACTCTGCTTTCACTTATTATTGCGGATTCAAAGTGAACAGCGGAGAATACAAACTGATGGGGCTTGCGCCTTACGGAAATCCGGATTCAGAACGGACGAAAAAGTGGCAGATGGCCATTATGGAGAAAATCGTTGATATTCGCCAAGACGGTTCATTCCTTCTGAATATGGATTATTTTAACTATGCCATCGGCTTAACCATGTGCAACGATCCTGAATGGGAGAAACTTTTCGGGATTCCGCGTCGTGAAAAAGAAACCAAACTGTCACAGGAATACATGGATATGGCTTTGGCCATACAGTTGGTAACAGAGGAAATTATTTTTCGTCTTGCCAAAACAGCCAGCAAAATGACCGGCTGCAAGTATCTGTCCATGGCTGGAGGCGTCGCACTTAACTGCGTCGCTAACGGTAAACTGCTTAGGTCTGGAATTTTTGAGGATATTTTTATTCAGCCTGCTGCAGGTGATGCGGGAGGCGCATTGGGCGCGGCTTATGCCGCTTGGCATATCTGGCGGAACAAGGACCGGAAAACGGCCCCCGGAGGCAACGCAATGCAGGGCGCTTATCTGGGACCGCAGTACACCTCGTCCGACATTAAGCGAATGATCCGAAATTATTCTTCTCCATTCACCGAGTATGCTGTTTTTGATCAGCTATGTAAGGACGTAGCAGCCCTTCTGTCGGAGGGACATGTCGTAGGCTGGTTTCAGGGGCGAATGGAATTTGGGCCGAGGGCTCTCGGCAATCGCAGTATCCTCGGCGACCCCCGCCATCCTGAAATGCAAAAAAAATTGAACCTTAAAGTCAAATACCGCGAAGGATTCAGACCTTTTGCGCCATCGGTACTGGAGGAGGACATCGAAGATTATTTTGACCTGGATCGCCCGTCGCCGTATATGCTGCTGGTTGCCGAAGTCGGAGCTAAAAGACGGAAACCGCTGCCTGATAATTATGCTGAGTCTGAATTATATGAAAGATTATATCATCTCCGTTCCGATATTCCGGCAATAACCCATGTCGATTATTCTGCCCGAATACAGAGCGTCAGTAGAAAAACCAATGCGAAATACTGGCGACTTATCAATGCGTTTAAAGAAAAAACAGGCTTTGGGGTTATCGTCAATACCAGCTTTAATGTCCGAGGCGAGCCGATAGTCTGCACGCCTCAAGATGCATACAGATGTTTTATGCGGACGGAAATGGATTACCTCGTCATGGAAGATTTGCTGTTTGATAAAAAACAGCAGAAAGGCATTGCTGACAATTCCGGCTGGCAGGAGGCGTACCCATTGGATTAGTCAACGCCGAAATAGGGTGATATCCAATTCATGTAGCAATTTGTGAAATAAGTTGAAGCTCGGCTATTTTTATCTTATCCGTTTTTTGTAGCTTTAATGGGTTTTAGAAATTCAACTTGCTCACTTAAAACAGCAGGGAAGCAAAAAACACGATGCTATCTTTCCTAAAATACTTGCGACGAGCACTCGATATCGAATAACCCGATGGTATAACCATTTCGGATGCGGGATACGGATATGGCGCGGCTGTATGAAAACGTCATTTTCGTTAACTTCATCAGCCCGATGCTATGGCCATAACAGAAAATTGCGGCGAAATGAATGCCGTGATGTCGCACAAAATGAAAAATATGCTGAATTCCTGCGAGCTTTCCATCATCATCGTCAATTACAACACCCGGGAATATCTTGCCCGCTGCCTGAAGTCCCTTGGGGAAAATACAGGGTTTGCCGCCGAAATCATCGTTGTGGATAATGCCTCCTCGGATTTTAGCGTGGAAATGGTCAGAGAATGCTTTCCGCAGGTCATGCTTGTTGCCAACTCCGAAAACCTGGGATTTGCAAAGGCCAACAATCAGGCAATTGCCGTCAGCCGTGGTAGATATCTCTATTTCTTGAATCCGGATGCTGAAGTCCGAAAGGGGGCGATTCCGGCCATGGTTTCCCATATGGAGTCGCATCCGGATATCGGGCTTGCCGGAACCTGCCTGGTCAACCCGGACGGATCCGCGCAGCCTTCCGTCGAAAACCGGTATCCCGGCCAGAAGCATGCCAAAAAAGAGATGGCTGGGCTGAATGGGGACATTGCCTGGGTCTTGGGTGCCAGCATGATTGCAAGGCGGGAGGCCATGGAGAACGTCGGCGGTTTTGATTCGAATTTTTTTCTGTACGGTGAAGAGCAGGACCTTTGTCTGCGGCTGAGACGGGCGGGGTGGGTAATCGGATATATTCCGGATGCGGTGGTCCTCCATTGGGGAGGGAAAAGCGAACGGGACAATTTACCCGCCGATGTCTGGGAAAAAAAATTTCGGGCAGAGCTGATTTTTTATCGCAGTCACTATTCCGGAAGGGCGGTCCGGAGAATCTGCATGGAGAATCTGAGTCAGGCAATGTGGCGGATGGTTTCGCTCAAGTTGACCCTTCCGTTTTATACGGATAAAACACATCTGATTAATAAAATGGATAAGTATCGGGTCGCCTTCAAGGTTTTCGGGGGGGCATTATGACTGCACTTTTTTCAGAACAACCCGGTTGCGCCCTTGATTTTTGGCGTCATAAAGCCCTTTATCGGCAAGGGCGATAAGCGTGTCGGGCGTGCTGATCTCATCGGGGATCATGCATGAGACGCCGCAACTGATCGTAAGGATCCGGCTTCCGGATGTCTGGCGATGGGTCACGGAAAGTTTCTCAACCTGTTTTCGGATGTTTTCTGCGATGATGACAGCGCCCTTGTCGTTCGTGTTGGACAGGACCACGGCAAACTCTTCTCCGCCATAGCGGGCAACCAGGTCCGTGGGACGCTTCACACTTTTTCTAATTGCCTGGGCAACCGCACGCAGGCAATCATCCCCGGCCTGATGGCCGTAAGTGTCATTATAGAGCTTGAAGTAATCAATATCGCAGAGAATCATGGATAAGGGCATCCGCTCCCGGCGCATGCGCCCCCATTCCCGGTTGATGAACTCATCGAATCTGCGGCGGTTGGCCACGCCTGTCAAGCCGTCAAGGGTGGCAAGAAGATGCAGATCTTCATTCATCTGACGAAGTGCTCCCTCCACCCGCTTGCGCTCCGTGATATCGCTAAGAATGCCGACCGATCCGATCAAATTGCCGGATTCGTCCAGCCAGGGAAAGGAATGATCCCCCAGCCACTTGGATTCACCGCTTTTTGTCCGTATCAGGTAATCCGCCAGGTATTGTCCGGTCTTTCGCTCTTGACGGTTCCTTGCAATATCCGGAATTGAAAGGGCGCTCCCGCCAAGGCTTTCAAATTTGACGACAAGGTTCGAGAATCCGACGGCGTCGATTTCTTCAGGAGCATATCCAGTGAGTTCCAGAATGGAGGGGCTGATATAATCGTATTTCATGGAACTGTATTTGAGCCGGTAGAGCACATCTCCGGTCGTTTTTGCCATAAAGCGGAAACGCTCTTCGCTTTCACGCAGGGATGCTTCCAGTTGGTTGCAGTCCTTAACCCTGGCTTCCAGATCGGTGATGCGTTCACGAAGTTCCGTCACTTCCTGCATCAACTGTTTTTTGGTGAGCATGGAATGAGTTTTATTTCCAGATTTATCGTTCAATCTGTCATTATCCAAATTTGTCTGCAAAAACAGCTTTAGAGGAAAAACAGACGTTTTTCAAGATAAAGATGGCGGACGGGGCTGAGCTTCAAATCGAGAGTTCATTCGATACCCGGACCGGCAGGATCACTGAATGCGTGCGGGTCCGGGCATCATCAAAAGAAACGGCGTTATTTTATGTTGCTGACATTGTACGGATCAGCCGTCAGAGCTGTAGCTATCCTATGTGGCAGCGGAATAGGCAAGGGGATCCAGCGCGGATCCCGGTGGAAAGACCCGCGACCCGAGCTCCCGATCCAGCATCAGAACGCCGCTTTGATTCTCTGCGATCATTTTGATCTGCTCCAGTACTTTGCCGGCTGTGGCTTCTTCTTCCAATTGCTCTTTTGAAAACCATGCCAGCATCGGTTCCGATGTGTAATCCTTCTCTTCACGGGCAATGGTGGTCAGGTCATTGATCTTTCCGGTGATGAACTGCTCGTGGGCATAAGTGTCCGCCCAGACTTCCGTGATGGAAGTCCAGTCGGTTTTCAACTGGTTCAGGTTCAACAGGACGACCTTGCCGCCCCTGTCGTGGATATGATCAAAAAATTTCATGGCATGGGTCATTTCTTCATGCGCCTGACATCGCA
>JBBIPX010000128.1:0-10339 GCA_037442625.1 Desulfobacteraceae bacterium
AACCACAATCTTATCCGTTTGGTTGGACAAGCCCGGCACTTTATATAAGGAAATAGGCTCCTCGCTGTCTCTAGTGGGTAACCAGGTTGAAATGTTGAATAGATCATGTTAGTTTTCTGTCATGAAAGAAACTGAACTTATCCAAATTGCGTTGATGCTGACACCCCCATGGAAGGCTGCGGGGTGTCAATTTGATATAAACCAGAAGCGTCTGGATATTCATCTGGATTTTGCCAAGGGGAGCCGATTTCCCTGTCCTGCCTGTGGCTGGATTTCGTCAAGATGAATTCGGCTTCGAGCAATTGCGGCCCTGGTTGCCTTCAGTGTGTCGATATCCTTGGCTTGACCAACACCCACTTTGAACATCTTAAGGCCTCCTCGTATTCCATTTTGCGTTTAAAATGATATTCCAGCAAGTATTCAGGCTGAGACCGCGAAAGCAAGCGAGCAGAAATGAGACTGTACTTCAGCTTGACGAATCGCAGCGAAGCTGACAAAGGGAATTAAAATGGAAAATCTGCGTTGTTGTCAAGCTTCTCTTCGATTTTCTTTACCACCGGTTTTTGGGCGAGCTTATGCACCGGGTTGCCGTCCACATAGATGGCTTTGTAAGGTTTCGTCGGGCAGGCGTGTTCGCATCCTCCGCAGCCGATGCAGTATTCCGGCTTCACTTCCGGGATCTTGAGCCGCTTGTTCACCGGATTCGGATAGGGCACCATGTCCACCGCTTTGGTCGGGCAGTGCTCGGAGCACGCGCCGCAATCCGTGTTGTCCGTATAGACCACGCAGTTCTCTTTGATGAACTTCGCAACACCGATCTGTGTAAGTTTTTTCTTTTCAACCGTCAGCGGCAGAATCGCGCCGGCGGGGCAGATGTTCATGCAGATCGTGCAGTCGTAGTTGCAGTGGCCTGAATGGAAGTTCATCCGCGGCTGCATCATTCCGGAGAAACCGAATTCAAGAAATGAAGGCACAAGCACGCGCGACGGGCAGGCGCTCACGCAGAGATGGCACGCCGTACAGGTGCCGGTAAAATGCATAACACTCCCGGAGCCGGGCGGTGAGACCGGACTTGTCACGCACACGGGAATCGTCGTCGGCTTGCTCTGGATAATTTTCTTCGTCTGCTCGGTAAAACCGGCAAGCCCCAAGAGATAAATTCCCGAGTTGAGGATGAAACCCCGCCGCCCGCGATCCGGCTGCGCGGCAAGAACGCGTCTTTTCCACCTGTTTTCAAACCGCAGGCCTTCTTTCGAACAAACCGCCAGGCAATTGTAGCAGGCAATGCAGCGGCTGAAATCAACCGTTTTCTTCCCGCTATCGATGCAGCCTGCTTTGCAAACGCCTTCGCACAGTTTGCATCCCTTGCAGGCGCCCGAATCAATGCCGATTCGAAGAAATGAGACCTTCGAGACAAGGCCCAGCAGCGCGCCCACGGGGCAGACGGTGTTGCAGTACAGGCGGCCGCGCGTTGCGGCAAGCCAGGTGACCAGTATCAGCATCGCCATTGAGACGCCGGCGGAAAGAGGTGCGATCACCGCCCACCGGACAAGGTAGAGCGTGTGCACGCCCAGCCGCTCGAGCGCGATCGCAGCCGCGTTGTTCACAACGAGGACAAGGGGGCGGACCAGGTTCGAGAAGATCCGGCCGAACGTGCTGAACGGATCAAGAAGGTTCAGCAGAAAGCCGCTGCCTGCGATCGGAACCAGAACCGTGAGGGCAAGAATGGAATACCGGAGGACATTGTGCGGTTTGATGAACTGGAACCGGCGCCGCTTTTGTTTCTTCCGGGCCAAGTAGATGATCCCATCCTGGAGTGTTCCGAGGGGACAGACGCTCGAGCAGTAGATGCGGCCGAAAAGAACGGTGGCGACAACGATTACGATGAATCCGGCTGCGCCGACAGCCGCGGCGTTTACGAACTTCAGCAGCGAGGGAACAAACTGCAGGTACAGCAGCCCCTCTGTGACGGATGGCGTAGCGATGCTTCGAAAATCAAGAAACAAAAACGCGATCAGCGCAAAGAATAATACCGACACGCCCACGCGAAACAATTTCAGCCTGTGAAGCCCCATGATGTCACAGCTTGATGCGGTTGATCGAAAGGGCATCCAGATCGATCCGGCCCAGATTCATCTCTGCCGCGAGCTGAATGTGGCGAATGTCGCCCGGATCGGCGCCGAAGAGTTTCGCAGCGGCAGCGTCGGCGGCTACCAAATCCGTTGAGACGATCAGCGATTTCATCGAAACGACATCGCCGGCAGTCACCCCGCGGGGGCCATTCTGCTTCAGCACGTTGTAGGCATCAACGACGGTGAGCGTGGGCTTGCGAAACGATGCGAAATCCGCGATGCACTGATGCTGATCATTCCGGTGCCAGTAACTGCGATCCCATACCACACCCATCAGATTCTTCATGCCGACCGTGAGCGTCGATGAACTGTGATGCTTCAAAATCGGAACGTTGATGAATACATCCGCGCCCAAAAGAAGTTCATGAACTTTGGCTTCGTTAAGCCGTTTTCCCTTCGGCACGGCGATCTTCTGGTAATATCCCTCGCGAACGCGAAAGATATTTTCCGTGTGGAAGATATAGCTGTTCATCACGCCAAGGGGTCCGCGAACGTACTTCGGACGGGAAAACGCAAGCGGCTCGCGCTGCAGCAGATCCGCCAGTTCGGGCCGTTCGTCGTTATCATTTCCGTCCCGTCGAAGATACACAGATCCGGCTTTCTTACCAGATTCACATCGGCGATGCATTGGGAGAGAAAGTCAACATCGTCGTAATAACCGAGCCTGCCGGACCCGTGGTGAAAAAACCGGTTGGTGCCGGAAGACGTTGCGCCCATCATGTTCTTCAGGGTGCCGGTGAAGCGTACCCCGGTGTGATCTTTTGCGATCGGGATGTTGATGAACACGTCGCAATCCAGCAATCCTTTTGCGATTTCGGCTTTCTTTAGCGTCCGGCCTTGCGGGATGGACACTTCCGTATACCCGCCTTCCAGAGATCGGATGCGCTTCACCTCGTCACTGAACTTTTCGGAGAGCACGCTTCGCCGCCAGTAGGCGTTGCCGAGGTTCTTGAAGACGCCGATCTCCTTGGCTCCGGCGTCGCGGCACATCTGGATCACGGCCAGCGTGATCTCCGGTCTCACGTAACTGCCCGGATGCTCCCACGGAGAATTGATCAGCAGGCCCACCTTCGATTGTTTCGACACGAACTTGCCCATCCCGCCGAGGATTTCCACGGCCTTGATCGTGTTATTGAAATAGTCATCGCCCTTCACTGCCGCAATGTCGACTTTGCCTTCGGCAAACGCAAGCTTCTGCATCCATCCGAGGGCGCTGCCTCCCAGGATCGATGATACGCCCAGAACCGTGCTCCCTTTGAGGAACGACCGACGCGTAATGGATTCAGGCATGAACCACCTCCTCTCCGGTCATAGACCGGTCTTTTTTTCCAGGGCTTCGGGGTACCGGGCGCCATGGATCGTGATCTTTGAGGCTGCGCTGTCGATCTCATGCAGATCCTCGGATGTCAGTTCGACGGTAACGGCTCCGATGTTCTCGTCCAGGCGAGAAAGCTTTGTGGTGCCAGGGATCGGCACTATCCATGGCTTCTGGGCCAGCAGCCAGGCAAGCGCTATCTGAGCGGGTGTTGCTTTTTTCCGGTCTGCGGTCATGCGCAGAAGATCAACCAAGGCTTGATTTGCTTTCAGTGCCTCAGGTGTAAAGCGAGGTACGATATTGCGGAAATCGGACTTATCGAACGTCGTCTTCTCGTCTATTTTTCCCGTGAGGAATCCTTTACCAAGTGGACTGTATGGAACGAGCCCGATTCCGAGTTCCTCCAGCGTCGGCAGCAGTTCCTCTTCAGGGCATCTCCACCATAACGAGTATTCGCTCTGGATGGCAGTGACCGGCTGGACTGCGTGTGCGCGGCGGATTGTCTGCACTCCTGGTTCAGAAAGACCGAAGTGCTTCACCTTGCCTTCCTGAATCAGGTCCTTCACCGCTCCAGCAACGTCTTCGATCGGCACCTCCGGGTCAACCCGGTGTTGATAGTAGAGGTCGATAGCCTCGACGCCGAGCCGCTTGAGCGAGCCCTCTGCGCTCCGCCTGATGTTCTCGGGCCGGCTATCCATAGATTGCTGCCCGGTGGGATCGATCTTGATCCCGAACTTGGTGGCTATCGCCACTTGCCCACGAAAGGGCGCGAGGGCTTCTCCCACGAGCACTTCATTCGTGAACGGGCCGTAGACCTCGGCGGTGTCAAAGAAAGTGACGCCGCGTTCGACTGCCGACCGAATCAGTGAGATCATCTCCTGTTTGTCTCCAGCCGGACCGTAGCCAAAGCTCATTCCCATGCAGCCAAGCCCGAGAGCCGAAACTTCCAGGCCGCTTTTTCCCAATTTGCGTTTTAACATTGTTTATCCTCCTTTTTCAATACACCTTCGGCCAAGTTTAATGGTCAATCCAACCCTTTTTTCTTTAAAAATTCGGACATACGATCTGCAACATCGAGATTGTTCAGATCCGAGCCAGAGCACGAGAGGAAATTTACGGGCCTTTGCCGGAATCTGGTAAAACACATAAGCGTGATCTCCGTGAAAGGTTTGTCCTTCAGGGACGACATATCAATCACAAAGCGGTATATCCAGTGTCACTATCGGTCAAGTATCGCGAGCGTCGAAACGCCGACACCGACAAGAAGCAATGCACAACATAAGGCGGAGCAGTCTGCGTGGCAAGGCCAACAAACAGCAGTACAACCCCACCGATCAAATGCAGTTGAGACCGAACCATTGGTACTGCCCACAGATACCACCCCCGGGCAGCCAGGAAGAGAATCGGTCCTCCGCCCGGCAGCATCACCACCGTTTCGGCCGCACTGCGCCAGGACAAGTGGGTTGCCAGATGCGGGGAGAGCTGCGACAGCGCGAACGCAAACACGAGGTCGAAGAACAGCTCCAGCGGCGTGACTTCGTATTTCTGTTCGGGTGTATGCTTGTGCGAAATGTCTGTCATGTTTTCTCGCTTGATTATAACATTCAGCGCCCGGTCATTGCCGGTGAGCTGTCAGGAAGGCGCGCGCCTTGCAGTGTGATCTTCGAAGCTGTTACTCGATTTGACCCAATTTCCTGAGCCAGACCGCGATGTCGCTTTCCGCCCCCTGAACGCTTCCACCTCTGATCGGGAGCCCATTCAACACATTGGCATCTGAGCAAAGCTTTTTGATATCACTCTCACTGTCTTGAGCCCGAACTTACTCTCCGGTTGGAAAGTCCGTCGAGGCGGCAAGTTCCGCCTGTGCTTCGAAGTCGGAGATGCGTTTGCGCAGCACCCTCAGGGTGCTTTCCAATGCAGCTAAGCCAAGCACCATGCGCATCGGCGCCGGTTCGACGTCGACGCTTTCGATAATACGGGCAGCCATCCGGACCGGATCACCCGGGGCGAGACCGTTGGCCGGATCAAGCATTGCCAGAAAAGCATGCGCAGGGTTGTTCTCGTAGGCCGGCAAAAAGTCGGCAACCTGGGCGGAGCCGTAACGGAATTCCGTGCGTGCACCACCGGGTTCCACGAGCGTCATCCCGATTCCGAAGGGGGCAACTTCCTGGGCGACCGATTCCACAAATCCCTCAATACCCCACTTTGTGGCGTGGTACATCGAGTTACCGGGGAATGCGACCTGCCCGCCGTAAGTGGACAGTTGGATGATGCGGCCACGCCCTGCGGCGCGCATATGAGGCAAAACCGCTGCTCACGCCAGTAATTAACCACACACGTTCAGACATAGCCATTCTCCTTGTTGATTGTCAGGGTTTTCTGCTTCCGGGATGACCTCATTCAGGCAACGGACGGCATTCAAGGTCCTGGGGTAACCAATATACGGCAGCACCTGGGTAACAACGCTGAGCAATGTTACCTTGTCGTTGCCCACATTTACATTCCCCTGGATATGGCCTTTGAGCTGGGCCTCGCATCCGCCCAGGGACAAAAGCATGGAGAAGGTCAGAAGCTCTCTTGTTTTCATGTCAAGCCCTGTCCGGGTGTAATAATCCCCGAAACAGTTACTTGAGAGGTATTTCTGGATATGGAGCTGGTTCTCGGGGGACTGCTCCACCATTTCATCGATCACACGGCCGAAAATCGACTTTGACAGGGCATATCCCTTTTCAAACCGTGTTTCAGGCGTGGTGGTGGACTGGCCTTCGAGGGGCAGTTTTACGCCGCGGCTTTCCAGAATCCCGTTTGTGGCAAGGATGAAATCAAAGGCCTTGGCTATGCCCACATAAGGGACGGACTGATACACAATCTCCTTGACTTCAACCGGAGTGACCCCGACGTTCAGGGCACCGCCCAGCATAACCTTGTATTCGCTCAATGTCTGCTGGGCAATGAGTGATGCCAGGATCACCATCAGCCGTGTTTTTGTATCCAGTTTCCCGTAAGACAGCACCTCATCAAAGGCGAAATTGTCGAACACTTCGATGAGTTCGGGATCGGTGACCTTGAGGGTTGATTTGTGATTCGGGAAAAGCTCATCGTGATTTTTCCGTGCTGTTTCACTGATGGACATGGGAACAACTCCTTACTTCAATTTGTTGTAAGCTTCGTCCGCTACAGGTTCCAGCCAGGTTGCCAGGCCTTTTTCGAATCCAGAGCGGATCACCTTGACGCCCTGGTTGATGGTCAGACCGGCATCCAGCCCGTCGTTCAAGGCTGTTTTCAATTCCGTAATATTACCGCTTGCGGTGAAGGCAAAAATGGGGACCATCGTTTTTTCTCTGGCGTTTGGTTCGCTGTTGTTCCCTGCATTTGCATCTGAAACGATCACCATGGCGAATACCGCAATAAAAAGGCCCGTCAGAAATTTCCCGTTTTACTGGACCGCACCGCAGTGAGCAGGCGCATGGAAAAAGACTTCCGATCCCGGCAACCCCGATAACCCAGCCCATGGGCCAAGGCGTACCAACCGGGGGACACCGCCAGCGAAGCGCCGGTATCCGCGTGTGTTTTTTGATTATGTGATACTGGCATTAGAAATCCTGACTTCTCTGGCAAGCGTGTTCTTGATGATACTTACACGGTGCCGGCAAACCACTCGGCGGGGCCCTGCATTGATGGTTGTGTTCCATTTCGCTTGATTTCCATGGGTCATGTTTCCTTACGCGTTGATTTTCTATATTTCGTTTTTTCATGATGCCTCTCCCCGTGGTCACCGCACATTGCGCGCCAAGGGTGTGAGGCATCTCTTTCTCGACTTACAGGGCCGACTTCAGCACTGTGACGATATCCGCCTTGCTCAGGGGCGGACGGCCGGGAAGATTGCCATTCTCGTCGTGCACGACGAGCACCGCATCCTCGGCATATTGCGAGAACAACGCATCGCCGATGCCGAGCTCCGAAAGGCGCGTGGGACAGCCGATGGAGCGCAGGAAGTCTTCAAACTTTTCAATACCTGCCATGGCCAGGCTCAGGTCATTTTTATCCGTCGCCGACAAACCGAAGATGCGCCGGGCAAACTGCGCGAAGCGCTCGGGACGGGACATGGCTGCAAAGCGCATATAGGCCGGGTTAAGCACCGCCAACCCCGCGCCATGCGTGATGTCGTGGTGGGCGGAGAGCGCGTGCTCGATCATGTGAACCGGGGGAACCATCCCGACGCCGGCCTGTACCCAGCCATTCAGGGCGACTATCGAAGCCCACTGCACCTGGGTGCGCGCTTCGATGTCGCTCCCGTCGGCGACAGCCTTTTTGCCCCACTCGATGGCGTTAATGATCACGCCTTCGGCGAAACGATCCTGAATGGGGGTGCCGTCGATGCCGGAGAAATACCCTTCGGTCACGTGGGTGATGATGTCGCAGACGCCGTAGGCGGTCTGGTCCTTCGGCACGGTCAGGGTAAGTTCCGGATCCACCAGAGCGACTTTGGGAAAGAGGCAGTCGGCCTGCACGAACGATTTGACCTTCGACTCGTCATTGCTGATGACCGCGCCCTTGTTCATTTCCGAACCGGTGGCGGCCAGCGTCGGCACGGTGATGACGGGAAGGGCGAACGTCGGGATCACCCAGTTGTCCTGGCCATGCCCGATCAGGTCCCACGGGTCGCCGTCATAGAGGGTCGCCGCCGCGATCACCTTGGATGCGTCCATGGTGCTGCCGCCGCCAATGGCGATAACCACATCGCATCCCTCCTTGCGGCCGATGTCCGTGCCGCGGGCCACGGAGGTAATTCTCGGGTTGGGTTCAATGCCGGGGCATTCGGCCACGGCAACACCGGCAGCCTTC
This sequence comes from Desulfobacteraceae bacterium, assembly GCA_037442625.1. Lineage (GTDB taxonomy): Bacteria > Desulfobacterota > Desulfobacteria > Desulfobacterales > Desulfatirhabdiaceae > RAAP-1. The sequence continues at coordinate 8,293 of JBBIPX010000128.1, forward strand.
AGGCTTGCCACCGCGCGGTCGAACACGCCGCTGCGTTTGACGCTGCCGCCGCCGGTGACAATCAGGGCCTTTTTACCATGCTTGCGCACCACTTCGCCGAGTTGGGATAGTGTTCCGGCACCAAAGATCAGTTGGGTGGGATTATAAAATTCGAAATTCATGGGATCCTCCTTGAGTTGTAGATTACTATGATAAATACTAATGGCTGCCAGGTTGATTGTGAATGTCCGATCCTCTCAATAAATTGCCTATTACTGCTTATGTGCTTGTTTATAGCGATTTGGATGCAAAAAAGGTTGTCTAAAACTGCGGTCGCTTGTCCGGTGCACGCAGGACAATTCGGGTGATTTCCGAAGGCACGCCGCAGCCATTCCCCTTTGAGGAAAGGTCCGATATGAATATCCGTAATCTGGATAATGGAAAAACCGTCCAGTGCCGCCGGAATCCGGGGCAAGGATATCCCCACCGAGCGGACATCCGGCACGCGCACGGATTGCCAGGTTCCGAACCCGGTTGAAATGTTTCACTTTTCCCTCGGAGATCGTCACCCCTTTTTCCGCTGCCGCCCTCACGATCCAAATAGCCTTCTGTCTGTCTGTCGCTGGGCCGTAACCATGGCTCAATCCCATGGCACCATAACCGATGGCTGACACTTCCAGGCCACTGTTTCCTAATTTCCGTTGTTGCATCTATTTTCCTCCTGTAGGTTTTCTCAATCGATGGTATTGCACCGCCGATTGAAAGTTCCCGGAATGATGAAATCCGACTTTCATCAATGACCTCTTCGGTCCGGCTTCTTGACTTTTTATCGGATAATAATGGATGGCAGGTCGGTCTTGAATACCTGATCCTCTTTAAACCTTGCCTATTTCTGCTACGTTCTTTATTTTTAGTTATTTTATCTTTATAATTAATGTCTAAAGCTGAACTACCAAAAAGGAGGACGATGTATGTCAGAAATGGTTGAATTACTGGAAAGTTTTTCGTTGACCGATGGCGGATCCACTGAATCGCGGCTCGAAGGGGTGCGGTTTTTTAAATCAACACACCCTATCCCCCGAAAACCGATTGTATATGATCCAGGTATTTGCATCATTGCCCAGGGCCGCAAGATCGGCTACTTGGGTGGCCTTATGTTTCAATATGACGCCAATAATTACCTGGTGACCTCGGTAACCATGCCGTTCGAATGCGAAACCTTTGCAAGCCCGGAGGAACCCTTGCTCGGCCTTTACATCGATGTCGACATGACCCAGTTACATGACCTGATCGGACGGTTGGAGATTCAGGCAGAGATCGGCCATGCCGGTGAAAATGGCTTGCCTCGCGGGATCGGCCCGGCCGTCATGGCCGAGGACATGGCCAGTGCAACGAACAGGCTGATCAAGAGCCTTCAGTCAGAGGCGGAATCCCAAATCCTGGGTCCCGGCCTGGTACGGGAAATTCTGTACCGGGCACTTTGCGGAACTCAGGCACCGGTGCTCTATTCACTGGCAATGCATAGCGGCACTTTTCCCCAGGTGGCCCGTGCATTGAAGATTATGCAAAGAAACTATGCCGAGAAACTCGATGTGGAAAAATTGGCCAATACCGCCCGCATGAGTGCTTCAGCGTTTCATAGGGCGTTTAAAGAGATCACGTCGGATTCTCCGATGCAGTATCTGAAAAAAGTCAGACTGACCAGGGCAAAGGATTTAATGGTACAGGAAAGCATGAAAGCCTACATCGCGGCCGACAAGGTGGGGTATGAAAGCTCCTCGCAGTTCAGTCGCGAATTCAAGCGCTACTTCGGGCAAAGCCCTGCAGATATGATGAGAGAGCAGCGAGTTTGATAACGGGTCATGACTATAAAAAATCTCGACCAGTTCTTGGAATGATGCTAATTACATGTCCCGTTACATGTTGTGGTTAGGCGAAATTACGGGTGGTATTAATTACGCCACCGAGAATGGGGTTATCTGAACAAAGGGTTATATGTTGATTGAGAGCATCACGAGTCTGCCAAAATTACAGTTATCATCGTAACCATATTCAACCATACTTGCAT
>JBBIPX010000129.1:0-10302 GCA_037442625.1 Desulfobacteraceae bacterium
TTGAACCCAAGGCAAAAAATCAGATGGACGACTCAGCGGTTATCGCCAAAAAAGAGGCTGCCAGGAAATGGTGCGCCAACGCAACCGGCCATTCGGAGAGATATGACGGGAAGCCGTGGCGCTATCTGCTGATTCCTCACGACGAGATTGCGGCGAATATCACCCTGGATTCATTGGCAATGCGCTGGAAGGGATAGACCCGATCAGATGTAGCGATCCACCATTTCAGTAATATACCGCTCCACACCCGGCGCGCCTTCGGAAGCTTCGATTTCCCGGATCAATTGACTGATTTTCTGGTGCGTTGCGGCATCGCGCCTGAAATCCGCGATGGAGCGATAAACGCCGCCCCTTCTGCCCAGCCGGAAAATGAGCCGCTCTTTTTCGGGAAGTTCCTGATAGGACCGGATCACCTGCAGCATGGCCGGTTTATCCTCGGGCAGTTTTCCGGAAACCTCCTCGAGCAGGTTCATGATGTGGTCGCTCGACACCGTGCTGGTAATCCCGTCCAGGGTTTCGATAAAGACCCGGATTTCCTCTGCCAGGGCGTCATCGGTCTGCATTGCAAAACCGCCGTTTTTGAGGTGTTCATAAAGCGGAATCCGGTCCGGCACCCGAAGGCTTCTCAGGCGGATAAAATGCGGATTGATCCGGTTGAGCACGCGGGCCGTCTCGATCGCGTGCTCCCGCCACATGGCCTGCCCGCCGAGCCCCGGCATGACATATTCGGACACTTCCATGCCGGCTTCGATGAGTTTTTGGCCGGCCTCGATGTGAACGGCGGCGCTCACCCCTTTTTTCATGAATTTCAGAAGCGGGTCATAACCGGTTTCCAGCCCGATGTGAATTCGGTTCAGCCCGGCTTGACGGATGCGCTTCAGCGATTCCGGAGATTTCCTGGAAACGGTTTTGGATCTGGAATAGGTCGTCACCCGGCTGATCTCCGGGAATTTCTCCCTCAGAAAGGTCAGAACCGCCACCAGGTCATCGGTTTTCATGATCAAGTTGTCGGCATCCTGCAAAAAACAGGCGTTCGTGCCGTAATACATCCAGACCGCCATTCCCCGATAGCACTGGCTGTAGCCCGAGCCCCCCGAAATATGGGAAATCACGGCATCATTCACGGCGCCGTTTCCGCCCAGTTCGTGGGACAGATCCCGGATATCATCCGCGATGTTTCGCGCAGTCTGAATGTCCTGCTTGATTTCGTCAACGGTTCGCAGGGAGAATTTCCGGCCCTTGTACACCGGACAGAACAGGCACTGATTCCAGGGGCAGTTGCGGGTCAGGCGAAGCAGCAGGCTGCGGGCCTCATTGGGGGGCCGGATGGGTCCTTGTTCAAAACTGGCGGCTCTGACATTCATGTCTTTTTTCCTGAGTTCTTATCCGGACCGCCTGAATCCTTAAGCAGTCCCATAAATTTATGATTGGCGCCGGGAAACGGGTACTGATCCATATCCGCCGGGGTAATCCAGCGAAAATCAACTGGGCCGTTCAGCCGAACCGCCCCGGAAAGGGCATGGCAGATAAACACCTGCATTTGAATCTTGAAATGGGTGTAGGCATGTTTCACCTGGCAAAGATGCGATACGATCCTTGCCGAAAGCCCGGTTTCTTCCCGGATTTCCCGCACGCAGGCATCGGCGGGGCTTTCTCCCCGCAGAATCTTTCCGCCGGGAAATTCCCATAATCCGCCAAGGAGGCCATCCGGCTTTCTTTGCGTGATGAGCATTCGCCCCTTATGGTAAACAACGCCGGCCACAACCGGATAGAGCGGAACCGGCGGCTTCTTTACGCGTTTGGGATAGATATCGACCTGAAGCAAGGCGAATGCCGCACAGAACGAACTTAGCGGACACAGGGAGCATGCGGGTTTTGCAGGCTTGCAGATCAGGGCACCGAGTTCCATCATGGCCTGATTGAAGTTTCCGGGCGCACCCGGATCCAGCAGGGCAGTTGCCGGTTCCAGAAATCCGTCATGGGCGCCTGAACCATTTACCGGCGTATCCATGGCAAAGAGCCTGGAAATCACCCGCTTGACATTGCCGTCCACGACCGCAAACGGCTGATTAAACGCAATGCTGAGAACCGCAGACGCGATATAATCCCCCACCCCCGGAAGCTGTCTGAAGGCATGCCATTCGGCGGGAATCCGGCCGACATGCAGGGAAGATACCTGTTTGGCGGCTTTATGAAAATTCCGGGCCCGGCTGTAATATCCCAGGCCCTCCCAGAGTTTGAGCACGTCCTGCTGATCCGCGCGGGCAAGGGAGGCAATCGTCGGGAATCGTTTCAAAAAGCGGTCGTGATAAGCGATCACTGTCTTGACCTGAGTTTGCTGAAGCATGACTTCGGAAACCCAGATCGGATAGGGCTCAGGGGACTTTCGCCACGGCAGATCTCTGTGATTGTCCGCATACCAGGCCAGAAGGCGCTTTCTAAGAACGGATAAGGCTTTGGAATCCGGATCAAGTGCGGTCACGGACAATCCCGAATCCATCACCCGACCTGGACAGGAATCTGCCGGGGTTTTTCTTCTTCCGGTTTGGGGAAATGAATTTCCAGAACCCCGTTCTTTAGAACCGCGCGGATATTATCGGCGCGGATGCGATCCGGCAGAGTGAACGCCCTGAAAAATGACCCGATGCATCTTTCCCTCCGGTAGCATTTTTCAGTTTCAGCAGGGGTATCGGCGGTTCGTTCTCCCTTCAACGTCATCAGATTGTCCTTGATCTCAACACTCACATTTTCCTTTTTGACGCCCGGAAGGTCAGCCCGGATGATGACACCCGCCGCTGTGTCAAGGATATCCACCGCCGGTTTCCATTCGCATCTGGCGATTTCATCCTCCGGGCCGGGGTCGGACGGCGGATCGGCAATCATCCGATCGATGCGATTTTGAATAAACCAGATACGTTTCCACGGATCCCATCTGAAATAAGACATACGACCACCTCCTGATAGAATAACGGAGAAAAGTTACCCTCAAATTTTTCGGATTCCGATCTCGGCCAAATGTAAAGCGCATGCATCAGACTGTCAAGGCAACCGGCCCTGCTTTGCCGGCATCTATTGCGGGAAGAGCGCCATGTAGAGAAGGGTGACCATACCGGCCAATAGGAAATGGGATTCAACCAGAAATTCCAGCCGGATCCCTGGAAGCATGAAGCCGCTTTCATGCATGCTGATCAGCGTCAGCATGGCCAGTGGACAGACGGAAAGCCCGATCCCCAGGGCGGGAATGATTCCCGCAAGGCTTGAAGCGATAATCAGAACCGCCCAGATCCCCAGAACCGCTTTAAGCATCCGGATGGATTTTTTTTCTCCCAGAAGAATGGGAATGGTTTCCTTGCCGACAATCCGGTCCCCCTGCATATCCAGAATGTCGAAAAAAGCCGTTCGGGCAAATGCCAGCCCCGTGGCCCAGAAAAACACCAGCGCTGTTTTCAGGTGAAATGGATTGCCGGCGGAGACGGCCGGCAGAACCGATGTCACCACCCCCCATGCAGCCGCGATCAAAATGGTCTTGGAGCCGGGAATATCCCTGATCCTGGCATATTTCGCGGTCGAAAGCGCCCCGGGGTTCAGCTTGATGTTATAGGAAAGACCCAGAATACTCATGACCAGAAGCACCAGAAATGTGGTGACGCCGCGGGTGCAGGCGATCAGCAGTCCGGCGGCCCCGGAAAACAGGGCAAGACAAATCAGAAACGGCTTGTGCCTGCGGTAAAACGCTTCCCGCTCCGGATCATTATAGCGGTCCGCCTTAAGACCTGTCAGATTGTTCAGGGTATGCATCGACAGCACGTAGAGCATGGCGATTGCAACCTGGGGCAGAAAATTGGATATCCCCATCAGCACCGCGCAGGCATAGCTCAGGCAACCCGCGCCCGCTGCGACGAAAACATTGGTCAGCAGCAGGGCCTGCTGAATGGAAAAAACGATTTTCCGGATTCCGGCGCTGTTCGTGTACGGCAGTCTTTCCACGGCCCGGACCACCCGGTTGATGATCCAGTTGGGGGTTGATGCGCCGGCGGTAATGCCGATGGTTCCGGCGCCCGACAGGGCCGCAACGTCCAGATCGGATTCGGTTTCGATGTGGCAGGTGGCGATCCCGGACTGGCCGGCAACTTCGGCAAGCCGCTGGGTATTGCCGCTGTTCTTGCCCCCGACAACGATCAAGGCATCCACCCTGGCCGCCATTTCCTGAACTTCGGCCTGGCGCTGCGCCGTTGAATCGCAGATGGTATCAAAGCATTGGTAATGCGGGTGACGGGCCTTGGCCCAATTTTTGACGGATTCAAACAAACGGGTATTCAGCGTCGTCTGGGCAACGATAATGGCCTTGTCAAAGGCGGGAAGCGCTTCAAGTTCTTCAATGCTTCCGGCGATACAGCCCAAACCTTCGGCATACCCCATCAGCCCCGCAACCTCTGGATGGTCCCGGTCGCCGATGATGATGGATGCGAACCCCTGCATGGCATGTTTCCGGATAATCGCCTGAACCTTGATCACTCTGGGGCAGGTCGCGTCGATGACCGAAAAGCCGGCCTTCCCGAGGTCCTTTTTAACGGCGGGCGGCACCCCGTGAGCGCGAATCAGCACGGTTCCCTCTCCGGCATCGGGGATGTTCCGGATGATGTGGATGCCTTTTTCCTCCAGAAGGTCAAGCACCTGGGGATTATGGATCAGGGGGCCATGCGTGAAGATGGGGCCGCGGCAATTGCCCGGAGCATCCAGCGCCATTTCAACGGCCCGGCGCACCCCCATGCAAAAGCCGGCGGTCTTGGCGATGATGATTTTCATGAATGCATCCGATGCCGGAAAGCCTGCGTTAAAGCCGGGGGTCGCGGGGACTCCCGGGGCTTTTTGGACATTCCGGCCCGCGGCTTTAATGGTTTATTTGAGAAAGATCTTGTGATCCACCAGCGACAATGAATAGATCCGGGCTTTTAGAAATTTCTGGTCACCGAAAATACTGATCAGACGGATTCCGTCTTCCTCGGGCTCAACAATGTCCACTGCTTCCATGACCAAACGGGGTTCTTCTCCTTCTATCAGATATGCATTGGCTTCGCACATGGTGCCATCCTTATGGTTAGGGGTTTGACGCTTCGGGTGCTTGATTTGACGGGCCGGAAAGATTCTGCTGAATCAGGGCATCAATCAGCCGCGGCAGCGGAATCGGACTCAATCCGGCGATTTCGACATTTTCCTGGAATAGCGGTATCAGTATTTTTCGGGCAGGACTGCCGGAAATGGCTTCGGCGATTCTCGGCGTCACTTCGCCCATCATGGCATGCGCAAGGACAATGCTGAGCGGGCCGATGATCACATCCACCCTTTGCGTTGTCCGGACAATGGCGTTCTCACCGGTGGCCCCCCGGTTGGCTCTGGCTTTCAGCATCTGTGATGTTGCAATGGCATTGGTGCCCAGGGCGATGATTTCAACGGTCTCTTCAAAAACATCTTTAAGCTTCTTGATCACCGCACTGCCGATACCGCCGCCCTGACCATCAATGACGCAGATTCGTTTCATTTCAACTCCCATGATTTTCCATAAAAAGCCCCGAACCGCTTTGCCGCATTCATTACAGCTTGCCGGTTTTTATCAGATTCTGTCGCATGCGTTTGGAAAGCCGCCGGGAAGGACCTTTTTTCCGGGTTGTCGGAATCCAGCCGCCGTCTGAATCACTGTCCGGATCCTCTGAATTCGCGGAAGCCGCCATCAACAATTTCTGTTCGAATACCGGCGAGCTGAGTGTCGCGCACCCGAATGCGGCCGAATGCCGGATAATGTCCATATCCGAAGAGACCACAATGGCCTTTTCCTTTTCCATTGCCGCCATTCTCTTGATGACCGCATCGGCCAGCTCGCCGCATCTTGAAAAAACAATGCCGACGCCCTGAACGCGATCCCTGGACGGGAAGCCGCAAGGAGCGCCGGAGCCGTCAAAGACAACGGTGATGTTGTGGCGCTTGACCCTTCGGTATGCCGCCAGCAGCGCCACCAGCGCATCCCTGCCCGCCTCGATGCTCCGGCTCTCAAGTTCCGTGAGATATCCGGACTGACGGATCAGGTTGTACCCGTCGATAATGATGTGGATAGTCATCCGGCAGCTTTCAGGTGCGTTTCAAGAGAGCGATCAACCGGTCCAGATCGTCATCACTGTAAAATTCCAACTCGACCCGGCCCTTTCGGCCCTTGCGTTTGATCCTGACGCGTGTTCCAAAATCCTGCGACAGGTCATTGGCAAGGCCGCCAAGATAGACATCAAAGGATTTGGCGGGCGGATTGCGATCTTCGGTTTTCTGATTTTTGAGGCGTTTCACCAGGGCTTCGGTTTCCCGGACGGAAAGGCCTTTGGCGATAACGGCTTTCCAGGCGGCAAGCTGCTGGGCCGGGGAATCCGCGCCCAGAATGGCGCGGGCATGCCCCGTAGTCAAAGCCCCATCCATCAGGCTGGCCTTGATCGGCTCCGGAAGCTGGCGAAGCCGCAGGAAATTGGCAATGGCCGGCCGGCTTTTCCCCACCCGGACCGCAACCTCTTCCTGCGTCAGATGGAATTCATCCATCAACCGGTTGTAAGCCTCGGCTTCCTCCAGGGCATTGAGATCCTCGCGCTGGATGTTCTCGATGATCGAGATCTCCAGGAGCTGGCCATCGGAAACATTCTTGACGACAACCGGCACCTCGCTCAAGCCCGCCATTCTGGCGGCCCGAAGGCGTCTTTCGCCGGCAATCAGCTCGTAACCGGTTTCCGCCTTTCGCACCATCAGGGGCTGAAGAATCCCCTGCTCCAGAATGGAGCGGCTCAGCTCTTCGAGCTCTTCCCGGGAAAAACGGATGCGGGGCTGGAACGGATTGGGGCGGATCAGGCGGACATCGCAGGTAAAATACTCTCCGGAGGCATCGCTGCCCTGCGCCGGATCGATGTCCGGGATCAAGGCTTCAATGCCCCTTCCCAGCGCCGGCTTCTTTCGTCTCAAGGATCCGCCCTCATTTTGGAGTTGTTCCGTTGTCATGCCCCCCCATGCGTAAAGTATCGATTCAGGTTTACTGGATTGAGACGGATGACCGGTCGATGATTTCCCTGGCCAGATCCATATAGCTGACTGCCCCCGCCGACACGGCGTCGTACTGCAGGATGGGTTTTCCGAAGCTCGGCGCCTCTCCGAGCCGGACATTACGCGGAATGACGGTATTAAAGACCAGGTTCTTGAAATATTTTCTGGCTTCATCGGCAACCTGACCCGAAAGATTGGTGCGTTTGTCAAACATGGTCAGAAGAATCCCGCCGAGCTTGAGATGGGGATTGAGCCCCCGCTTGATCCGCTTCATGGTCTGAAGGAGCTGCCCCAGACCTTCCAGCGCATAAAACTCGCACTGCAGGGGAATCAGCATGGAATCGGCGGCAGTCATGGCATTGACGGTCAGCAAGCTGAGCGACGGCGGACAGTCCAGAATAATGTAGTCATACGCCGAGGTCAATCCGGACAGAAATTCCCTGAGGATGTTTTCCCGATTAACGCTGGATATCATTTCGACTTCAAAACCGATCAGTTCCACGCGGGCGGGAATCACTTTCAGAAAATCAATCCCGCTGTCCTGAACAAGGGTTTCCGCGGATGCCTGACCGATCATTCCGTGATACAGGGTCCGTTCGAGCGCTGCCTTGTCTATCCCGACGCCGGTCGTGGCGTTGCCCTGAGGATCGCAATCCACAAGAAGGATATTTTTCCGGGATACGGCCAGGGCCGCGGACAGATTGATCGCGGTGGTTGTTTTTCCTACCCCGCCTTTCTGATTCGCGATACATATTGTGGTTGCCATATTGCAAACGGTATCACAAAATTTGGTATTTGAAAAGTCCAACCGACATGGTAAGATATGTTTTAAGCGCATCAAGGAGGACTTTTCATAAAATGAACACGAAAAACATTCTCCGGGTCTGGCTGGCGGTAGTGCTGGTGGTTTTTCCAAAAATCGCAGGGGGCATCACCATCCAGGAAGAAGAAAAACAGTCCCAGGAATTCATGGCCCAGGTCAGAGAGCAATTCGAAATTATTAACGATCCGATTATTTCCGATTATATCAATCAGATCGGAGACAAGATCCTGAAAGTTGTACCCCCGCAGCCCTTTAATTACCATTTTTATGTCATCAAGGAAAACGTCTATAATGCCTTTGCGGGCCCCGGCGGTCAGATTTTCATATACAGCGGACTGCTTGAGGCGCTCGAAAACGAAGATGAAATCGCCGGTATACTGGGGCATGAAATTTCCCACGTTGTCTGCCGGCACATATCCAAGCAAATCGAGCAATCCAAAAAAATCGGCATCGGCACCCTGGCCGGCGTCGCCGCCGGTGTTTTACTGGGAGCGGCCGGCGCCGGCGGCGCCGCGTCAAGCGCCGCGATAGTCGGTACCATGGCGGCAGCTCAGTCATTCGTTCTGGCCCACAGCCGGGAAGATGAAATGCAGGCGGATCAAAGAGGCGTGGATTTTCTGACCCGGTCCGGCTACAATCCCAAGGGTCTTTTGACGGCCCTGATCAAAATCCGCAGCAAGGAATGGTATGGAAAGGAACAGGTTCCCACCTACATGATGACCCACCCGGCTGTCGAAGACAGGATGGGATACCTCACCACATGGATCGAATCGAACGCCGCAATCATCAACAAGCTTCCCCGGCATTCCGAAATCCCCTTTGACTGGATGCATACCCGGCTGGAAGCCATGTACGGGCCTGAAGACCAAGCTTTGAAGGATTTCAAGGCACGGGCCTCCCGAAAGCCCGACAATGCCATGGATCATTACGGGTATGGACTGGTGCTGTCCCGTACCGGAAATCGAAGCGCCGCTATGGATCAGTTCCGGGCCGCGCTGACAAAACGGGCATTTGACCCGGTCCTGCTGACGGAACTGGGGAAAACGTATTTCCAGGACGGCCGGTATGCCGAATCACTCCGGATTCTTCAGGGAGCCCTGGATATCTCGGCCGATGAAACAGAGGCGCTCTTTTACACCGGGCGCTGTTATATCGAGCTGGGAAAATTTCAGGAAGCATCCCGCTATCTGGAAACCGTGGTGCGGCAAAGCCAGGACTATCCGGTTGCCATGTTCTATCTTGGAAGCGCTTACGGCTCTTTGGGAAGGATTTCGGATGCCTGTTACTATCTCGGCTGCTATTATTACAACCGCGGGGATTTCAAAAACGCGGCCGTTCAGTTTGATAAGGCATTGGCAGCAACTACGGACCCCGATAAAAAAACCGAAATTGAAATTCTGTTGAAAGACGCCAAAAAACGACATACGATCAAGGAACGAGAATCCGAAACGAGAAGGCGTTAGGGGCCAAGTGAAGCCTTTTGTTTACCTGATTCAATCCGAATCCGACATGCCGTACCCCGATCTGCCGGATGACCGTAACGACATCATCCTGCTGACCTGGAAAGCGCCCTGCAACCGGAAAGACGCCTTTTTTTTTCCGCGGAGCACCTGGAACGAAGGCAGAAATCGCCTGCTGCAGGAAGCAACGGATAGAGACGCCGGATACCGGTATTACATTTTTCTGGACGGCGACTGCATCGTCAAGGAAGACCGGGAGCTGGCCAAAGCCCTGAACGTTTCACTTTGCGGCAACCCTTTCCGGACATTCGAAAAATATCTTCTGGAATGGCAGCCGGCCATCGGATATTCCCGCTATTCCTGGCAGTATGAAGAACCCGGCAAAGAGGTCAATCTCGGATACAATTTTGATGCGCTCTTCAATGCCTTTCACCATGAGGCCGTCTCCTTTCTGCTGCCGTATTACACGGGATTTGACTGCGAGTCCTGGCTGTATTCCCAGCACATCATCAATCACCTGGCGGCGCTCGTGTATCATTCTCACAGGATACAGTTCAATGTCATCACCACCCGGAACAGAAACCGCAAATCCTATGCGCTCCGGAAAAAATACTGGTCGCTTCCGACAACCTTTCTGATGAACGCCGTCACATCGGATCTCAAATACCGGATGAAGATTCAGGATCCCAATTCCATTTATCCCCTGCCGGGAAAACCGGAAAAAAAAACAGGTTCCTACCGGATTCCGGAACCGTTCATTCAAACCAATTTTGATGCAACCCACCCGCTGATCCGGTATCGCCGGCTTGAAACTCCGGACGCCGGCAATCCGCCCGACGAATATAAAACCCGCGGCAGCCGCCCCAGAGCCGCGGTTTGCATGTCAGGCCGGTGCACCGGCCTGGATCAGACCCATCAATCCATCCGCGAGTGCCTTTTAAATCGGATCGG
>JBBIPX010000130.1:0-10269 GCA_037442625.1 Desulfobacteraceae bacterium
CCGCTGGTGCCGAAACTGACCAGTTGATTGGGATCATCCAGGTCCGGCCTGCGCGCATAATACGCCTGCTCGATTCGGGCCGGATCGATCAGGATCTCAGGCGGGGCCGGTTTGCCGGAAAGTGTGGAAATCGCCATGGGATTTTTCCTTGTCAATCAGGGTTTCAACCGGATGGAGTCAACTGCCGACGGTCCCATCGGTCTTCGTCGTCCGGTTCCTGTCCGGATCATTATCATAGGTGATGGAACTTTTGCAAACACGAAACCGTCGGCAATAACATCCCCGCCATGACCGAATCAATGGTCCGCTGTTGCAGGTCTGTTGTCAGAAACGCCTGCGTGAGGCGGCAAAATTTTGTCTCAAGCTCAGTCTGGGTCATGGGGTTTGCGGGATCACCGAGGGGATCCAACACGGTTTTATCGATTCTCCCCGCAGGCGCTTCCACAATCACACGAGCGGGTGTTTTGACCGGAAACAGATCATTCAGACCGTTAACCCGGGTTAATGTCACGCGACGGGCAAAATTCACAATATCCGGATCCTGAAGGCTGTCCTCCCTGAGAGGAAGCAGCGCAGCGGGACCTTTGACGGCAGCCACCCCCAGGCAGAAGGGAATGCTGTACTGGGCCGCTTCCAGGCTGGTCGGGTCCGGGTAGTTGTTGAGCCGCAGCGCGCGTTCAAAGGTTTCGACCGTAACATGCATAATGGCATCACAGGTCAGGCTGTTTTCCCTCAGGATCGTTACCAGGGCGTCAATTGCGGCATGGCTCCAGCGGCAACTGGAATAGGGCTTGAAATAAACGTGCTCGACGGCCCGGTCGCCCGCCGGCATCGCCAGGATTTGATCGGGATTGAAGTAATCCGGATGATCCAGAATGTCCAGTGGACCCGTAAACCCCTCCATGGCCAGATCCACGGCCACAACCCCCAGCATCGTGGCCCAGGGAATGCCTTCCTTGACATGGTTGCCCATGACCCGGGAATAACCCGAAGCGGCCAGATCCGGTATCTGGGAACCGGCAATGGCCAGGGCCTGTGCCAGAACCGGAGCCGGTAACCGGCGAAGCCTGCCTGCCGCCGCCGCGGCGCCGTAAGCGCACCACCGCCCCGTGGACAGCGTGGGCAGCCTGGAAAAATCACGGGCCGCGCCCACCCGGCAGGCGATATCGTAGCCGACGGTCAGGGCGGCCGGAATCTCTTCGTCGGATGCGCCGACTTCCTGGGCCACGGCAAACGCGGCGGGGATGATGGAGGCCCCGGGATGGCCGGCTGCTCCCCGGTGGCCATCATCCAGATCCAGCGCGCTGGCCGATGCGGCATTCGCTAGGGCGGCGGCCGATGCGGTCATCTTGATGCCGGTGAACCAGATCGAGGCCTGCCCGGCCCTGAAATTCTTCCGGACCATGCCATGCAAAGCCCTGGCGGATGCTGATCCGTGGCCTGCCCAGGCAGCTCCCAGAAGATCCAGGACGCAGCGTTTTGCAGCCTCTTTCACGGAATCGGAGATGTCCCGCGGTTGCATCGCAAGTGCGAATTCAGCCAGTTTCTCGGTCGTGTACATGTTCGCCTTTTCAGTCTTCTCTGCCTTCGGTCTTCAGCCTTTCATCCGCTGAATCGCCTCCCACATTTTCCGGGCCTCCGGCCATTCCGTCATCAGTTTTTCGGTGATCCTCCGGGATGCAATCTGCCAGGGCCTGATGTCCACCTTCAGATAGGTGGCCCCGTAGCGACGCATATTGGCCGGCTCGTTTTCCGCTTCGGCGCGGACGACTTCCCGGCTGAAAAATTCGCCGGCCGCATCGCAGGCCGCCACCAGGGAGGTCTGCACGCCCGGCGGCAGGCAGTTGTAACGGGTTTCGTTCACGGCGACCATCAATTGCGGCGACACATCTCCCAGCAGCGTTACGAACCGGCCCCGGCGGCAAAATCCCAGAGGATACAGATGGGCCTTGTGTGTCGGCAGCAGGTCCACTTCGCCTCCGAGCCAGGCGCGCCTGAGCTTCGGCCAGGGAATCACGACAGGTTTTGCCCCCATTTCCTCCCAGAAGCGGGCCAGGAGCGGGGATTCGAAGATGCGGACTTTCGACCCTTTCACCTGATCCGGATGGATGATGGGTCGCGTGGAGAGGATGACCCGTTCCAGTCCCCGCTGCCAGTTCCAGCGGGAGTTGATCGGACAGACGCCCTCGCGGAGCAGCGTCTGCCTGACATCCAGATCGAATTCCGCCGAATCCAGAAAGGCTCTTTGGTGCGCGGTGCTGTCAAAAATATACGGCAGGCTCATCAGATCCAGCGCGGGAGAAAGATCCCTGAATGCGGGCAGATCTTCGATAAACAGATCCAGCATGCCGTCTTTGAGCATGGCGGACTGCCGGGTCTGGGGACCCAGCAGGGTCGCCTGAAGCGGCACCAGCGACAGCCTGCCCCCGGTGCGGTTCTTGACTTCACTCGCGAACCAGGCCAGTCCCCGGCTTTCGGGCCCGGCTACGGTGGTCATGGTGCCCAGCACCCGGGGAATCTCCGCGTCTTTTTGAAACAGATAGCTCAGGGGACGTCCCAGAATCTGGCACAGACCGGTCAGTGCGCTGATGGACAGGGCCGCCTTGCCGGTTTCAATCTTGGAGAGCTGGCTCTGGGACAATGCGGCCTGTCGGGACAGTTCAACGGCCGTAAGGCCCGCCGCAATCCGCAGCTCCCGTATTTTTGCGCCGATCCGTTCCTGGACCGCCTTTTCAGAATCATCAATCATTATAAACCCGTACAAATCATAAATCGGGATGGCAAAGTAGAAAGTTCAAGATCAAGGCGCGCAAGTCCTGTCCGAGAGGTGTACGACCAGTACGCCGCAATGACGAAGGATGAAGCGCAACGCAGATATCGGACTTTTTACGAAGCCAGCTCCTCTTCTCGTTTCACTACCTGGATATTGCGGCGCTGCAGCTCTTCGAGCACCCGGCTGCCGGGCACATCGGTAATGGGGGAAAGCACGCCGGACCGGCTGACCTCGCCCGAAAGCACCATCTGGGCCGCGATGCTGGCCGTGAACCCCACGGTGCGGTTCATGGCAAACAGGCCGGTCTCAAGATCCCGGTAGTCGATGACTTCATAGGTGACCTTCCTGCGCTGTCCGTTTTTAAGCCCCCAGGCCTCGATCCGCAGCACCGCCACATCCCGCTCATTGTCTCGGTACTGCATCCGGGGCGTCAGGTGCTTGACCAGATATTGTAACGGTTCATCCTCCATGAAGCCCATGTCCGCCATCACCCGCCAGTAGGCGCTGTGCCCGGTCCAGCGGGCCGCATACCGGCCCATGTCCTTGAGCTTAGGCCCCAGGTGGAAGTGCTCGATGAATTCAACGGCATCGCCGTTGGCATAGGCTTCCATGTCGCCGACGCCCGGCACATGAATCAGATGGATATTCTCCTCGCGGAAAATCTCGGTGCCTGGAATTTCCACGGTCTTACCGTTCTTCAGCAGCCGTGCCGGCCTGCGGTAGGCACTCAGCACGCCTTCCAGGGTCCAGGTGATCTTGTATTTGAGGGCATTGTCTGCTGCGGACAGTTCGGGCACGCCCAGTCCGTAGCTGTTCATGCCGTGTACTTCGTCAAGATCGGCCACTGCCATGCCGCCGATGATCAGATCCATGCCGGGGTCAAACCCCATCTCCGGCAGAATCGTTATGCCGCGCGCTTTGGCGTGTTCATCCAGGTCCGCAACCCAGTGGCTGTAGCTGGTGTTGACAAAGGGGATGCCGGCCGTGATGCAGGCTTCGGCCACCGGATGGGCCAGAAACGTGGGCAACATGCAGATTGTGATGGCTGCGCCGCTTTTTTTAATAAAACCCGCCAGATCCGGATTCTCCGCGATATTGAGCTGCTGCAGCCGCACCCTGGGATAGGACCCGCGCTTTAAAAAAGCATGCGCGGATGCCGTGTCCAGATCCGCGCCGATAATGTCATCCACCAGGCCGCTTTGGGACAGGTCATGGATAACGGCTTTGCCTTGAAGTCCGAGTCCGAGCACAAGTGCTTTCATAGCAATATATAACTCCTTTCTTCCAGAGACTTTTAAATTTAATTTCAACCCTATGGCAAAGTAGAAAGTTCAAGATCAAGGCGAGCAAGTCCCGTCCGTGAGGCGTACGCCTAGTACGCCGCAACGACGAAGGATGCGCGCAACGCAGATATCGGACTTTCAACGAAGCCATTACTTGAGGATATTCCGTAATCTGGGATCCATGGCATCCCTCAGCCCGTCGCCCAATAAATTGATGGACAAAATGGTCAGCATGATGGCCAACCCCGGCAGGGTCACCAGCCACCACGCATCGGCGATATACACCCTGCCTTCGGCCAGCATCCGGCCCCAGGTGGGCATGGGCGGCGGAACCCCCATTCCGAGAAACGACAGGCCGCTTTCCCAGATGATGATATTGGCCACCCGGACCGTGCCCAGCACCAGAATCGGCGACAGGACATTGGGAAAGATATGCCGCATCAGTATCACCCGGTGCGGGGTGCCCACGCTTTTGCTGGCCAGAACGAATTCTTTTTTCTTGATGCTGAGCACGCCGCCCCGGATCGTGCGGGCATAGGTCACCCAGTCCGAGAGCCCCAGCACCAGAATCAGGTTGAATATGGAATTCCCCAGGACCGCGATGATCGAAATGGTCAGCAGCATGAAGGGATAGGCCATGAACACATCCGCCAGCCGCATGATGATATTGTCCGTACGTCCCCCGTAGTACCCGGAAATCAGCCCTAGAACAACCCCCGAGATGCCGGCAAAGAGCACCGCGCAAAAGCCGACCAGAAGACTTATCCGGCTGCCGTAAAGGATCCGCACCAGGATATCGCGCCCGAGATTATCCGTGCCCAAGGGATAGGCAAGGCTCCCGCCTTCCTGCCAGAAGGGGGGCGTGAGGCGCATCAGCAGATCCTGTGCCAGGGGGTCTTTGGGATAAAACAGCGGAAAGGAAAGGCTGGTTGCGATGATGGCGACAAACAGCACGCCTCCGATCACGGCTCCCGGAGACCGGGACAGGGCCTGAAACGTCTCTCCCCACAGACGAAGACTGGCCCGCAGATGACGGAAACGATCAATTGATCCGTTCATTTGGCCTCCAGAAAACTGATCTGGGGATCCAGATAAAGATAAATGAGGTCCGTTAAAAAATTGATCAGGACAAAGAGAACGGACAGAACCAGCACTGATGCCTGAACCAGGGGATAATCCCTGCTGAAAATGGCCTGAACCACCAGGCGTCCCACGCCCGGCCAGGCAAATACGGTCTCGATGATGACCGTGCCGCCGATCAGAAATCCGAACTGCATGCCTGCCACGGTCACCAAAGGAATCATGGCGTTTTTCAGGGCATGCTTTCCGATCACCAGTCTTTCCACCAAACCCTTGGCCCGGGCAGTCCGGACATAATCCTGACATAAAACCTCGAGTATGACCGAGCGGGTCAGCCGGGCGAACATGGCCATCAGGCTTAAGCCCAGGGCCAGAGACGGCATGATCAGATGCGCCAGGGTTCCCCGGCCGGATGTGGGCAGCCAGCCCAGTTTCACAGAGAACACCAGGATCAGCATGATGCCCAGCCAGAAATGGGGCATGGACAGGCCAAGGAGCGCGCCCAGCATGGATGTAACATCCCAGAGAGATCCGCGTTTGACGGCCGAAATGATCCCCAGGGGAATGGAAACCAGCAGGGCGATCAACATGGCGGCCCCGGCCAGCTCAAGGCTAGCCGGAAGCATCTCCAGTACCAGATTCAGGGCCGGCACCCGGTGATACAGCGATATTCCCAGATCCCCCTTCACCGCACGGCTGGCAAATCGCCAGTACTGCAAGGGCAGGGGGTCGTTAAAACCCAGCTCCTGTCGCAGTTTTTCGACTTCCGCGTGCGTGGCGTCCGGTGGCAGCATCAGCATGACCGGATCACCGGACAGGTGGATGAAGAAAAAGCTGATGATGGAAATACCCACGGTCACATATACGGTGTGCCAGAGTCTTTTAAGGATATATCGACCCATCAAATTTCCTGTTGCCGGCCGAAGGAAAACCGGCCGGCGCAAAGGTAAATGCCGCGTCTTATTTCTTCGGCTTGGCCGTGTTCATGATGAGGTACCCGTCCCGCATACCTTTGTAGTCCACCGCGTTGGAGACGGCATAGACCTCGGGGATCACATAGAGATAAACCCACGGCGCATCCTTGTAAAGATACCGGTCAAGTTCGTTGTATACCTTGACGCGTGCCGCCGGATCCATGGTGGTTCGGCCCTTGTCCAGGAGCTGATCCACGGTTTCATTCTTGTAATAATAATCCCGGCTTTTGGAGTGAAACAGGGAGTACATGTAGCGGTCCGGCTCCGGGGCATCGTCCCAGAAATAAATATACATCTGATGCAGCTTGTTTTTGTACCGGTCCCACATGACAGCTCTTTCAAAGGGTTCAAGGGTCACCTTGACGCCGATCTTGGCCAGATCCGCGGCAAAGGCCTCGGCCTGTTCCTGGATCTGCGGCATATAGGTGCCGTAAGCCAGGCGGGTCTCGAATCCATTGGGGTATCCGGCTTCGGCCAGCAGTTTCTTGGCAAGTGCCGGATCATACGCATATGGCTTCAGCGCTGGGTCTGCGCCCATTGTTCGCGGGCTGATGGGTCCTGCGCAGAGAATGGCCTTGTCATTGAACAGCGCCTTGTTGATGAGCGGCCGGTTGATGGCGTGGTTTATTGCCTGCCGGACCTTCACATCGCTGAAGGGTTTCTCGTAGGTGTTAAGGCCAAGATAGTTCATGGAACCCATCTGATCGGTCAGATATGCCTTGCCCGAATCCAGAATTTTTTTCCGCTGATGTACCGGCACGCCGCTGATCACGTCCGCCTCGCCGGTTAAAAGCGCGGCAATCCGGGATGCTTCCTCGGGGATTCCCTTGAACACCAGTTTTTTATAAGCCGGCTGCGGGCCGTAATACTTGTCGTAGGCCTCAAGGATAATATCCTGTCCCTTGTTCCATTTCACCAGTTTATAGGCGCCGGAGCCGACGGGATTGATGTTGTATTCCACATCGCCCACTTTCTGGATATAGGCCGGCGGCACGATGAACAGATATTGCGCCAGCATGTAAAGCCCGGGGGCATAAGGCTGGTTCATGGTGATGGTAAAGGTGTTGTCGTCCAGAACGGTGACTTCCTTGAAGCTGTTCAACTTGCCTTTGTGGGGGCTTTTAAGAGTATCGCTCATGATCCGGTCAAAGGAAAATTTCACGGCTGCGCTATTGATGGGCTCGCCGTTATGAAAGGTGGCGCCCTTGATCAGGGTGAATTTCCAGGTAAGATCATCCACCTTCTCCCATTTTTCCGCCAGGCCCGGCTTGACCGTGGCATCCTCCTGGGGCTTCAAGAGCGTATCGTTGATGTTGTATCCAACGCTCATGGTTGTCTGAATCGAGCTTTGCATGATATCCAGGCCCACGGGCTCGGCCTCCTGAACCACCACCAGGGTGTCTCCGGCCGCAAACACCGATCCACCCAAAGCCACGGATATCAGGCCCATAGCAAGGATCGTCCAAACCATTCTTTTTTTCATACTCCGTCTCCTTTCTTGTGTGTAGCGCCGGCGAACCGGCAGTTTTGGCAGACCGACACGGTTTTCAAAACCGAGTCGGTCTTTAACGGTATTTCGGAAATATCCAACGCACTTAAGGCAATTTCTTTGAAAGTTTCTTTATCTCCCATTTTCAAGGTAGGAATAAAGATGACACCGCACCTGATGCCCCCCATTCATCTGCCGCATCTGCGGAATTTCCTGACTGCAGACCGGCATCACCTCCGGACAGCGGGGATGAAAGCGGCATCCCGCCGGCGGATTGATCGGTGACGGCACATCCCCTGCCAGGATAATCCGTTTGCGGGCGCGTCTCGGATCCGGAATCGGGACCGCGGACAGAAGCGCCCAGGTATACGGATGCAGGGGCTTGCCGTAAAGCGTCTTGACGTCGGTCAGCTCAACCATCTGGCCTAAATACATGACCCCCACCCGGTGGCTCACATAACGGATAACCGCCAGATCGTGTGAAATGAACAAGTAAGAAAGATTGAGCTGTCGCTGAAGCCGGACCATGAGATTCAGCACCTGGGCCCGAACCGACACATCCAGGGCGGAAACAGGTTCATCGGCGATCACGAGGTGCGGCCGCACCACAAGCGCCCGGGCCACGCAGATCCGCTGGCGCTGGCCCCCGGAGAACTCATGGGGAAAGCGGGTCATGTGCTCCCGCAGCAGTCCCACCATGTCCAGCGCCTCGGCCACGCGTTTTA
This sequence comes from Desulfobacteraceae bacterium, assembly GCA_037442625.1. Classification (GTDB taxonomy): domain Bacteria; phylum Desulfobacterota; class Desulfobacteria; order Desulfobacterales; family Desulfatirhabdiaceae; genus RAAP-1. The sequence goes on from JBBIPX010000130.1 coordinate 8,325, forward strand.
AACGTTCATCCGGGCTGATGTTCTCATAATTTAAAAGCGGCTCCTCGATGATCCGCTCCACGGTCAGCCGGGGATTCAGGGATCCGAACGGGTCCTGAAAAACGATCTGCATATCCCGGCGGCGCTGCCGCAACTGGTTCGCATCCATTGCCAGAATGTTTTCGCCCTGAAACCACACTTCCCCGGCCGTGGGCTCGATGAGCCGCAGGATGCTGAAACCGGTGGTGGATTTGCCGCACCCCGACTCTCCCACCAGTCCCAATGTCTCATTCTCGCCGATGGAAAACGACACGTCATCCACCGCATGCACCAAGGACTTCCGGCGGCCCCAGAATCCCTGACTCAGGGGAAAGTCCTTGGATAAATTCCGTACCGACAGCAGATCAGACATGGCTCCCCCGCCGCCAGCAGGCCACCCGGTGGCCGGTGTCCACAATCTCAAGGGCCGGCGCCTGGCCCCGGCAGATATCAATCGCTTCGGCGCAGCGCGGCGCAAAATGGCAACCCGCCGGCAAGTCCGTCAGGCCCGGCACCACGCCCGTGATTTCATTCAGGGATTCGGTTTCAAAGGAGGCATCGGCCCTAGGGATCGAGGCCATGAGTCCCTGGGTGTACGGGTGAAGCGGATGATCGAACAGATCCATCGTGGAGGCCTCTTCCAGGATTCTGCCGGTGTACATGACCGCCACCCGCCGGGTGACCTCGGCCACCACGCCCAGATCATGGGTAATGAGCAGGATCGCGGTCCCCAGTTCTTCTTTAAGTGCGGTCGTCAGCTCCAGAATCTGAGCCTGGATGCTGACATCCAGGGCGGTTGTGGGCTCATCGGCCAGCAGCAGGGCAGGGCGGCAGGCAAGAGCCATGGCAATCATGACCCGCTGGCGCATCCCGCCGGAAAGCTGATAGGGATATTCCTTCACCCGGCGCTCCGGAGCCGGAACCCCCACGCGGGCCAACATATCGATGGCACTTTGCAGGGCGCTTGACCTGCCAAGATTTCCATGGACGCGAAAGACCTCCATCAGTTGATTTCCCACTGTAAACACGGGATTCAGGGCCGACATGGGCTCCTGAAAGATCATGCTGATCTGGTTGCCCCGCAGACGTCGAAGATCATTTGAAGGAAGCTTCAGCAGATCGTGCTCCCTGAAAAGAATTTCACCCCCGGCCACAAATGCCGGCGGCTTCGGCAGCAGCCCCAGAATGGATAACGCCATCACCGACTTGCCGCACCCGGATTCCCCCACCACGCCCACGACCTCTCCGGATGCAATGGACAGACTCACATTGTCCACTGCCCGGGTAATGCCGTTTGGGGTACGAAAGCAGGTGGTCAGATTCCGGATATTCAACATGTCATGATAGTTTAAAAGAGGGTTGAATGAAATTCAGGAAATATAAATCAATATGAACCATAATTAACAGCCATGAATATTCCTGTCAAGAATATATTCTGCAGCATTTCAATCTGTCACATAATCTTCAATTTGAAGCAAGTAGCGGCAGACATTCTTTAATTCGTCAAAATCGTTGCCTTTATTTTGCAATGCTTACCACAACAGGATAAAGTCGCAGCCGTTTACAATCAGAACAAACTGTCAAGTTATACGGTTAATGGCTAACATAGAAATTCTGACGTGGTGGGAGAAAGAACGTGGAGGGACGGCCGACAATCAAAGCATTGATTGGAGCACTGAACCGCTTGGCAAAGCTCAGAGAAAGTAGCGGCAACTGGACCGACTCCGAGATAGTAAGGCCGGAAATAGAGACTCAGGTATACAAACGTCTAAATGCGATAAGCTGTTTTGTAATGAGCACTGCGCTTATATGATGAGCATTGCCCACCAAGATCAGATGAGCGCCACTGCACGGTTCAGCATGGAAACGGCGGCATCAATTTCTACTATTTTGTCGGTTTGCCTGCCTTTTTCTGTAAACAGCCACC
>JBBIPX010000131.1:0-2266 GCA_037442625.1 Desulfobacteraceae bacterium
CCGCCGGCCGCCCGTAACTGCAAAATAAAATCCAGCACCGAAAGCCTTCTTTTTTCGCAACCGGGAAAAAGAAGGCTTTCTGTTTTCAGAAGAACTTATTCCACTTTGCTTTCAAAATGACATTTCAGCAAGCATTCGAACTGAGCCCGCGAAAGCAAGCGAGCAGCGATGAGACTGTAGAATTCAGTACGTCGAACCGCAGCGCAGCGAAGCTGACAAAGGTATCCGCTTGAATGCGAACTGGAATTAAAGCAAGGAGACGGTGCCGGCCCTGTGACAGGCCACCCGGTGCTCTTTTGCGCCGGCGCAGGAAAAAGCAACCAGTTGCGGATAGTCTGTTTTGCAAATCGCCGCCGCAAACGGGCAGCGGGGATGAAAATGACATCCCGGCGGGGGATCGGCCGGAGAAGGAACATCGCCTGCGAGCAGGAACCGTTTCCTTTTTCGTGAAGGGTCCGGAACCGGTACGGCTGATATCAGCGCCTGGGTGTAGGGGTGCAGGGGAGCCGCGTACAATGCATCGGAATCCGCGTATTCCACGATTCTTCCCAGATACATCACGGCAATGTCATCCGAGATATGCTTCACCACCGCCAGATTGTGGGCGATGAACAGATAGGACAGTTTCATCCGGCTTTGAAGCTCAAGCAGCAGGTTGACAATCTGGGATTGAATGGAGACATCCAGGGCTGAAACCGGCTCATCACAGACGATAAGCTTGGGATTCAGCGCAATGGCCCTTGCGATTCCAATGCGCTGGCGCTGGCCCCCGCTGAATTCATGGGCAAAACGCAAAGCCGCCGTCTCCGGCATGCCGACCCGGTCCAGCAGGGTTTTTACATAATTTTTTCTCTCTTCAATGGATCCGACCTTGTGAATCGCGTACGGCTCTTCAAGAATATCGCCGATGGTCTGTCTGGCATCCAGGGATTCATAAGGGTCCTGAAAAATGATCTGCATGTTTCTGCGAACTTCTCTCAAGCGGCTCTGGGACAAAGCCATCAGATTCTGCCCCATGAAATCGACGGCGCCGCTGTCAGGCTCGATCAGCCGCAGAAGCGCTCTTCCGACCGTCGTCTTTCCGCAGCCGGATTCCCCCACCAGCCCGAGGGTTTCCCCCTCCCGGATCGTCAGGGAAATGTCGTCCACGGCATGGACATCCCCTGTTTTTCTTCTGAATACACCGCCTGTTATCGGGAAATATTTCTTCAATCGATGGACTTCGAGTAGATTGTTCGTCATGGCGGCGTGCTTCTCGGGCCTTTCTGCGACAGGGTTAAGGTTTTAAACGATTTGCAGCATTTTTCAATCGCACATCCAGAAGCGACAGACGGTTTCGGGGCTTGTCGTTCCTGACGGCCGTTTCCATGGCCTGGCGGGTTCCAACAATGATCACCAGTTTTTTCCCCCGCGTAATGGCCGTATACAGCAGGTTTCGCTGAAGCAGCGGATGGTGCTGGGGCATCAGCGGAATCACCACCGCCGGATATTCCGACCCCTGGGATTTATGGACGGAAATGGCATAGGCCAGGGTCAAATCCGCAATCTCTTCGTTTTCATATTCCACCAGCCTTTCATCAAAATTTACCGAAAGCCGTTTTTTTGACCAATCTGGAGATGTGTCGATTTCCGAAATGACGCCGATGTCTCCGTTGAACACTTCCTTGGCATAGTTGTTTTTAAGATGCATGACCTTGTCCGCGAGCCTGAACTGCATTCCGGCCCCGGAAGAAGATCGGGGATTCAATGCTTCCTGAAGCACCTGATTGAGCTGAATGGTTCCCACCAGGCCTTTGTGCATGGGGCTCAGCACCTGAATGTCCCTGACGGGATCCAGTCCGAAACGCTCCGGGATTTTTCGGCGGCAAAGCTCGACAATCGTTTTTACAACCGTTTCCGGCTGATATTGCTCGATAAAATAAAATTCTGAAAGACCATCCGGTTTTCTGTCCTTTTCCAGATCCGGAAGACTGCCATTTCTGACCCGGTGGGCATTGACGATGATCGGGCTTTTTTCCGCCTGGCGGAAGATTTCCTTCAGCTCGAATGTCCGGATGACCCCGGACCGGATCAAATCCGAAAGGATGTTTCCGGGTCCCACGGACGGAAGCTGAAACACATCCCCGACCAGGATCAGGGTGGCGGTCGCAGGGACGGCCTTCAGCAAATGGAACATGAGCTGGGAATCCACCATCGAGGCTTCGTCCACAATCATCACATCCACATCCAGGGGATCGTCTTCATCCTTTTCAAAATCATTCTGCTC
>JBBIPX010000131.1:2366-10013 GCA_037442625.1 Desulfobacteraceae bacterium
ATTTCCCGGGTCATCTGCTCCTGATCGATATCCGGGGGTTTCACCGGAATCGACAAAAACGCCTTTAGCCGAAGGGCGACGCCGGCTTCCGCCCGGTGAAGCGCCGGCAGGTAAAGGGCCGGATCCCTGCCGGGATCGCCCGTCGTTTCCAGCACCACCAGCCCTTCATCGGAAAGCGACTTTATGGCGGCAAGTGCCGGATCGGCATCAATATCAAAGAGCCTGGCGCATTTTCGCCGGGTTTCATCTCCGGTTATGAACATGTGGCCATCGGCGGCCGCCTGTTCCAGCAGGTGCAGAATGCAGGCCCGGGTTCGCATCGGATCATCGGAAAAAGCGCCCTGATGCCGCGCAATCCGGTCGGCGATATAAAAGCCGATTCCCGGAAGATCACAGGCGATTTGGTATGGATGGTCCCTGAGCATATCGACGGCGGCCGCGCCGTATCGCCTGAAAATGCTGCCGCTGTAAGACAGCGGAATGCCGTGGTTCTGGAGAAAAAGCATCAGGCAGCGGACCGCATGATGCGATTTCCAGGACTTGGCAATCTGTCCGGCAGTGGCTTTGCCGATGCCCTTGACATCGGTCAGTTTTTCAGGCGCGGATTCGATGACCACCAGGGTCTGATCCCCGAAATGGCGGATCAGGCGGGAAACGGTTTTGGCGCCCAGCCCCTTGATGACACCGGACTTGAGGTATTTTCGGATGCCGTCAATTGTCGCCGGCAGCAGCACTTCGAACCGGACGATCTTGAGTTGCTGCCCAAAGCGGGCATGCGTTTCCCAGATGCCGTCCAGCTTCAGGTATTCTCCGGCCGCGGGCTCCGGCATGAACCCCACGACCGTGATCGCGTTCCGGGCGCCCCGGGGGCGAAATTTTGCAATGGTGTAATGGTTTTCCGGATTGTAGAATGTCACGCGATCCAGGCAGCCTTCCAGATCGGTCAGGGAGCCGGCCTCGTTCATGAAATGATCCACCTGGCAGCTTCCAGAAGATCGGCCGCCACCGCGGTCGGATAGATGTTCTCCAGGGCCAGGGTCTCCCCTGCCCGGATGCCGTTGCCGGTCTGAACCAGAACCGTTTTGCCGCACCCGGCGACCTTTGCGCACAAAATGTCCTTGGCACTGTCGCCCACCATGACGGCACCTGAAAGATCAATGGCATATTTTTGGCAGGCCTGGAAAATGAGTCCCGGCTTGGGTTTGCGGCAGGAGCAGCCTTGATCCGGCGAGTGGGGGCAGACGAAAATATCGGTGATTTTGCCGCCATGGGAAGCCACGGCGGCTTTCAGCCTGAGGTGCATGTCATCCAGAACCTGCTGCGCAACCCATTTGCGGCCGATGATGGACTGGTTTGTGATCAGGATCAGCGTATAGCCTTTGCGGGTAAGGATTTTCAACGCTTCCAGGCTGTTCGGCAGAAAAATGAACTCCTCCCAGCATTTGATGTAGTCGGAAGAATCCTGATTGATGACCCCGTCCCGGTCAAGAAAAACTACCTGCTTCAGCAACGCCGCCTCCATTACCGCCGGATCACCGCTTTTGAAGGCGGGCGACCGATTCGATGTGAAATGTATGGGGAAACATGTCCACGGGCTGCACTTCGACAACGCTGTAAGCATCTTTCATGAGCCCCAGATCCCTGGCCAGCGTCGCCGGGTTGCAGGATACATAGACGATCCGTTCGGGCAGCAGATTCAAAACCTGCTGCACGACGCTTTTATGCATTCCGTCTCGCGGCGGATCGATGATCATGACATCGGGCCTGTGCAGCGCCCCGGGCAGGCTGTCCTTGATATCCCCCCGGTAAAACGTGCAGTTGGAGACGCCGTTTTTCAGACAGTTTTTTTCCGCATCGGAAACCGCGGCATCGACGATTTCAAAGCCGATCACCCTGCGGGCGGCTTTTGACAGGCAGATGGCGATGGTGCCGGTGCCGCAGTACAAATCAAATACCGTTTCGGCTCCGGCAAGTCCGGCATAAGCCGTCACCGTCCGGTACAGGGTCTCTGCCCCCCTGCTGTTGGTCTGAAAGAATGAATTCGCGGAAATGTCGAATTCAAAACCGCATAGGCGATCCGTCAGGTGGTCACTGCCGGAAAGCAGAATTTCATATTCCCCCGCGGATATCGACGCCTTTTTTGCGGTGATGTTGTTGACCACGGAGACAATCCGCGGATATTTGTCCTTAAGAAGATCGGCCAGGGGCTGCACTGCCCTTCGGTTTTCAGCGGCGGTGACGATATTGACCATCCAGTGGTCATGGGCAACGGAATGCCGCAGCATGACAAACCGCCAGAACCCGTTGTGGGTCCGGGGGCAGTACATCGGCATTTCAGATTTCCGAAGATATCTTTTCACATCGCCCAGAATGCTGTTTCCCATATCCGGCTGCAGCAGGCAAGCATTGATATCCAGAACCTTGTGAAACACGCCCGGCACGTGAAACCCCAGGGCAAAGCTCGGGCTTTGCATTTCATCCGGCAGCAGCCACGGACTGTCCGAACAGGTGAATTCCACTTTATTGCGATAGCCGAAGCGTTTTGCCGAGGCAAGGGTCGGATGCACCGTCGCATCCTGGATCTGGCCGATATGCGACAGAGATTCGGCGACATGCCGCTGTTTATACGCCAGTTGCCGGCCGTAATCCAGAAACTGCCACTTACAGCCCCCGCAAATGCCGCTGTGGGGGCAAGGCGCCTGCACCCGGTCCGCCGACGGCTCTATAAGCGAAACCATACGGGCTTCGGCATAATTTTTCTTTTTTCGGGAAATGCGGATGCAGGCCCTGTCTCCGGGAACCGCCTGATCCACAAAAACCGCAAACCCGTCCATATGAACGATCCCCTTGCCGCCGTAGGCGACTCCGGAGATGTCGACCTCATGCAACTGACCTTTTTGGATACCCATGGTTTTACTTCTTTTCAATTAACGAAAAACAGCCTGAACGTATTTGCATAGCTTTCAATACTTTTGAAATCTTGTCAATGCAAAAGGTGATTCTGTCGGCAATCATTTCAAGGGCTTCCAAATTTCCGGCATACCTTTGATACGTAGATAAAAAATGTATTGTTTTTCAGCATGCGGTATCATACAAGAAGAAGCCGATCCGGCTCCCAGACTGAAGAAACCGATTCCTTTCCAGACCCGCAAGGAAAAATGATGGATATTTTTGTCGCAAGGCAACCCATATTTGACAGAAACCTGCGCTGCGTCGCCTATGAACTTCTCTTTCGAGACGGCATCAGCAGCGTCATGAACCATCCCGATGGCGATGCCGCCACACTGGAGCTGCTTTCCCATTCTTTTCTCTCCATCGGACTGGAAACCCTGACCCATCAAAAAAATGCTTCATCAATTTTACCCAGAATCTGCTGCTCCGGAAGCTTCCCCTTGCCTTTCCCAAGGAAACCGTTGTGGTCGAAGTTCTTGAAAATGTAACGCCAGGGGCCGAGATGCTTTCAGCCTGCCGGGAGATTCGCGGCAAGGGATACGCGCTGGCGCTGGATGACTTCATATACCATCCGGCGTGGGATCCGCTGCTGGACCTGGTTCAATACGTGAAAATTGATTTTCTGCTGACTCCCACCGCGGACATGGGCAGCGTCATCGGCAGACTGCGGCAGTATCCGGTCGAGCTGATCGCGGAAAAAGTGGAAAACCGCCTGGCTTACAAGGTGGCTTCCAGACTGGGTTTTGCGTATTTTCAGGGATATTTTTTCTGTAGGCCGCAGATCATCAGATCCCGCCAGATCCCCAGCAGCAAGCTGAATCTTCTTCTTATCATGGCGCAGGTCAGAAATCCGGATATTACCATGGCGGATCTGGAAAAAATCATTTCCCGGGATGTGGGGATTTCCCTTAAACTGCTCAATTATCTGAATTCGGCCTATTACAATCGCGGGGCGGAAGTTAAATCGCTCAAGCATGCACTGATACTTCTGGGCCTGGAGCAACTGACCCGGTTTGTCTCCGTGATAACCCTGACCACGCTGGGCACGGACAAAACCGATGAAATCATCCGGCTGTCCAGTATCCGGGGCAGATTTTGCGAGCTGGCCTGCCCGCACTGCGGATTGTCCGGAAAAGCTCCCGAGCTCTTCACGCTCGGTCTTTTTTCCCTGATCGACACGCTGATGGACGATACGATGGAGCGCCTTCTGGAAAAGCTTCCCCTTTCAGACACGATCAAGGAAGCGCTGATTCAGGGGCGGGGAAATTATGCGGCTGTTCTGACGCTGGCGGTTCAGTATGAGGCCGGGAACTGGGGCAAGGTCAATGAAACGGTCCAGATTCTGGGTATGCCCGAAGAAATTCTTCCTGAAAATTACCTGGCCGCCGTTCAGTGGGCCGACGCCATGATCGCGTAACAACTTTTTGCAGCAACTCCAAGGATACAAAACATCCGGGCGGTGATATCTTTTTGGGTATCCCGCAGCCTGAAGAAGCCGGTGATTTCAGAGCGCCGCGCCGGCGCTGGCCCCTTTACGGGTTACGGATGCTTGTAAATCAGCCGGGGAGGCTCCATCATGACCGTCGTATCTGGCGGGACGGATGCCGTGATCCAGACATTGCCGCCGATGACCGACCGCTCCCCGATCACCGTATCGCCGCCCAGAATGGTTGCCCCCGAATAAACGATGACATCGTCCGCAATGCGGGGATGCCGTTTTTTACCCCTCAGTTTTTCTCCGGCGTTTTTCGGAAGGGACAGCGCCCCCAGGGTCACGCCCTGATAAATCCGGACATTGTTTCCGATATCGGTTGTCTCCCCGATGACGACCCCGGTGCCATGGTCGATGACAAAACTCTCCCCGATCCGGGCTCCCGGATGAATATCGATTCCCGTGATGCTGTGGGCATGTTCGGTCATGATACGGGGAAGCAGCGGAACGCCCAGCTCAAAAAGCCTATGGGCGACCCGGTAGACGCTGATGGCATAGATTCCGGGATAGCTGAAAATGATTTCATCGTGACTTTTGGCCGCCGGATCCCCTTCGTAGGCCGCCCGGATATCGGTTGCCAGAATCCTTCGGATCGAGGGAACGGATTCCAGAACAGACAGTGCGATTTCGTACCCCCTGTCGCCGCAGTCGCTGCAGGAGAGCGCGTACCGGAAACAGTCGTGCCGGATGCTGTGGGTGATCTGCTCGGAAAGCATGTCGAAAAGCGCCGTAACCGCCTGCCCCATGGTATATTTCAGGCTGACCGGATCGATTTTTTCCCGGCTGAAATATCCGGGGAACAGGACTTCCCGGAGCTTATCGATGATATCCACCACGTATCCTTCGGAAGGAATGGGATCGTAATCGATATGGGTAAAGCATTCCCTGTCCCGACAACTGGTGATGATCGCATCGGCGATATCCGGAATGCGGCTGCGATACCGCGTAAAGGATGCGGCTTCGGTTTTACAGGAATTGTCATCCTCATTTTGTAGCGTCATATTCATCGCCTCCCGCAAAATCCGGCAAACCCAAGCTATTCGGCCACGGCGAAAGCCCCGCCATACCCGCTTGAAGTCAGCATCTTTTCGTTCTGGATGGCCTGATCCAGAGTCGAACATTTGGTTACCCGGACCCGGTAAAATATTTCCCTGCCGGTGTCATACGGCTGGATATGGGCATTATCATAGGATTTGTCCAGTTTTGCCCTCAGATTTTCCGCATTGGTTCGGTCTGAAAACGCACCGACCTGAATCGTGAAATTCCCCTGGTAATAAAAATCCGCGGAACCGGCTCCCGCCGGCGGGGCGGTCGTCCCGACGGCCACCAGCTCGATGGGCACGGTGCCCGGTCCCACAACGCCGAGTTTGGTGGCGCAGGCGTAAGAAAGATCGATGACCCTTCCGGCCACGAAAGGCCCCCGGTCGTTGATGCGAATCTCCATTTCCCGGTTGTTGTTCAGATTCCGGACCCGGACGATCGTGCCCAGGGGAAGGGTCTTGTGGGCCGCGGACTCGGCATACATGTCGTAGATTTCGCCGCTCGATGTCCTTTTTCCATGGAAATCCTCTCCGTACCAGGAGGCGACGCCCGTCTGCTTGAATCCCCTGGCGTCCGGCATCGGTTGATACCACTGGCCAAGTGCCTTGTAAGGCTTGGGAGAAGACGGAGAAACCGCCGGCGCCTGCTGGCGGCCGCCGGTGGAGGGAGGCAACGGGCGGCTGTAGTACGTCGCGGGGCGCGTGCAGCCGCAGATGCCCGCAGCCACTAACCCCGCCAGAATCATCTTGCTGCAGAAAAGCTTCATTTCTCCAGTGCCAGACGGATGACATCCATCATTTTTTCAACAAAATGAAATGAAATGTCTTTTTGAATCTTTTTGGGGATCTCCTCCAGGTCTTTTTCATTCCATTTGGGCAGGATGATGGTCTTGATTCCCGCCCGATGCGCGGCCAGCACCTTTTCCTTGATCCCGCCGACCGGCAGCACCTGGCCCCTTAACGTGATTTCTCCGGTCATGGCCAGATCTTTGCGGATGGACTTGTTGGTCAAAAGCGACGTGAGCGCGGACAGCATGGTGACGCCCGCGGACGGGCCGTCCTTGGGAATGGCGCCCGCAGGAATATGGATGTGAATATCATGAGTTGCAAAAAAATCGTCCGAGATTCCCATTGAAACCGCATTGGCGCGAATAAAGCTCAGGGCCGCGGTTGCGGACTCCTTCATCACGTCCCCGAGCTGGCCGGTCAGGGTCAGGCTCTTGCCGCCTTTCATGGCGGTTGCTTCAATAAAGAGGATGTCGCCGCCATTGGGGGTCCAGGCAAGTCCGACCGCCACCCCGGGGGTGGAGACCCGGGCGCGGGTTTCGGTCAGGATTTTGACCGGACCCAGGTATTTGGAAATATTGTTCAAGTTAATGGTTGCAGACTCTGCTTCTGCCTCGGCCACCTTGCTGGCGACCCCCCGGCAGATGGTTGCGATTTCGCGCTCCAGGTTTCTGAGGCCTGCCTCGCGGGTATAGCCTGCGATAATGTGCCGGATCGCCCCTCTTGAGAAAATGACCTGGTCCGGCTTCAGGCCGTGGGCTTTTCGTTGCCGGGGAATCAGATACCGGTTGGCGATTTTGATCTTGTCATCTTCCGTGTATCCCAGAAGGTTGATGACTTCCATCCGGTCCCGGAGCGCCGGCGGAATGGTGTCCAGTACGTTGGCCGTGGTAATGAACATGACCCTGGACAGGTCGAACGGCACATCCAGGTAATGGTCCGAGAAGGAAAAGTTCTGTTCCGGATCCAGCACTTCCAGGAGCGCGGACGAGGGGTCGCCCCGGAAGTCGCTGCCGACCTTGTCGATTTCATCCAGCATGAACACGGGATTGTTGGAGCCCGCCCTTCGAATTCCCTGGATGATCCGGCCCGGAAGGGCTCCCACATAAGTTCGGCGATGCCCCCGGATCTCGGCCTCATCCCGGACCCCGCCCAGGGAAATGCGGTGAAATTTTCTGCCGAGGGCCCTGGCGATGGAATTCCCGAGAGACGTTTTTCCGGTTCCCGGAGGTCCGGCGAAACACAGAATCGGCCCCTTGGAATCGGGTTTCAGTTTCCGGACGGCCAGATATTCGATGATGCGGGTTTTGGCCTTGTCCAGTCCGAAATGGTCTTCATCCAGAACCTTTCTGGCTTTTTTGATGTCGAGGTTGTCCT
>JBBIPX010000132.1:0-9977 GCA_037442625.1 Desulfobacteraceae bacterium
GCAGACGCCATAAAAAAGAAAACACGAAACTGAAACAAGCGAAATCCAAGTTATACATGATTTATTCTTTCAAGTGTAAAGAAACTGAAAAAATATTCAACGGCAAATTTTCTTCCAAATTGCCTCAGTCTATCCAGCGACTTGCCGCTCGAAAGCTGGCTTATCTTGATGGTTCCGAGGAAATTGACGACTTGCGCTCTCCGCCCGGTAACCGTCTCGAGACGTTAAAAAACGACCGCATCGGCCAGCATAGCATCCGCATCAACGACCAGTGGCGGATTTGCTTTGTTTGGCGGGAAAATGGTGCTTACGACGTAGAGATCATGGACTACCACTAAGGAGAATGGTTATGGGCAAAAGAGACTTTCCCCCAATTCATCCGGGCGAAATTTTACGCGAGGATTTTCTGATACCACTGGGGATCAGCCAGTACCGCCTTGCCAAGGAAATCAATGTCCCGGCAAGGCGCATTAACGAGATCGTGCTCGAAAAGCGCGGCATATCTGCTGATACAGCGCTTCGCCTGGGTCGGTATTTCAGCACGACACCGCAATTATGGATTAACCTGCAGGCTCATTATGATCTGGAAGTCGTGCGGGATACCATGGAAGACAGGCTGGAAGCTGAAATAAAACCCTTCAAAAATGTGGCATAGGAATGGTTGCTCAACACCATGACAATACAAACCACCCGACAAACCATTGCCCAATCGCTTCAGGCCTTTTCAACAGGCAACCTGACTGAAAATGCCTTGAACCTCTTTGAAACCCTGGGCTACAACACCAAACGCCGGGACCATCTTAGCCGTCCGGGTTATGCGGATTTCAAAGAATTTTTCATCACCGATCCCGACCGATTCTCCGAAGACCGGGCGCTGGTATCGAACTGGATTTATGTGGATCTGCTGTTTCAGCTCAGTCTTTCGGAAATGAGCAGCCAGATACCGTTGTTTGACACCCGCCGGGTGGATCAGACCGCTATGGAAGCCTATCTGTTCTTTGTCATTGAGCTGTCCCAACCCCGTTATACCCGGTCGGATCTTTCCCGAATAACCCGTGAGCTTAACCGCCTGTTTCCCATGCCGGTCATGATACTGTTCAAACACGGCAAAGCGCTTACCCTGTCCGTCATCAACCGGAGACTGAACCGGAAAGATGACAGCAAGGATGTGCTGTTGAAGGTTACGCTCATCAAGGATATTCATACCGAAGAACCGCACCGGGCGCAAATTGAAATCCTGTTTGATCTGTCGATTCAAGAGTTGAACCGCCGGCATGGTTTCACCAATTTTGTGGAATTGCATAACGCCTGGCAGAAAACCCTGGATATCCGCTTGCTGAACGAACGGTTTTATCGGGAGCTGTTCAACTGGTATTTGTGGGCATCGAAAATCGTCCGTTTTCCAAAACCCGACACGGATGCCACCAATGATAGAACCCATACAGCCACCAGCGTCATCCGCCTCCTGACCCGGCTGATTTTCATCTGGTTTGTCAAGGAAAAAGATCTGATCCCCGAAAACCTGTTTGACCCAAAGAGCCTGAAAGACATTCTGAAATCATTTCATCCTCAGGATCCGGACAGTGCTGTCTATTACCACGCCATTCTTCAGAACCTGTTTTTTGCCACACTGAATACCCCGATGAACCGGGACAAACCCCAATCTCGAAAATTCATGACCGCAAACCGGGGCCCCAAAGCAGCCACGGAACAGTATATGGATCATGGGACCTACCGGTATGCGGACTGTTTTACCAATCCAACCGGGGCCATCGGTCTGTTTGAATCCATTCCGTTTTTAAACGGCGGACTCTTTGAGTGTCTGGATTATCCGCCAGCGGACGGCGGAAAGGAAATTCGCTATGACGGATTCTCATCCGTACCGTCCAAACGGGCCTTTGTACCGAACATGCTGTTTTTTGGACAAGCCGACAATCTGGATTTCAGCGACGATTTCGGGGGGGATAAAAAGAAACGGCATGAAACGGCCACGGGGATCATCGAAATCTTAAATGCTTACAAATTCACCATTACGGAAAATACGCCGCTGGAAGAGGAAATCGCCCTGGATCCCGAGCTTCTGGGCAAGGTTTTTGAAAACCTGCTGGCGTCTTATACGCCGGAAACTCAGACCACGGCCCGAAAGCAGACCGGGTCGTTTTATACCCCGCGGGAAATTGTCAATTACATGGTGGATGAAAGTCTGAAAGCGTATCTGGAAACCCGCCTTATCGATGTGCGTGAAAAACACCTGAACGATGTTCTGGCCAACCCCGAACCGGAAACCGACCTCTTCGGCAACAAAAAGCGGATCCAGCCCAGAATCGCATTTCCCGTCAAAACGCTGGATCCTAAAAAGAAAAATGAAATCCACGACCGACTGAGTCGCCTGTTCGATCATTCGCTTTCAACCAATCCCTTCAACGATAAAGACACCCATCACCTGATCCGGTTTATCAGCGAATGCCGGATTATGGATCCGGCTTGCGGTTCCGGAGCCTTTCCCATGGGCATTCTGAATCGCATGGTGAATCTGCTTTTCAGACTGGATCCCTGTAACCGGAAATGGAAGGTAGCCCAGCTTCGAAAAGCCGAAAACGATTTGAACATGGCCGGACAAATGGCGGATGATGAAATCCGTTCCAAAGCCATCGAAAGCGCTGAGATCAGGATTCAGGATATTCGGGACTCCTTTGAAGAAGACCATCACGAAATGGATTACCTGAGAAAGCTCTTTCTGATTCTGGACTGCATCTTTGGCGTGGATATTCAGCAGATCGCGGTTCAGATCACCAAACTGCGGTTTTTCATTTCTCTTGTGGCCGATCAGCGGGTGGATGATACACAACCCAACCGGGGAATTATCTCCCTTCCCAATCTTGAAACCAAGCTGGTGGCCGCAAACTCGCTGATCGAACTGAACAAGGAAGAAGGCGGTTTGAGCAGCCCGGCTACTGTGAAAATACAGGCAGAATTGAAACAGATTCGAAAGAACATCTTCTTTGCCCGAAGGCACACACAGAAACAGAAGCTCAGAACGGAAGAACGGCTGAAACGGGAAAACCTGAAAACCGCTTTGAACGACTGCATCGGGGATGTGGTTTCGACGAAACTGGCGGGATGGAATCCATTCGATCAGATTCATTCCGCGGAATTTTTCGAGCCGGAATGGATGTTCGGCCTGAAACAAGGATTTGATATCGTCATCGGCAATCCCCCATACATCCGCCACGAGTGGATCAAACCACTCAAGCCGACCCTGAAAGAACAATACAAAGCCTGTTACACCGGCACATCTGATTTATATGTGTATTTTTTTGAGCGTGGCATCAATCTGTTGAATCCAAAAGGCATGTTGGCTTTCATCACCTCCAATAAATACTTCCGCTCCGATTATGGCCGGAAACTGAGGGAATTTCTCAAAGTCAGAACCCGAATTCACAAGTTGATTGACTTTGGCGATGCGCCCGTATTTTCCGCCATTTCCTATCCCAGTATCATTATTGCCCAGAAGCGCGGCATTCGTGCATTTACCGGAGCATCAGACCGTTTTCTGAAAAATCATCAGGGAATTAAGGCGGATCCTCCGGATCAGAATATTCAGGCTTTGAACTGGCAACCGGATAAGCCTGTTTCGTCATTTCCGGACATATTTGCAAGTCAGAGTTTCAGCCTGCCCCAGCAGTCGCTTCAGGCTGATGGCTGGCGGATTGAATCCTTGGATAACCGTAGCTTGATCGAAAAGCTTCGGAGTGCGGGCGTACCTCTGAATCAGTTTGTAACAAACCGATTCTATAGGGGGATCATAACGGGTTGCAATGAGGCATTTGTGGTAGATCGGTCCACACGGGACCTGTTGATTGCGGAACATCCGTCATCTGAAACGGTGCTGAAGCCGCTACTTCGCGGGCAGGATATCAAGCGGTGGCAGATCAACTATTCAAATTTATATTTAATTCAAATAGAATCTTCACAGAACAGACAATTTCCATGGTCCGGCAAATCGACAGACGAGGCTGAAGAAATCTTCAAAAAAACATATCCAGCAATATATGAACATCTGAACCAATTTAAAAACCGCTTGATTGAGCGGGATGACCAGGGGAAATATTATTGGGAATTGAGGTCATGTACTTACTGGGACGAATTTCAAGAATCAAAAATAATTTATCCAAATATTTGTATGCGCAATGAATTCACTTGGGATGATAATGGATATCGTACAAATCAGAAGGCATTTATCATCACAGGAGCAACAAAATATCTGCTTGGTGTTTTGAATTCAAATGTTGTCATGTGGCTCTTTACCAAATTACTGGCAAGGCTTCAAAATGATTATTATGAGCCAAATGCTGTTATCTTAAAAGATTTTCCAATTCCACAGACAGAAGATAAAAAACAGAATGAAATCATAATATTAACAGATGATATTCTCACTTTGAAAAAAGCCAACACAGAATGTAGCCACCGTGAAGCATGTCTGGACGCCTATGTCGCCCATCTGTATCGCCTGACCGCAGCGGAATACGACCTGATTCTTTCGGAGCTTAAATTGACTGACACTTTTCGGGAATCCTGCAGAGCGGCTTTCCTTTCTGAATAAGCAATTTATGACCAATATCAACTGCATTTAATTTGTAACAGGAAATGTTCATTAAATCCATGGATCGATCGAGTGTTCTGAATCGAAAACAGGTGGGCTCGACAACGGATAAAATACCGTGTGAGGCCTCCAGTAAAACCCGTGATTCGGCCATAAAAGATGTATAAGTAAATTCCACGAACTTGACTCCGGAGGTAATAAATGTCGAAGTCCATCTCCGCAATGTTATCGCTCATGATGTTGGTGCTATTCGGCTGGATAGCAACCGGCGGATGTGAACCTGCTCCCGATGCAGCCCGGTTTCAGGTAGCCCGGGCTGATACATTAAACAAACCCTATCATCATCTTGTTGTCCTTGGCGACCCCCATTTGCCGGGCAAACACATCGAAGCAAAAGAGCATGTCATCCAGGATATCAATGCGTGGGACGATGTGGATATGGTCATTGCCGTGGGGGATATCTGTGAGGATCGCGGCACGAATGATGAGTATGCGGCAGCCGGGAATTTCTTTAATAAACTGAACAAACCGTTTTACCCCATCGTAGGCAATCACGACTATATCTACGAGGATGACCTGAGCGCGAAGGGAAATCGCGTCAGAACCAAATCGTCGTATTCCACCCAGGCCAAACTACGCAGATTCACGGATACATTCAGGTTGCCGTCGATCTATTACGACAAAAAGGTGGGTCCCTATCTGCTTGTTTTTCTCTCAACCGATCAATCGGATCAGCTTGCCCGGATATCGGAAACGCAGATGCAATGGCTGAGTACGGAATTGGGAAAAAACAATAAAACCCCCACCCTTATTTTTTTTCATGCGCCTTTGAAAGATACGCTGCGTGATTACAACAACAACGCCAATACGCCTGATTTCATAGCGCAACCCTCCGCAAAGATTCATGACATCCTCATGAAAAATCCGCAGGTATTTCTCTGGGTCTCCGGACATACCCACACCTCCCCGAAAGAAGAAAGCTTTGCCTCGTCCATCAATGTCTATGAAAAACACATTACAAATATTCACAATACCGACATGAACCGCGAAACGATCTGGACCAATTCGCTTTACCTGTATCCGGATAAAATCATCGTCAAGACATATGACCATCACAGAGGCGCCTGGCTCCCGGAAATGGAGAGAAGCATTTTGCCGCCGTCGCTTTAACCCCGCTGACAAGAGACAGAATATGATACCCGCTGAAACCCTGATGACATTCCTTGCCGCATCCGTCTTGCTGGCTGTTGCGCCGGGGCCGGACAACATTTTCGTACTGACGCAGTCCGCATTGCGGGGAAAGAGCGCCGGACTATCCGTCATGCTCGGGTTGTGTACGGGGCTGATTGTTCACAGCGCTGCCGTGGCTTTGGGCGTTGCAGTCATTTTCCAGACCTCGGCGCTTGCGTTCTCAATCCTTAAATTCATCGGCGCCGGATATTTGATGTATCTGTCGTGGCAGGCGTTTCGAGCCTCTGCGACGAAATTTCAGTCCGTTCGGGGCCCGGAAACCAGACTCTGGAAACTGTATCGACGCGGCATCATCATGAACATCACCAATCCGAAAGTTTCCATCTTTTTTCTGGCATTTCTGCCGCAATTCGCGGATCCCTCGCGGGGCCTCATATCCATTCAGCTCCTGCTGCTCGGCGGCGTGTTTATCCTTGCAACGATACTGGTTTTCGGAAGCATCGCGCTGCTTGCCGGATCGCTTGGTCAATGGCTGAATCGGTCCAATAGGGTTCAAAATATTATGAACCGGTTGGCGGGTGCGGTTTTTATGTGTCTTGCGCTGAGGCTTGCGACAACGCAGCGGTGATATTAAAGCAAGATGCCCTTTTGAATCAGGTCAATAATCTCTTTTTCCGCATCTCGCACCATCCGGTTGCGGTCGGCGTATCCGGCAAATGATGCTCTAAAACCATTTCGGACAAGTCTTAAAATTTCCCATAAGCTGAGTCCGCCGGGGGTCAGACGGGCTGCCCGGTGAAGCTCCCTTGAAAAATCGGTCCGGGAAATACCGGGGTTATCGGCATTGACCGTGACCCTGAGGCCCTGGTCCAGATAATCCTTGAGCGGATATTCCGGCATGTTGCCGGTTTCCGGAATATAGTTGTCCCTGAACCCCATCATCTGGAAATTGCTGGATGGACACATTTCAATTGCGATATTTCTGTCCAGAAATTCCGCCATCAGCGCCTTGTTGTTGTTTAAGGTCAGGCCGTGGCTGATCCGCTCGGCATTCAAGTGATAGACGGCTTCCCGGATGTTTTCAACTTCCGAATTTCCGCTTGAGTTGATTGTGATATGCTGGCATTTTTCCATTATGGGAGAAAAATATTTCCGCAACTCCCGCGCCGGAAAGGAAGCTTCGTTTTCAGCCAGATCAAACCCCCGGAGCCGGCAATGACCCCCTGGATTTTCCATGATCCGCTTCGCCACATTGACCAGTTGCACAAGATCCGATTTCAGTTTGTAGCGGCTGGCCGTAAATACAATCGAAAAATCCTTCAGAGATTTTCCAAGCTCTTCTTCTATGATATCGACGATCTGTATCGGATTCAACCCGCCGGCGACATACTTGATGGGCGAACAGCGCACCTCCAGATACCGGACGTGATGCAACACCGCTTTTTCCGCCAGTATTCTGCAGGTTTCCCGTATACTGGCCTCACTTTGCAACAGCCGGGTTCCCTGAAGATCCCCCAGCGCCTCATACGCATTAAAACCGGTTGCAACAAACGCGGATTCAATCACCTTGTTTCCATAAATCAGATCGTCCAGAAGACCAGGCGCTCCGTTAAACAATTGAATGAAAGCGCAGAGGCTGACCGGCTCCGGAATATCCCGAACCGCATCCGCAATGGTTTTTAGTGGTTGCTGTTCAAGGAAATCCGCGGTGCTTAACCGTTCCAGAAGCCTGCGCCATTCCCGGATCTGAAAAGCGGTGCGCATTTTATATCGATCGATGAGAAGGTGGTTGGCATTGGCCACGCGGACTAATTCCCTTGCATCCAGAACACCTTCAAGATGACAGTGAAGCGCCGCTTTGGGAAGATTTCGAAGCCATTCTAGCTCGATCGCCTCTTTTTCAGGATAAACCCCCATGCGGGTATCTTTGAGTTGCGCGATCATCCAGGGAGAAAGGCTGTAAAGGGAGGCAAAGCCGGCGGCGACATCCTCCCCGAGCAGGGAGTTTGTGTAGGATGCCGCAAGATATTCCGCAATTTGCATCCGGTTCTCGACGGCTTCAGAAAGAAAGGGCTCGGCCGGATCCACTTCCATAAGCGCCACTTTTCCATTTTCCGAACCGACAATCGGATAATCCGCTGCCTGGATCGGAGCCATATCCGTCAGTGATATCCCGAGCAGTGCATTTCTGGAAAATTTTCCCGATACCTGAAGCTCAATCACATCACCGAAATCCGTCGGCAGGGAATAGGTGTACTGTTCCGGATCGCTATCACCGCCCGCATCCGCCTGTTTGATCGAGCGCATGCCGTCGTCAACCACATGGATCAGGGCGTCGCATCCGAAAACGGTTGCGGCAAACTGCATGTCCGCGCTCATGGATTTGGACCCGCCGGCAAAAGACAGCAGCATCTGGCCTCCGGATGCATATTCCGCGGCATTCAGCACAATCCGCAGCAGGGCCTCCTTCATGATCCGGCACTCTGTTTCAGATGTCATCGCATCCGTTCCGGAGACCTGGAAGAACTTCAGCGCCGGCCAGAATGAGGCATCGATCAGGCCGGCCCACTCCTTGATTTCGGCCAGAAGCAAACTGGAAGGCTCCAGCAGGGCATGCCATTGCTGAAGAGCGGCAAGGCACGGCGCAATTTCGCCGTTGGTGGTCACAACCCAGATTTCATCCACAGGCTGTATGCCGAATTTCTCCCTGATCCGTACAATCCGATTGTTTGATGGATGGAAACGATACAAATCCACGACATTCGGGTTGGTCAATCCCAGAACCTGCGGCAGATTCCGCCAGGATAAACCAAGCGTCGTTACCAGAATGTTAGACATGACCCCTTCTCCAAACCGTGCAATGAATTCATTCGATTCCAGCCTGAAAACGAAGTTATCTTAAATTAGAAATTGCTCGATATATCAAGAAGTATTTTGCATTTCAGCCATAAAAAGGCTAGAAATTCGATTTTATTGGAAGGAATGAGGGTCTTTGGCTTTTTTTAAAGAGGAGGTTTCCAACTGTGCAATCGATGACAGCCTTGATAACAAATCTGAATTGTCCGGGAACTCCGGCAATGATTGTGTTCCTCCCCCTTTGGAAATGGAGATCGAGGGGAATTATAACAAGTTTTTTTGAAATCCTCCCCTTTCCCCCCTTTTGAAAAGGGGGGAAGTGACGATGAACGGAAGTTGTTCAACCGATTCCCGCTGCCGCCAGAAAGCCGGCATGAACGGCGTCGTTGATTTTCCCGGGCTTGATGCAGTCGCCGATGACTGCAAAGGGGATTTTCTGCGACTCGATTTCACGGGAAAGACGCTGAACCGGCCGGGAACCGGATGCCAGGATCACCGAATCAAAGGATTCCTCAAAAGAGGCGCCGTCTTTTTCAAAGGTGAGCGTGCCGCCTTGAATGGAAATCACCTTTGTGCCGGTATTCACCTTGACCCCGTATCGCCTGAGATTGTCCGTCAGAATCCATTTCGTGGATTTGCCGACGTCCTTTCCAGCCTTTGGCAGCATTTCAAAGACCGTCACCCGGGATGATCCCTGAAACATCAGTTCCCGGAGCCGTTCGATGCTTTCCGCCTCGTAGGTAAAGAGAAAATGCAGGATTTCCGGCGTGATGGTTCCCTTTGCAGCCACAAACAGCGCGGTTTCAAGCCCCACGGCCCCCCCGCCGATGATCGCCACCCGTTTTCCCAGAAAGGGGTTTTCGCGAAGCACTTCCCAGGCGTTGAACACGCCCGGATCGGCTGCGCCCGCAATCGGCGGAATCAGGGCTTCGGCGCCTTCGGCGATCAGGACATAATCCGGTTTTTTGCCTTGGATCAATTCCATATCGACGGCGGTGTTCAGATAGAGCGGTATCTGATACTTTCGGATCATGGCCTGATAATACCGGACATACTCCAGGATCTCCCGCTTGTGCGGCGGGGCCCCGGCCATCCAGAGCTGACCGCCGATGTCCGAACTTTTCTCGTAGAGCGAAGCCCTGTGACCGGCCAGGGTTGCGGTGACGGCCGCTTCCAGCCCGGCCGGGCCGGCGCCAACGATCATCACGTTTTTGGGAGCGCCGGTTTTCTGGATGTTTCGCTCGGTTTCAAAGCCTGCACGCGGATTTCCGATGCAGAAAACCGGCCGGCCGCTGAACACCTGATCCGTGCAGCCCTGGGAGCAGGC
>JBBIPX010000133.1:0-9854 GCA_037442625.1 Desulfobacteraceae bacterium
ATGGCTGCACCTGCTCCTTATCAATCAGAAGCCCAGTTGATCCATTCCTTTGAGTCCCAGTATCTGTCTAGCCTCTTGGGGGCTGGCCGGTTGGATGCCAAGCTCACCGGCGATTTTCACGATCTTTCTCACCTGATCGGCGCTGCTTCTGGCCAGAACTCCCTTTTCGATGTAAAGGCTGTCCTCAAGGCCCACACGGGCATGTCCTCCCAGGATGAGAGAGCCAGTGCACATGGGGATTTGGTGCCGCCCCGCGGCGCAGACTGAAAATTCGAAGTCCTTGATCTGGGTTCGGGCCGTGTTGACGAGAAACACCAGGTTTTCAAGGGTGGCCGGAATGCCGCCAAGAATCCCCATAACGAACTGCAGATAGACAGGCTGCTTGGCGATGCCCTTCTGAATGAGAAATGCCAGGTTGTTGATCATCCCGACGTCGTAGATCTCGAATTCGGGCTTGGCCCCGTTGGCATAGATGATCTCTAGGTACTGACGCATGGTCTTGAAGGTATTGGGAAAAATAAAATCCTCGGTTCCCTCCAGGTATGGCTTTTCCCAGTCATATTTCCACTCGGTGACGTTCCCGGTGATGTGGAAAAGCGCGAAATTGAGGGAACCCGCGTTGAGCGAGGTCAGTTCGGGCCGAAGGTTCGAAGCAACCCGGACACGATTTTCAGCAGACTCACCCAGTTTTCCCCCCGTGGTAAAGCAGAGAACGATGTCACATCGACGCTTCACTTCTTCGGCGATCTTCCGATATATCGCCTGGTCAGCGTTGGGCAGCCCCGTTTCGGGGTCGCGGACGTGCAGGTGAGCGACTGCCGCACCCGCTTCATGCACCCGCACGGCCTCTTCAATCAACTGCTCCGGAGTGACGGGAAGGTATTGGGACATACTTGGCGTATGAATGGCGCCGGTCAATGCGGCGGTGATGATTCTTTTGCTCATGACAACCTCTTCTTAAAGGCTATAGCAGTTCTTGTTTCTTTTCCACTCCAAGATGAAATCATCGACCATTTCATCCAGAGAATAGTCTATGTGCAGTCCCCACTCGGTCCTGGCGCATTCATCATTGATCCGGAGCATCCCGAGCTCCCGGAGCAGCTCAACGACTACGGGGTCGGGCCGGAAACTGAGACGCGCCCCGGGAATTCGCTGCTCGATGATCTTAACCAGCTCCTTTGCCGAGAATGGTGGAGTGATCCCCGCTACGTTGTATACCCTTGTTTGCACTTGCGATGGATCGGCAGCAGAAAGTTCGAACAGGGCACGTGCCGCATCCTTGAAATAGAGTACCGGGCAACGGGTTTCCGGGTCGCATTCCAGAACGTAGGGAAGTCCCTTAATGGCGTACTCGATGGCCCAGGCATTGTAGATGGACATATGGGGGGTTCTGGCGCCGGGACCTACAACGGACGGAAGCCGAAGACCCCGGAAATCGAGTTCGAACTTACGGTGGTGGAACCGCCCCAGAAGCTCTCCGAAAGTCTTGGAGATGCCATAAAAGCTTGAAGGCCGCTGAATGGTGCAATCATCGATCATATCCCCCGGGATGTCCTTGCTGTAAGTTGCAATCGTACTGCCGTAAATAACCTGCGACAACTTTTTGATTCGTGCGGCTTCCAACACATTCCAAGTGCCGACGACATTAGCATCGAAGGCGGCCCAGGGATTGTTCTCGGACGGCAGAGAGAGCATCCCCCCAAGATGAAAGATGCGTTTGATGCCATGATTCTCGATGCAGTCCATAAGTACCGGCAGATGCGCTACCGAGCCAGGCTCGAAAATAAACTTTCCGCTCAGCTCCAGCAGCGGTCCCTGAACTGGAGCGATATCGAAGAGAACAGGCCGCTCGCCCGCCTCGATCAGCAACCGCGCCAGATACGACCCGATAAACCCCGAGCCTCCCGTGATCAGTGTTGACATATTTAAAACTCCTCTAAAACCAGGTAAATGAGCCCCCTTCACCCTCTAATATCGCATCATCTCCAGCGAAGGTGAAACCGGATGCAAGGGGCAGGCATATAAGGGGGCCTGCATGCACCCGGAATGGATTGCACGCAGGCCCGTTCTCAGGTTCTGTGAATTACTCCATCTTGCAGCCCGTCTGGTCGCAGGGAACCTCCACGTCCTTGGCCGGAATCATGTCAGCCGTTCCCACGAAGGCGTGCTTGAAAAACGGATTATCCTTCACCACTTCGGCCGTCCAGTAGGGAACCTGCGCCTGATGATCGCAGGCCCTCATGGTCCAGAGACCCGCGGGTCCATCATAGACAAGCCCTTCCCATGCCTTGACGACGGCGTTTATATCCGTCGATCCGGCCTTTTTGACGGCTTCAGCCCAGAACATGGTGGCCATGTATGCCTTGCCGCGAAGCCAGGTGGGATAGTATCCTTTGTCCTTATGGAACTTTTCGACGAATTCCTTATTTTTCTGGGTGGGGATGGATACCATGTAAATCTCGGCTCCCATATCACCCAGGATCAGGTTATCGTCGCCGAGAGACTCGATCATGACCTCATCATTGATGTAATAGCTGACAACTTTGGCTTTGAGTCCCATGGGCCTTCCCTGCTTGAGCAGGAGCGTCAGGTCGTTGCCCCAGTTGGACGTGAAAATAACATCCGGTGCCGCTGCGATGAGCTGGCTTGCGTAAGGCGCATAGTCTTTGGTTCCCAAGGGGTGATAGATCTCGGCCACGATCTTTGTGGACGGGCTGAGCTCGGCAAGCTTTTTCTTGAAGGCATCCACGGCTTCATGGCCGAATGAGTAGTCCTGGGCAATGATTCCGACCTTCTGGAAGCCTTTCTTAACGATCATCTGGGCGATGGCAAAGGAACGCCCGTCGGTGCTGCCGCCGGGCCGGAAGAAATGCCTATTGCATTTCTCACCGGTCATGCTTGAGGCATCCATGCCGTAAGTGAACATGATAGCGTCTTCCTTCATAGCCAGTTGAGACATGGCTGCCCCGACCGAACTTCCGGTTCCGCCGCAAAAGAATTTCACCCCGTCCTTAAGGATCATCGCCTGAGCTTTCCTTGTGGCGACATCCGGCTTCAGCTCGGTATCGATGGGAACAATCTCGACCTTCTTTCCCAGCAGTCCGCCATTTTCGTTGATGACCTTGGCTGCAAATTGAACGCCTTCCAAATAGCGTTCCCCGATGTCCTTGAACGTTCCCGAAAGCGGCTCCGTTGCTCCGATTTTGATCGTATCCGCCGCTGAAGCCAACAACGGCAGGGCCAACATCAGGACAACGGCCAGAAACCCAAAATAAAATTTCGTTTGCTTCTTCATGCTTTTTCTCCCTTATTTGGTTTTGAAAACAGTCTCATACCTCGAGGTAATTCCTCCTCACTTCCTCAGCGGCCAGCAGTGCCGCCATATCCCCCTGAAAAACCATCTGCCCTTTGCTCATAATATAAAACCGGTCCGCAACCTTGACGGCCGCCTTGAAATTCTGCTCCACCATGAGGACCGTCACACCCGAATTACGGACGGTTGCCAGCATTTCGAGCACGTCCTTGACGATAAGCGGCGCCAGCCCTTCAGTAGGCTCATCCACGAGAATAATCTTCGGATTGCCCATAAGGGTCCGGGCCACCGTGAGCATCTGCTGCTCGCCTCCCGAAAGGTGAATGCCCTTGTTTCCCCTTCGCTCCTTTAAGCGCGGAAAAACCTGGTACACCCTTTCGATGGTCCAGGGATCTTTGACTGACCCACGAATTTCAGAGCCCTTTATCCCCATGAGCAGGTTCTCGTGAACACTGAGACTCCTGAAGATCCGCCGGTCCTCGGGAACATACCCCACCCCGAGCCGTGCGATTTCATAAGGCTGCCTGCCGATGAGTTTCCGGCCCTCGAACCGGATTTCCCCGCAAGAAGGCCGGACTATGCCCATAATGCTTTTGAGCGTCGTCGATTTTCCGACGCCGTTTCTGCCCAGAAGGCAGACCAGTTCTCCTTCTTTGAGCTCGAAGGACACGCCATGCAGAACGTGGCTTTTCCCGTAATAACTGTGGATGTCTCTGACCTCGATCATTCGTGCTCTTCTCCCAAATAGGCGTCCTTGACGCGCTGGTCGCATCTGATCTCGTCCGGTGCGCCCGAGACGAGAATCTTGCCGTAGTGGAGCACCGAAATGGTGTCGGCGAGAGAGAAAACAACGTCCATGTCGTGTTCAATGATAACGAGCGTCCGGCCGGCCGTCACCCGGTCGATCATCTGGATGGCCTGGGCTGTCTCCTCCCGCGTCATTCCCGCCGTGGGCTCATCAAGGAGAATGAGCTCGGGGCCTGTCGAAAGCGTGACGGCGATCTCCAGTGCCCGCTGCTGTCCGTAGGAAAGGGAGCTGGCCGGAACATGCAGGAAGTCTTTAAGTCCGAGCTCCTCGGCGATGGCCTCGGTGCGCGCGTTGATCCGTCCGTTGTTGTCGGGCTTTCGAAAGAAATGGTACCGCAGGCCGTACCGGGACCGGACCCCGGAGCGGATATTGTCGAATACGCTCAGTTCCTGGAAGACGTTGGTAATCTGGAACGAGCGCGCGAGCCCCATGCGGCTGAGAACGTCGGCAGGCTCACCGGAGACGTCCCGCCCCTTGAACAGGATAGCACCCGACGACGGTCTGAATTTTCCGCTGATAATGTTGAAAAGCGTCGTTTTGCCGGCGCCGTTGGGGCCGATCACGGCGTGCCGTTCCTTCTCCTTCACCGTGAAATCAACTCCGGCGAGCACCAAAAGGCCCGAGTAGTCCTTGTGGATGTCTTTGATCTGCAAATAATCGGCCGTCATGAAGCTTTCTCCGCCGCTGGTTCGTCCGGGGTGCGTTTTCGCGTCAACCAATCCCGGATGGACCCGATGATCTGCGAAAGTCCGCCCGGAACAAGAAGAACCAGGAAAATGAAGATCAGACCCATGAAAAGCGGCCAGCGGTCCGTAATGTCACTCAGATAGTTCTGGATGATGATATAGACGAATGACCCGAGGATCGGCCCCCAGAATGTCCGCGTCCCTCCCACGAAGGTCATGAGCAGCACCGTCGTCGTCATGTCGACGCTGACGGCGGAAAGGGAGACAAACTGGAAATGAAGTGTGTAGAACGCGCCCGAAAGCCCCGCTACGGCGCCGGTGAAGGTAAAGAGGATAAGCCGGCTGATGTTGGTACTGTAACCGAGAAACTTCATGCGCTCTTCGTTTTCGCGCATGAGTAGCACCGTTTGCCCCATTGCGGTCCGGGTGAAGTACCAGCAGAACACCATGGCCGCGCCCACAATGACCAGGGTGAAATAATAAAAGTTCGAGATGGCGGCCATTTTGACGGTGGCAAAACCCAGGTTCAAGGCCGGCCGCGTGACGCTCAGGCCGTCGTCACCTCCGGTAACCGTTTGCCACTTGGTGGCAACGGCGTAGAAGAGAGAGTTGAAGGCGAGCGTCAGAAGCGCGAAATAGGACCCTTTGTGCCGCAGAAGCAACCCCCCTACGGCAAAACCTGTCACAGTCGTCATGGCAACCGCAAACCCGATTGCACCCCAGAGGGAAAGTCCGGGGATATGGAGCAGGGCCACGGCGGCTGCGAAAGCGCCCGTTCCAAAAAACATGGCGTGTCCGAAGGAAAGAAGTCCTGCGTAACCCAGAAGCAGGTTGTAGCTGACGGCATAAAGGGCAAAGATAATGATCTCCGTCAACATGTTCACATGGTACTGCCGGAGCACCAGGGGAACGAGCGCGCCAAGGGCGAAAAGGGTGGCAATGGAGAGATGGGGTGCTTGTTTTTGCAGGATCATTGTTTCTCGCCAAAAAGTCCGGAAGGTTTTACGATGAGAACGGCGGCCATGAGCAGGTAGACCAGCGCCAGCGAAAGTTTCGGAAAGAGCAGGACGCCAAAGGACTGCAATTCGCCGATAAGAAGCGAAGCCGCGACCGCTCCTCCGAGGCTCCCGAAACCGCCGACAACAATGACGACAAAGGCATCGATGAGGATTTCATGGGCCATTCCGGGATAGGTTGTCAGAAGCGGACCCGCGATGACGCCGGCAAAGCCGGAGAGTGCGGCGCCGAAACCGAAGACTCCCATCAGAACCAGAGGCACGTTGATGCCGAGCGCGTTCACCATTTCGCCGTCATTGACCGAAGCCCGAAGAATGATGCCAAGGCGCGTCCTGTAGAGGATCAATGCCATAGCCAGCCCCACCAGCACGGCGCATAGAAAGATGAATATGCGGTAAACGGGATATAGAATGCCCAGGAACTGGATGCTTGTGCCGAGGAATCCGCCAACGTTCATGGCCAGCGGATAGTTGCCCCAGACCGATTTGACGAGTTCGGTGATGATGTAGGATAGTCCAAAGGTAAGCAGCAGTTCGTGGAGGTGCCCATGGACATGTACCCTGCGCAACAGAAAGCGCTCGACAAGGGCGCCGGCGACAAAGAGCAGTACCGGGCAGAGGATGAGAGACGGCCAGAATCGGCCCGTGACAGCCACCAGCGTGTAAGAGAAATAAGCCCCCAGCATATACATGGCGGCGTGGGCAAAGTTCAGAACGTTCATCATCCCGAAGACCAGGGTCAGACCCGCTGAAACGAGAAAAAGCAGGCCTGCATAGGCCAGTCCGTGGAGAAAGAAAACGATAAACTCACTCATGTGTCTTTACTTTCCTCCAATGCCGAAGGGGAAAAAGCAAGGATCAGCCGTTCCCGGACGGCTTATCTTCACGCTCCCGAACCGCCTGGGGCGAAACAATTTCATGCATGATCTTAAGAAGTACGGTATCTCGCTGCGCGATGATCCGGTCAATCCGTTCGGGAGTCCATTCGTAAAATCCCCTGCCCGACCTGACACCGGTGGCCCCCTGGGCAATCAGCGCGGCCAGATGCGGTGAAGGCTCAGGGGATGCTTCCAGGTGAGGAAGGAGGTAATCATGGATGTCGTATGTCAACTGAAGTCCGGCCAGGTCCGCCGTTTCCAGCGGTCCGATGAAAGCCATCCGCATGCCGAAGCCGTATTTGACGACTTTATCGATGTCTTCGGCACCTGCGATGCCTTTCTCACAAATTGAGATGGCCTCCCGCCACATGGCGTGCTGGAGCCGGTTGCCCAAAAACCCCGGCACATCCTTGAGGACGCGGACGGGCACCTTGCCGACTTTTTCCATGAGCGCGTAGACCGTTTCAAAGTCCTTCTCATCGGTGTATGCCCCCTTGATCACCTCGACGCAGGGAAGGGCATGCGGCGGATTCCAGAAATGGGTCCCCAGAAACCGTCCCTGATTCTTAAGTATCCCGCTGATCTCCGTGATGCTGATGGCGGAAGTGTTGCTGGAAAAGATAGCATCAGGCGATGCCGACCGATCCAGCTCCATGTAAACTTGCCTTTTTGCATCAAGATCTTCGCGTACGGCTTCGATGATGTATTGGGGTCCGTCGCACAAGGCTTCCAGCGAGGTGCAGAGGGTTATCCGCTCGAGGCAAAGGTTGATGTCTTCCGGTTTTGACAGGTTGAGCCGGATCAATACCTTGAAGTTTGCGGCAATCCGGTCTTTGGCCGACGCCAGGATCGCGGGGTCCACATCATAGAGACTCACCCGGTACCCCGCAGAAGCGAAGACCTGTGCGATGCCATGACCCATAAGACCGGCGCCGACAACACCGATATGCCGGATATCTTTAAGTTCCATTGGGGTTATGTGGTCCTTTCCTGTTTGTTTGGCGGCAAAAGCGAGCAGCAAACGATCTGCCTGTGTTTTCCATCTTATTTATTCGGCTTATTTATCTGGGCGCTTTGCGCGGTGAAACGAGCGCCTGGCCATCAACAACCATCTCCCCGTTCTGGTTGATGCAGGTTGTTTTCAGCGTGACCCGATTGACATCGCCGTCGATCGAGAGAACTTCCACCTGAGCGGTAACCGTGTCGCCGATAAAGACGGGGGCGGTAAAGTGCAGTTCCTGACTGATATATACCGCCCCGGGTCCGGGCAATTGATTGGCCATTACGGCGGACAGAAAACCGGCCAGCAGTATGCCGTGGGCGATACGTGCCTTGAAAAACGTACTTTCCGCATAGATCTTATTGATATGGACCGGATTGAAGTCCCCGGTGATTCCTGCGAATAAATAGATATCGCTTTCAGAAACCGTCTTGCTGAAAGTGGCGCGTTCCCCGACTTCGAGTTCATCAACTGTTTTACCGACCATCCGCCCCTCTCAATCCTTCGTTGCTTTCCACGTTGTTTCGGCCGTTTCGGCAGGTAGGGAGCGACCCGTCAACCAGGGTTGAGCGAGATTCATTTCTGATATTTTCACAATTGAACTGTGTACCCCGTGCCATTGCATTCAAACAACTGTTATTGCACTGTGTTCGACAGCATACTTGGAATCGACTTATTGAAATATAATTATTTAGATCTTGTTTACTGAACATTATTCTTTTTTTTATCGTCTTGTCAAGTTAAGTTTTTATAAAACAACACAACAATATAATGGAATATATATAATTATTATTTGTTTTTATAAATTAGATGTATTGACTTTAATATCAGAATTATATTCAATATTTGCTTTGTATGAATATGCCGATTTTTTTTGTACATATTCTTTGTTTTTCCTGTTAACATTGGCATTCAAAAGGTTGATCAACTTGTAATCATTCATGAAATCAAATTATCACCCCCGTTAATGAAAATTCCTTCCCACTTTTGGAAAAGGGGATCGTGGGAGGGGATCTATTTTCTTTGCAGGAGAGATTCTTCACGATGAAAGACAAGAGGCAGAAGATATTGGATGCTGCGGAGAGTATCATGTCCGCCAAAGGGCGCAGTGCAACGATCAACGAGATCGGCGCAATGGCCGGAGTTACCGATTCAATGCTGTATCGATACTTCAAGAATAAAGAGGATCTGCTTTTTTCAGTGACCCAGGAACGCCTCAAGGATGCCCTCGATAAATTGGAGGAGCAGCTTCAGGGCATCAAGGATCCGGTGAGTCAGCTCAGCAAGTTGATCTGGTTTCAGCTTTACTATCACGATACGCACCCGGACTATGCGAATCTTCTGCTTTTTGAATGCCGTTCAAGCAAGGATTTCATGCAGCATGTGGCATACAGTCAGATTAAACGCTGGTCGTTCATAGGCAGGCAGATTATTCAGCAAGGTATCGATGACGGCTCTTTCCGTTCAGACCTTTCCTATCCGATCGTTCGCGACGCGATTTTCGGACTGGTTGATATGGAAAATATTCAGAGCATTGTGGCCGGAGAAACGCCGCAGGCGCACACGGATCTGGATGCCATTCTGGATCTGGTGCTGCCCATGATCCGACCGGATACCGTGGCGGACCATTCGAAAAGCGACAAGGCGGACCGCATTTTAAAATCCGCTTTGGCCGTGTTTGCCGCCAACGGTTATCAAAGCGCTACGATCCAGGAAATTGCCAAATCGGCGGAAGTATCCGAAGGGACAATTTACGAATACTTCAAGAACAAAGAAGATTTGCTGTTTTCAACCCTTGGCCGGCAATTTCAGAAAAATCTGGATTCCCTGGACCAATTGTTCGTAGTCCAGACACCTCTTCGCAAACTGAAGCGGTTCATGCGCTACCACTTCACGATCTACCTGACACAACCGGTTTTTGCTAAAATATTCTTATTCGAAGCGGTTTACAACCCGCGGTTTTATGCCTCCGATGCCTATCAGCCCTTCAAACATTACATAGAGACATGCTCCGAAATTATAGAAGAGGGCAAACGCGACGGCAGCATCCGGCCTGAAATCAGTAATCGCGTATTCAGAAACCTGTTTATGGGTATTTTTTGCCACATGGCCATCAGGTGGCTGTTTACAGAAAAAGGCAGGCAAACCGACAA
>JBBIPX010000134.1:0-4432 GCA_037442625.1 Desulfobacteraceae bacterium
TATTTGCGATAAAGCAATAAATTCTCCAAAAAATAAGATTGTCTCTGTTTCAACTGAGGCAATTACAGTCTATCGAAAAATGACACAGCGTTATCGAGAATACAATAATTCTATTTTAAATTCTTACCTTTCAAGGCTGATTGATAAAATGTCAGGCTTAGTGGCGAATAGAAGTCGCGTCGATATTGTGGACCGTGGTCGATACACCCCACAAGAATATAACGCTGCTTTGTCGAGTATTGATGAAATCGGTGTTTTATTAGAAGAAATACAACCACTCATAAATGGCATAAAATTGGGGTTGCAATCCTAATTAGAATTCCTTATGTTTCCGGTGACCGATTCTGGACATTGTTTCTCAGTTAGAAACTTACATTTTCCATCGAAAGCCAATCGGATAAGCCTTAGACATAAAGAACAAATCTATTTTCTTCTTCTCATGGGAATCGTAGATTTTTTATTTCTTTTTGTGGATGCCGGGTGGGTTGTTGCAGCTTTAATGATTGGTAAATATTGAGTAAAAATCGAATGCAAATAAAAAGGGATTGCGGTATTTAACCGTAACCCCTTGATTTGTAAAGTGCCGAGGGACGGAATCGAACCGCCCACACGGGGATTTTCAGTCCCCTGCTCTACCGACTGAGCTACCTCGGCCTCCAAACATGTCGATTTATATTGAATGGGGGCTGTTTTGTCAACAAAAAACTCGGTTGTCTCAGAACCCCTTGAAATAAAGAGGTTAAGGCCGCCTTATGGATTGCCCGTCTGAAAGGGCAGGGAAGTAGGCTTTTGTGGTCTCATGTCGCCATACCCGTATTGCAGCAAGGTGCTGACGGCAAGGGTTGCCGTATCGGCCTTTAAAATGCGGGGCCCAAGGGATACGGTTTCGAATCCGCGGTTTCTTGCAAAGGCGATTTCATCCGGGGTAAAACCGCCTTCGGGGCCGATCACCGCAATCACGCTCTGAACGTTTGCGGCATCCGCATCGGGCAGTACAAAGGCTTTGGACGGCGATTCATCTTCCCAGAATATCAGTTTGGCGTCACAATCCCTGCCGTAATCCAGCATTGCTTCATAGGTCATCAGATCGGATATTTGAAGGAGTTTGCTGCGCTGGCTCTGTTTGAGGGCTTCTATTGCGATTTTCTCCCACCTGTCCTTGCGGGAGCGGATGCGCTGGGCATTTAGAACCGGTACCGAGCGATGTGCGGCAAAAGGAAGCCATTCGTGGATGCCCATCTCCGTGATCTGCCGGATAATGACATCCGGTTTATTGTCCTTTAGCATCGCCTGGGCGATAATCAGGCGAAGGGCGGAGCAGGGCGATGAAAGTCGCCGCTCTATGATCGACACCGCCACCTTTCCAGGCGATATGCCGACAATCCTGGCATTGCATTCCAGTCCCGTGCCGTCGATCAGTTCGATCTCATCGCCTGGTTTTAGCCTGAGAACATTCCGGATATGGCCGGCGTCGTCACCGGTGATGAGCGGCGAATCAATGGAAAGGCTATGACTCTGAATAAAAAACCGGCGCATGCGGGGCCTCCCGGAGATGGCTGAACGCCATGGATCGCTTTAAAAAAAGTTTCAGTTTTTTCTGAACCCTTCCATAAACGGTTGTTTCCGGATACATTCCATTGGAATCCATTGTTCCGGCGGGCATTCCGGTTAGAATCGCCACTCCCTCGGAAATGGTCGAAACAGGGTAGATATGAAAGAGATTTTCTCGAACGGCTTCCACGACTTCCTGTTTCAGCATCAAATTTTTCACATTGGCGACCGGAATGATCACGCCCTGCCTTCCGGTCAGTCCCCGGGTTTTGCAGACGTCGTAAAAGCCTTCTATTTTTTCATTCACACCGCCGATGGACTGTATTTCGCCCTTCTGGTTAACAGAACCGGTCACGGCAATGCCCTGAAAAATGGGAATATCAGCCAAGCTTGAAATCACGGCATAGAGCTCTGAAGCTGTGGCGCTGTCGCCTTCCACCACGCCGTAGTTCTGTTCAAATGCAATGCTGATGGTCAGGTTCAGCGGATAAAGCCGGGCAAAGGTTTTTCCAAGATATCCCGAAAGAATCAGAACGCCCTTGTCGTGGGAGCTTCCGCTTAAATGGGTTTCTCTTTCGATGTTGATGACGCCGGGCTTTCCCATGAAGGTTTCAGCAGTGATTCGGGAGGGGCGGCCAAAGGAAATATCGCCGATCTGATAGACGGCCAGCGCATTGACCTGTCCGGTAACCGAACCGGAAACATCCAGAAGAACCGTGCCATCCATATAAGATTCATGAATCTTTTCTTCGTAAAGGTTATAGCGGAACCGGTATTCATTCAGGGCTTTGGTCACGTAACCTGCGGTAACGCGGATGGAACGGTCTTTTTGCGCCCAGTAGTCGGCCTCCTTTAAAAGCGCCACAATCGGGCCAAAGCGCAGCGAGAGCCTGGCTTTATTTTCCGTGGACTGCTTGCCGTATTCAATGATTGCTGCAACCGCATCCGGCGTAAACGGAAGCAGTTTTTCCGCCTTGCAGACCCTTGCAATAAACCGGGCATATTTATGAATGGCTTCGGCATTCAAGGCGACTTCTTCATCAAAATCCGCCCGGACCCGGAAGATCTTGTTGAATTTAAAATCAAAATTCTGAAGCGATTCAAAGAGCTCATGATTGCCGAGCAGGATGACCTTTACCTCCAGCGGAATCAATTCCGGACGAAGCGAAGCCGATTGAGACCCGGCATCCGAGGGTAAATCTTCGATGGCCAGGGATTTGTTCTGAAGCGAGCGTTTCAGAGTTTCCCAGACATAAGGATTCAAAAGCAGCGGCTCGATTTCCATCAACAGATAACCGCCGCAGGCTTTCAGCAGCGCGCCTGCCTGCACCAGGGTAAAATCCGTTGTAACGGCGCCCATGTAGGTGCGTTTTTCAATGCGGCCGATGACATTCGGGTAAGTCGGGTTGGTTTCAAAAATAACCGGTGCGCCTGTCTCCGATTTCTGTTCAACCAGGATATTGACGCGGTATCGGTGAAAAAAGGGAGTGGCTTCTTGATTGGATTCGGCAGTGTCAGGGCACTCCTTGTCCCTGCCGGGCATCGTCACGAAACGGTCCAGGTTTTCAACCACATCGTCTTCAAGAGCCTGGAGGAAGGAAAGAATGTCTTCATAACCGGTGTAAGTTACTTGAAGGGGCTTTAGCCTTTCCTGGAGCAGCCGGCGCGTAACCTCTTCCATGTAGGCTTCCACCCGGTCATCGACGATCTGGTTGAGCTTGTTGATTTCCCGAAGCGCAGCTTCAAGCTCGATTTGCGTTTTCCGGAGATTTTCTTCGATTTCGGACTGCATTTCCAGGGAAAAGGCATCGAATTCTTCTTCGGAGACCGGTTTGCCGTCCCTGTAAGGAACCGGCTGGTATCCGGAGTCATCCCGGGAAATCCGGATACTTTTCTGTTCCGCGGATGTTTCCACTTTCTCAAGCAGGGCTTTCTGCTGATCCACAAACGTATTCTGAATCTCCAAAATCCGGTCCTGAGCCAGCTTGTTTTCAAATGTTTTCGGAAGTTCCGTCTTTAAATCCTCAATCAGGCGGTGGATGGATTTGCTGAACAAAACGGCCTTTCCAGATGGAACCCGCAGTGCCTTGGGGCAGTATTCGTCCTTGAAATTGTTGACCATGCACCAGTCATCGGGCGCTGGAAGACCGACGGCGAATTTGCCGATAATATCCCTGACAATGGTCGATTTGCCCGTGCCCGCGATGCCGGTAACAAAGATATTGTAGCCCGGGCTCTTCATGTTCAGGCCAAAATCAATGGCCTGAACCGCCCGCTCCTGGCCGATGACCTCATCCAGAGGTTCCAGTTCGGAAGTGTCTGCAAACTCAAACAGGTCAATGCTGCAAACATCCCGCAGTTCATCCGGGGTCAGTTCGGCGGTCATCCGAGCTTGTACCCGAATCTTCTCAGAAGATCCTTGCGATGGCGGATGTCATCATCGGTTTCAATGCCTTTTGCGGCAAACCCGTCGATAACCCCTAAAATCCCTCTTCCCTGAGCGGTTTGTGCAACAATCACCTCAACCGGATTGGCGGTTGCGCAGAAAATGCGGCAAACTTCCGGAACATTCTTGATGGCATTCAACACATTGACCGGAAAGAGATCCTTCATAAAGAGAATGAAGCTGTGACCGGCGGCAAGGGTGAACGCATTTTTTTGAGCCAGTCGGGTCAGCGCCTCATCCGTGCCCGAGTATCTGACCAGGCACAGATCCGAGGCTTCACAAAAAGCCAGTCCGAATCTGGCCATGGGCACGGCGTTCACCATGGCTTCATGAATGTCTTCTACGGTTTTGATGAAATGGGACTGACCCAGTATCAGGTTGAGTCCATCGGGGTTTTCAATAGCGACGGTCTTGAGTTCCATGCGAACACCTCCC
>JBBIPX010000134.1:4532-9576 GCA_037442625.1 Desulfobacteraceae bacterium
TTTTTTTTAAAATCGGAAAAAGAGATGACCTTTTGCCCGGGTGCGGGTCTGGATTCAGGCGCTGCATCGGTATCGGGAACCTCTTCCACGGGTTCTTCCGGGCAGATGATTTTTTCGAGCCGCATTTTTTTTCCGTCCATCGTAAACGGATCACCGTCGATATAGGCGTTTCTCAGAATCCAGGTAACGGTTTGAAGGGGAATCTGCAGCAGGAGCAGCTTGACATGATTCCAGCCGGGTTTGTAGTCTGCCGTAATATTCTCTATTCTGGCATAAACCAGGGGTTTGTCTTCAAAATGGATTAAAACGATATCATTCTCACCTGTCATAAACGAACTTCCTCTAAAAGAAAATAAATAAAAATTCAACGTACGAAATCCGAAACAAGGACAACATATACAAAAGAAATGGCCTTAATCATATCCGTTCGGGTTTTGAGACTGCCATTTCCAGGCATCCCGGCAGATATCGTCAAGTAACCGGCTGGCGGCCCAGCCCATTTCGCTTTGTGCCTTGGAAGGATCCGCAAAGCTGCTGGCCACATCCCCGGGCCTGCGCGCCGCGATCCGATAGGGAATGCGCCTGCCGCTGGCTTTTTCAAATGCCGCGATCATTTCAAGGACGCTGTAGCCCCTGCCGGTGCCCAGGTTGTAGGTGACGATGCCCGGATTGCCGGCAAGTTTGCCGAGTGCGTGAATGTGGCCGGCGGCCAGGTCCACCACGTGAATGAAATCCCGGACGCCGGTACCGTCCGGGGTTTGGTAGTCATTTCCGAATACCGTCAGCTCCTTCAGTTTTCCCACCCCCACCTGAGAGATATAGGGCAGAAGGTTGTTCGGGATGCCATTGGGATCTTCGCCGATCTGTCCGCTCTCGTGCGCGCCCACCGGATTGAAATAGCGAAGCAGGGCGATATTCCAGGCAGGGTCCGAAATGTGGATATCCTTCAGGATTTCCTCGATCATCAGCTTGGTGCGGCCGTAAGGGTTGGCGGCATGCAGGGGGAAATCCTCGGTCACCGGAACGCGGTGCGGATCGCCGTACACCGTGCAGGATGAGCTGAAAACCAGATTCCTGACCCCATAGTGCTGCATGACTTCACACAGGACAAGCGTTCCTGCGATATTGTTCTGATAATACCGAAGCGGAAATTCTACGGATTCCCCCACGGCTTTAAAACCGGCAAAGTGAATCACGGCCGCAATATCATATGCGTCAAAGACTGCGGATAGCGCGCCTTTGTCTGAGATATCCACCTGATGAAACGACAGCTTTTTGCCGGCGATGCGCTGAACCCGCTTCAGGGATTCGGCCTTGCTGTTGGACAAATTGTCCACCACAACCACCGGATAGCCGGCGGCCAGAAGCTCCAGGCAGGCATGACTGCCGATGTAACCGGCGCCGCCGGTAACGAGAATGGTCATATTCCTACTCCAAACATCAGGTGCATCTTCGGAAACGGACGGCGAAAAAACCGTCCATGTCGTGAAGATGCGGAAATGTCCGCAGGTGTCCTTCCGGGTTCATCAGCGAACGGATTTGCGGGGGCAGCGCCTCGGGGCTGTTTTCAAGCGAAAAATGCGGGTGATCGCTTAAAAACGCTGCCGACACGGCTTCATTTTCTTCAGGCTCCATGCTGCAGACCGCATAGACCAGCACGCCGGAGGGTTTGACAAATTGCGATGCGTGATCCAGAAAAGCGATCTGCCGTAGCCGGCAATGCGCGATCCGATCTATCGATGCCCGCCACTTGATGTCCGGGTTGCGGCGAAGCACGCCAAGGCCGGAGCAGGGGGCGTCCAGAAGCACCCGGTCATATTTTCCGATCCAGCCTGTTTCCGGTGGCAGGCTGAGATCATACGCCCGGGTTTCCACGATGGATATCCCCAGGCGGCGCATTTCCGGATGCATTTTATCCAGCTTGTCCCGGCTGATGTCCAGGGCCAGAATCTTTCCCGTGTTTTTCATCTGCTGGGCCATGTGGCCGGTTTTTCCTCCCAGGCCGGCGCAGGCATCCATCACTGTTTCTCCGGGCCGGGGGTCCAGCAGCAGCGTGACAAGCTGCGCCGCTTCATCCTGCGCCTGAAAAAACCCTTCCCTGAAGCCTGCGATCGCGGCAATCGGCGCTTGCGGGTGATCCATCCGGACGCCGTCCGGACCATAGGTTGTGGGCGCCATGGAAAGGGCATGCATCTTTCCGTATTCCAGGAGGGCGCTTCGGGTCGTTTTAAGGGAGTTGACGCGAAGGGTAAGGGGCGGAATGGTATTGATGATATCGCAAAGAAAAAGGGTCTGGGCTGCGCCGAACCGGGAGATCCATCGGTTGATCAGCCACTCGGGCATCGATTTTTCTATGGAAATTGCTAAAACCGGATCATTTGCCATATCCTGTGCGGGCAGCGCCGGGTATGCCCTTGCGGCGGCGCGCAAAACAGCGTTGACGAATTTTGCCAGCCACGGTTTTTTAAGGGTCTTTGCCAGGTCAACGGCGGTATTGACGGCGGCGGATGCGGGAATGCGGGTAAGATAGACCATTTGAAAAAGCCCGATCCTGAGGATATTGAGCACTTCCGGATCCAGTTTGTCCAATCCGGTTCTGGAAAACTGGCCGAGCATCCAATCCAGGCGCTTTCGATGCCGCAGCACCCCGTAAATGATCGAGAAGGTAAGGTTCTTGTCCCGTTGCTGCAGATTCCCGATTCGCGTGAATGTGGCGTCCAGAAGATGATCCAGGGTATTTTTGTCCTGATCGACTTCATTGAGAACGCTCAAAGCAATCAGACGGGAATCGGTCGGCATGAAACCTCTTGGTTGGGAAGCAGGTTGAAAAAAATGCTATGAAAGCACGGCTCCCGGCAAAATGGGGTGGCCGCGCAGAAAATCCTGAACATCCAGGCGTTTTCCGGAATCGCCCTGAAGCTCCTGAATGACCAGCGCGTGGCTTCCGGTTGCAATGGTCAGTTCATTGGAAAAACCCTTCATCACCGTACCGGGAGGCTCCCGGGTCGTGACGGGTTTTTGGCTCGCACGGTATATCTTTATCCGCTTTCCATGATAAAAACAATAGGCGCCGGGCCATGGCGTCAGTCCCCGGATGCGCGCCTCCAGTACATTCGCGGGCTGGCGCCAGTCCAGATGTCCGTCTTCTTTTTTCAGAAGCGGGGCATAGCTGGCCTGCTCCGGGGCCTGGGGGACGGCGTTTTTCAGGTGCACCTCATAATAGCTCAGTGTCTGGATCAACAGATCCGCCCCCAGCAGGGCAAGCCGATCGTGAAGGGATCCGGAGGTGTCATCGGAAAGAATCGGAATCGATGCCGAAGAGAGAATGTCTCCCGTATCCAGCCCTTTATCCATCAGCATCAGCGTAATGCCGGTCTCGATTTCCCGGTTGATGACGGCCCACTGAATGGGCGCAGGACCCCGGTATCCGGGAAGCAGGGATGCGTGGATGTTGACGGCGCCCATCTTTGGAATTTCCAGTATCCGCCGGGGAAGCACATGCCCGTAAGCTGCGACCACCAACAGATCCGGTTCAAGTGCGGTCATCGCATCGGCGAAATCGGCACCCCGGACCGATTGGGGCTGGATGACCGGAACCCCCAGTTCCAGCGCGGCCGATTTTACCGGAGGAAAAACAACCGTCTTTCCGCGTCCCCTGGGCCGGTCCGGCTGGGTAACCACCTGCAGCACCCTGTGGCGGCTTTGGCAAAGGCTTTTCAGCGCAGGGACCGCAAACCCGGGCGTGCCCATGAACACGATGCGATATGAAGGGGTCATGACAGTTTCAGTCGCTTCTTGATGCGTTTTTTATAAAGACTGCGCTTGAGTGCGCTGATGCGATCGATAAACAGGATTCCCTGCAAGTGATCGATTTCATGCTGCAATACAATGGCCATATACCCTTCCGCGTCGAAGCGAAGGGGTTTTCCCTCCCGGTCCACGCCCTCCACCTGAATCCGGGAAAAGCGGACAACATCCGTCCGGTAATCCGGAACGCTGAGGCAGCCTTCATTTTCGGAAAGAATTTCACCTTCCTGACAAACGATTCTCGGGTTGATCAGCACATGCAGCGCGCGCTTGTCGTCGCGGGGGGAGACGTCGTAGACCAGAATGCACTGGTTGATTCCCACCTGGGATGCGGCCAGTCCCACTCCCGGCGCATGATACATGGTTTGCGCCATGTCATCGATCTTCTGCTGGAGATCACCGTCGATATCGGTAACCGGAAGAACGGGTTTGCTCAGAAAACCCTCCGGATATTCCAGTATTTCAAGTAGTGCCATAAAAATGTCTCGCAAAATGGGGAGTCAGGGGTATTTGCGGAATGCTGCAACCCTGGCCTCCGATGCCATAATCTTCGCCTAAGAGTTGACTTCACTTTCGACTTCATGGGAAATCTTCCAGATATTCACACCGGTCAAAATCGCCGATCCGATGCCGACCACGATAACCGGAAACATCTGGACCGCATGATTGGCCAGGGTGAATCCGGCAGCATCCTTGGCGGGCACGCCGAAAAGCGCCAGTGCAAAAACGCCGCCCGCCTCCCAGATTCCCCAGAATCCCGGCGCGGATGGAATCGATATGAAGAGGCAGACGATGACCATGACCACCGAAAGCTCGGCAAAAGAAAGGTCGACGCCTGGAGCACCCAGAGTCATTGTGTAATAAGATAAAACATTCAATCCCCAGATCAAGCCCGAAAGGGCAAAACATCCAGCCATTTTCCAGGGTTCCTTCAGCAGCAGAAACCCTTTCGAAAAACTCAGCGTGAAGCGCACCAGGACCAGGCTGACGCGCTTGTAAACCCGTTCCTGAAAGGCCTGGCCTGCGAAATAAAACAGCTTTGGAATTCTGAGAAACAGCCGGTTCAACCAGCTCCGGCTGAACTCCAGAGCCACCATGACAATGCCTGCCAAAAGCAGCAGGCTCAGGCGCGTGATGCCTTTGGCGGCGCTGATCAAGAGGGTTTTGTTGAGGGTATAACCGGCAAAGTGAATTTCCATCACCGGATCAATATGAACCACCGTGAGCATCCATGAAA
>JBBIPX010000135.1:0-9501 GCA_037442625.1 Desulfobacteraceae bacterium
TGCCCGGGGTATCCAGTGCGATCAGTCTTCCCTTGGAAAGAATGCAAACCCTGTCACACAGGACCTCGGCCTCTTCAATGTAATGGGTGGTGATAACAACCGTCCTGCCGTCGATTCGCGTTTTCCGGATGACCTCCCACATCTGCCGCCGGATCTGCGGATCAAGACCGATGGACGGCTCATCCAGAAAGAGAACGGAAGGCTCGGGCAGCAGCGCTCTGGCAATGAGAAGCCGCCGTTTCATGCCGCCTGAAAAACCGGTAACAACCGAATCTTTCCTATCCCACAGGCCAACCATCTTTAACGCCTCGCTGATTTTTCTTTCCCTGTCCCGAACGCGGTGGAGCATCCCGTAGATCAGAAGATTCTCATTGGCCGTCAGCTCCCTGTCGAGATTGTTTTCCTGCGGAACAACTCCGATTTTTCCTTTTATCGCAAGGGGGTTTTTTGCCACATCCACGGCATCGATACTGCAACCGCCGGCATCGGGCCTGCTCAGTGTGGTGAGCAGTTTTATGGTTGTCGTCTTGCCGGCGCCATTCGGCCCCAAAAGTCCGAACACCTCCCCCCTTTTTATCCAAAGCGAAAGATTGTCCACAGCCCGTATCTTCCCGTAATTCTTCGTCAGCCCGGAAATCTCGATCATGAATCTACTTTCGGACAAATTATCCTTGTCCAGTTATGGCGGATAACGTTCATATCAATCCCGCAAGAAAAACTTATTTAAAAAACATCCTGAACTTGATTGTGAGCAAGTTTCACAGTTAATGCTCAGAAATCAAGTAAAGGAAGTATCTTCTGCTTTATAACAAATCCGGCAAGAGATTTGTATAGAATCTTCCCGTTCAGCTCTCCTTTTATGAGAACAATCTGACAAAATATCGGTTTATTTTTTTAAATAAATTATGCATAAATACAAAATTGTTTTGTATAAGATATTTATTACATAATTGTATTTTAAATAAAATATAATAACAATTAATTCAGTGTGTTATATTTGGCATGCATTTTGAATTATGAACAGACACAGACGATCGCATCTGATGGCATCAACAAAAACCAAGAACGAAATTTCAAGCTTTTGAAAGTTATATGACATCACCTTAAAAAGGAGGAAATTATGGGAAACGAACAACAAGTTACCAGGGGAACATTGGGGCTAACTGGACTTACGATGAATGCAATGGCGCTGATCGCTCCGGGAGCATTCTTATGGTTGACATTTCAAATGCAATCGCTTTACGGTGCACCGATGGCGGGCGCAGCCATGTGGTTTGGTATTTTATTTGCCTTATTGCTGTGTTTTGCCACGGCCATCAGTTATTCAGAACTGGCCAAGCTTTATCCGGGACCCGGATCATCCTATCTGTATGCTGAGCAGGCATTTCTCGCAAAAACGCATGCCTATAAATTCGCCCGTATTGCCAAGTTTGCTACAGGATGGGCTAGCCATTTGTATTACTGGGTATATCCAGGAGTCATGGTCGGGGTGACGGCAATCCTGTCCGGATTTTTATTGTATCAATTCTTTCCTGATACCTTCAGCGGCAACTATAACAGCCCTATTTTCATGGTTCTTTTCTGTATCGCATTTGCATTCGGCGTGGCCTATATCGCCTTTCGCGGCGTGACTGGCACAACGGCTGTAAACGTTGCAATTAATGTCATTCAGATATCGGCGCTGCTTATTTTTGCAGTGATTGCGCTTGGGTATCGGCTTCAACATCCACAGGGATCCACAGGCTTTCACCTCTCCAATGGTATTGCCGTGAATTATCAGGTCGTTCAGGAAGTTGTAAAAGACGATGCCGGCAATCCGGCTCCCTTGCTGGATACCGATGGCAAACCGAGCGTTGACAAAGAAGGAAAGCCGGTATACAAAATGCAAGACGTACTGAATGAGAAAACCGGCATGCCGGCGCCTGCGGATGCGGACGGCAACCTGGTGAGCGATCCAAAGTTTGCGGCGCCATTTGCAGTGGATTATACCGAGGGCGCGATCACAAAGGATGAAAAGGGCAATGATGTATTTAACTATCATTCAACCGCGGGTTCGGTCGTTGCTCCTCACGGATTCAGCTTCATCTTCATCCAGGCTGCCATTGCCATTCTGATCCTGGTTGGATTTGAATCCGTCACCTCGATGGGTGATGAGGCGAAACATCCCAAAAAGGACATTCCGCGGGCTGTTCTGCTCTCGCTCGCAATTCAGGGTGCTGTCTGT
The DNA here is from genome assembly GCA_037442625.1 of Desulfobacteraceae bacterium. Classification (GTDB taxonomy): domain Bacteria; phylum Desulfobacterota; class Desulfobacteria; order Desulfobacterales; family Desulfatirhabdiaceae; genus RAAP-1. The sequence goes on from JBBIPX010000135.1 coordinate 2,225, forward strand.
TATGCGATTGAATACTTTGCAGCCGGCTATTTTCTCCACAATGGGTACACCATGCCAATGGCGGGCGCATCCAGCGCGCCTCTCGGCGATATGATGGTCATTGCCGGAACATGGCTGTTCGGCAGCTATACAGCGGGAAAGGCTTTCATGCTGGTACAGGCAGCCACCGTGTTTCTGGCACTGATCGGGACAACGCTTTCCTGCCTCAGCACCGGCGCTAGAGTGACTTACGCCATGGGCCGGGATGAAGAAATGCCGATGCATTTTGGCATGCTTCATGGTAAAACCTTATCCCCGTATCGTGCCATCTGGACGCTTGCTGTCATTTCGGCAATTATCGGCATTATGACCGTTTCGATATATCTGGGTGGTCAAGCCACGGCTCCCGCCGCGTTGGACAAACACAATTTTTGGTACAGTTTCGGTGTATTTTCACCTGAAATGTACACAACGCTGCCCAACACACTGGTCATCATGACGCTGGTCAGCAACTTCGGCACCTTTCTGCTGTATATGTTTACCTGCTGGATTGCGATAGTGGCGTTCAAAGAGCATCACAGTTTCAATGGCATCAAGCATATGGTGATCCCGGTTCTGGGACTGCTGGCAAATCTGGTCATCATGCTGTTTTATCTGATCGGACCGTTCATGGTTGCCGGCATGAGCTGGAAGGAACCGTACATTGCGCTGGCTCTTTGCGGAACATGGGGACTCTATGGTGCTTATTATTTCCTGAAGACAAGTAAAGTTTCAGGAAAGCCCATATTGCTCAGCCCCAAACCCGCATAACCTGTACATGAAGGATAAAAACCAGAATATCGCATTCGGAACATGGATGAGATTTTTCGACAATCCCGACGCCGAATGCGATATTTAATAATTTTTTCATCAACCCTACCTTATGCACAATATAATATAAAGACATCTTCATGGAACTGATCTACGCCGAACTTTCTTCTCCCGGGCCCGCCCGGGAAAACAACGAAGATTTTGTAGGATTCTGGGAACCGCAGACCCTGGAGGAAAAACGCACCCGTGGCGCGGTTGCAGTGCTTGCAGACGGTGTGGGCGGAATGCACCATGGCGAGGTGGCCAGCCGGCTGGCTGTGGAAACCGCCATAAAAACATTCTCCCAGGCTTCCGGGGAGCCGACACAGCAGCAATTGATCACACAGATGTTCGATGCCGCCAATCTTGCCGTGTACGATAAGGGGATGGAGAATCATGGAAAATTTCGCATGGCCACCACCCTTGCCATGGCGGTGTTTCGCAATGATGAAATCAAAATAGGTTCCGTCGGGGATTCGCGGGTTTATCTTGTCCGCAAAACCACAATCAAACTCTTGTCCATGGATCATACGTATGTGGGCATGCAGCAGAAATTCGGACTGATTTCCGAACAGGAAGCAAAAACCAGTGAAAATCGATCCGTTTTGATTCGCAGTGTCGGGTATGATCCCGTGGTACGCGTCGATGTGGAAAGCACGCCAGTATTTAAAGGTGACCGTGTGGTTCTGTGCTCCGACGGCCTGTACTCGCACGTTACTGACGGCGAAATCGCGGATATCGTATCCCGCCTTTCCCCTGCCCAGGCCTGCCGTCAACTTGTTGCTCTGGCGGAACAGCGGGGTACGGAAGACAACCTCTCGGTACAGGTAATTCAAATTAACGAAGTTGAAAATGTTGCGTATTATCGGGGTGTTCAAATGTTTGTGGAACCTCCGGATCCAACAACCCGTTACGAACTTCGTCCCGGACAGACTCTCGACAACCGTTTTCTCATTGTTGAGACCATTGCCCGCAGTGGTATGGCAAATATATTCAAGGCAACGGATCTGACAACCCGGGAGACCGTGGCGGTCAAAGTACCGTTTCTGGAGTTCGAAAGCGATTCCGGTTTCTTTTCGCGGTTTCAACGCGAACAGGAGATTGGCGCACGGCTGAACCATCCCTACATCCTGAAATTTATCCCAGTGGAAGAGGAAACCCGCAGCCGCCCCTATATTGTGACCGAGTTTCTGCGCGGATACACGCTGGCGCTGCTGTTGAACAGTGTCCGTCCGATACCTGAAAAAGATGCGCTCAAACTGGCGGTCTCTTTCTGTGATGCCTTGATGTATATGCATGAACAAGGCATTGTTCACCGCGACCTCAAGCCACAGAATATCATGATCTGCTACGACGGTACAATACGTATCATGGACTTTGGGATTGCCAAGACAGCCGTTGGCAGGCGCATCACTTTTACCGGTTTCACACCATCAGTGGGCACACCCGATTACATGGCTCCGGAGCAGGTCAAGGGAAAGCGTGGGGATGAACGGACGGACATTTACAGCCTTGGCGCTATCCTTTATGAGATGGTGGTCGGTATGGCGCCTTTTGAATGCGAGAACGAAAACCCATTCGTTGTCATGAATGCCCGCCTTACCGGTGATCCACCGGCGCCACGGAAACGAAACCCGAATGTTACTGAACAGTTTGAAGAAGTTATTCTTCACGCCATGGAACGTGATCCGAAAAACCGTTATTCAACTGCTGCATCCATGAAAGAAGATTTAATCCATCTTGATGCCGTACCATTGACCGGCAGATGTCACCGGCTTCAGGTATCAACACCGGAAAAACGCGCCTGGAGAAAAACGGTGCGGATAGCTCTGGCTATAATAATCCCTGTAATCATACTTATTCTTCTACTGTTTCTGATTATCCATCGCGGCACTGCACATTGAATCTGTACGAAAAATATTTTTCACGAAAAATGACCATCGCTGAGATGCTGGTGGCTAAGTAAATTTTTTACGCTTGAAGTAAAAAAAGGAGAGGAGACAGTTGTGACACCTGTTGCATGGCTTGTTTTTATTGGAGCAGCACTCCTGGAAGTCGGCGGAGACGCGATGATTCGGAAAGGACTGCATAAAACCAGTCTTCTGTTTATCGTTACTGGCTTTGTGATTTTGGGATGCTATGGGTTGACCGTAAATATGGTAAAATGGGACTTCTCCAGATTATTGGGAGTTTATGTCGCTGTTTTTGCGCTTATCAGCGTATTGTTCGGTTTATTGGTATTCAGAGAAACCATATCGATATCCACCTGGGCAGGCCTTGCAATTATTATGGTCGGTGGCATGGTCATTCAGTTCGGTGGATAATCAAAAATAATGAACATGTAAAAGTCCAATATCTGCATTGAGCGTCACACCGATTGCACTTTGGATTAGCCCCGACTGACAAGCATAAAGAAAATAACGGAATGGGCATCATGAACGAGGCCCATTTTTTTCTGAAGGCGTCCTTCCTCTTTTTTATCCACATGGATTTTCCCCGAATCATGCGATACCTTTATAAATATTACATTTATGTATAAATGCTCAATAAATAAACATAAATGTATTTTTGTATCTTGTGATCAGATTAATATATCCCGAATATACAATATGTTATTATATGGCACTATATTTGCTTATGATAGCGTCCAACAAGATATAATTTCTCACATGAAACATAAAAGGGAATTCGCATGAATAGAAAATATGGATTGATAACTGTGTTCATCATGATTTTACTTGTTTTTGTCAGTTTGTGCAGCACCCCGTTATTTCTTCTCGCGGAAGAGCCGGTCCTGACTGTTCAGGCGCCGGTGGCGGATCCCTCAGGTACAAGCACCGGTGGCGCTGTCGACGTGATCGGCGCAACCACTGGTGCCCCGACAGCGGATGATATGAAATACCTTGCAGCCAGTGAACCCCTTGCTGTCAAGCTGGCGGATGTAATCGGTCATAACCGGATCGCCATCAATTTTGTCTGGACGCTTTTGTGCGGCTTTCTGGTCATGTTCATGCAGGCAGGATTTGCCCTTGCAGAAACGGGATTCACGCAGGCTAAAAATGCCTCACACACCATGGCGATGAATATCATGATTTATGCCATTGGCTTGTTGGCATACTGGACATGCGGTTTTGCCATACAAATGGGCGGGGTCGGAGGAATTGCTTCTCTGGGCGGGGCAACGGTTCTGAATGGAGAATTTGTGATGAAAATTTTCGGAAAGGAATTCGGATTATTCGGCACAAAAGGCTTTTTTCTTTCAGGCGGGACATATGATGTATCCGTCTTTGCAATCTTTCTCTTTCAGATGGTGTTTATGGATACCGCAGCTACCATTCCGACAGGAGCTATGGCAGAGCGATGGACAATCAAGTCCTTTGTGGTTTACGGGTTTTTTATTGCAGGCGTCTTATACCCTCTATATGCCAACTGGGTATGGGGCGGCGGCTGGCTGTCACAACTTGGAAAGAACTTTGCCCTGGGTCATGGCCATGTGGACTTTGCGGGTTCATCGGTCGTACACATGACCGGCGGCTTTACCGCACTTGCGGGAGCCATTGTTCTGGGTCCCCGAATGGGCAAATTCAGGGCCGACGGCAGGCCAAACGCGCTGCCCGGACATCATATTCCCATGGCGGTGACCGGATGTTTAATCCTTGCTTTCGGGTGGTTCGGATTCAATACCGGCTCTTCGCTGGCCGGCGGGGATCTGAGGATCGGCGTTGTCGCCGCAAATACCATGCTGGCATCCGCTGCCGCCGCGTTTTCGGCCATGATCTTCATGTGGGTTCGCTACGGCAAACCGGATTTATCCATGACTGCCAATGGATTATTGTCCGGCCTGGTCGCCATCACCGCGCCCTGCGCATTTGTGAATTCGGTTTCAGCAGTGATTATCGGCGCCATCGCCGGCATCATCCTCTGCATCAGTGTGTTCTTCGTGGAACGGGTCATGAAGGTTGACGACCCGGTTGGTGCGGTGTCTGTACACGGGATCAATGGAGCCTGGGGCGTGCTGGCGCTTGGGCTTTTCGCGGATGGTACATACGGCGACAATTTAAACGGCGTTACAGGCACGGTTAAGGGGTTGTTCTACGGAGACGCATCCCAGTTTATCGCCCAGCTTATCGGCACCGCCGTCAACTTCCTTTTTGTATTCATCGTCATGTATGTCTTTTTCAGGGTTCTTGACAGGATTGTGCCGATGAGGGTTTCCGAAGAAGTGGAAATGATAGGGCTTGACCAATATGAAGTAGCGGTTACCGCATATCCGGATTTCGCTATCCGCAACAAGATATACAGATAATTGCAGCAGAAAAGACGATGCTTTCGTCTGTGATTCGGTCCGAAAAATCGTCCACTAACGGATTGAATTACAGGGACAATAAAGTGTTTTTCTCAATTAATTAATTTTCACGAAAGAACATCAAAAAGGGAGGAAGAAGAATGAAGAAGGATCGACGTATCTGGGCATGTATTGCAGCTGCGACAATCATTTTCGCCAGTCAATCTGTCGTTCTGGCAGCGGATGAGGCCGCACCGGCGGCAGCAGATGCATCCAAGCCAACGGCAGGAGTGGATTTGGGTGTTTTCAGCCAGTATATCTGGAGAGGGTTGGAGCAGAGCTATAACAGCGTTGTCATTCAGCCGTCCGTGACTTTGGGCTATCAGGGGTTCAGTTTTAATGTCTGGGGGAACATGGATACAGACCTGCATACCCGTGGTTCGGATGAGACCAAGTCCAAATATACGGAAACGGATTTTACGCTTTCATACGCCAAGACCCTTGGTATGTTCAAGTTGTCCGGCGGATATATCTACTATGCGCTGGCGCTTGCATCGCAGGATTCTCAGGAAGTGTTTGCTTCCGTAGGACTTGATACGATCCTGAGTCCCACGCTGACGGTATACCGGGAAGTCGCCCATTCGCCGGCCTGGTATTTGAATTTCGGCATCTCGCATTCTCAGCCGATCTATGAAAAAATCACCCTGGATCTGGCAGCATCTGCCGGATACTATTATTCCGATACGGACAATATGCTTGAAGCCAACGGTTCGGGAGACAAATACAGGGAATTTCACAACGGACTGGCGTCGGTCGGGTTGACCATACCTTTTGGCGAATATTTCTCCGTAAAACCCATGGTCGCCTATTCGTTTCCGCTTTCCGGAAACGCCGAAAATTACATTGCAGCAACTAGCATCAGTGATAATTCCAGTTTTTTTTACGGCGGGGTGACATTGTCCATGGCGTTTTAAGGTATTGGTAACGGCTCAGGTTCATAGTGACAAAGGCACAAAGAAAAATACCGGCTCATATGCCCGAAGGATGAGCAGCGCTCCTTCTCGATCACAGGGCCACGCAGAAACGCGAAGAGGGATTATTTCCGCTTCGCGTTTGTTTTTAAGGGATTGTACAACATTGTCCCGCAATTTCCGTCTGCTTTTTCCGGTATAATCAAAATCATCCCGCATAACCCTCTCTGAAGCCCGTAAGAGCCAATTTCTCACTGAATGTCCGACAAAAACCGTATTTTTAGGCATCATGATATACATATATGCAATATATATTAATATGATTACATATATGTATTAATATTATTTTAATAAATTTGTTATATTCATATAAATTGAGCATGTTATATAGGATTTAATGTGTGGCACTTATGTTGCATAAGATTAATAGCAATTGGTTTTGAAGGTTAATGAACGACAACAAGGAGAAACGACATGAGAAAAATCGCCATTTATGGAAAAGGCGGAATCGGCAAATCGACAACCACGCAGAACACCGTGGCAGGTCTTGCGGAAATGGGCAGAAAGGTCATGGTCGTGGGATGCGATCCCAAGGCCGACTCCACCCGGCTGCTTCTGGGCGGATTGGCCCAGAGAACGGTTCTGGATACGTTAAGGGAAGAGGGGGAAGATGTGGAGCTTGAAGATGTCCGAAAAATAGGATTCAGCGGCGTCCTGTGCACCGAGTCCGGCGGACCGGAGCCGGGCGTCGGCTGCGCGGGCCGGGGAATCATCACATCGATCAATCTCCTGGAGCAGCTCGGCGCTTATGCGGACAGCGAGAAATTGGATTACGCTTTTTATGATGTTCTGGGGGACGTTGTCTGCGGCGGATTTGCCATGCCCATACGAGAAGGCAAGGCACAGGAGATCTATATCGTGGTCTCCGGTGAAATGATGGCCATGTACGCAGCCAACAATATCAGCAAGGGAATCGTAAAATTTGCGGAAGCCGGCGGGGTCCGGCTGGGGGGTCTCATCTGTAACAGCCGCAATGTGGACTTTGAAAAAGATATGATCGAAGCCTTTGCGGAAAAACTCGGAACCCAGATGATTCACTTTGTCCCCAGAGACAACATGGTTCAGCGGGCGGAAATCAACCGGAAAACCGTGATCGAATATGAGCCCGGACATTCCCAGGCGGAAGAATACCG
>JBBIPX010000136.1:0-9430 GCA_037442625.1 Desulfobacteraceae bacterium
AGCAGCGCTTTCGCTGGGCCTTTGGAACCATTCAGTGCCTCTGGAAGCACCGGGACATGGTCCTGAATCCCCGCTTCAAGGCATTGGGCTGTTTCAGCCTGCCCGGCATCTGGTTTTTTCAGGTGCTTCTGGTGGCGGTGGCGCCGGTGATCGATGCACTGGTCATCGGTTCATTGCTTCTTGGAAAAAGCAGCCCGTCCCTGTATGCGTATTTCGGCATTTTTCTGTTGATGGATTTCATCCTGGCGGCACTTGCCTGCCTGATGGAACGCGAACCGATCCGCCGGGCCTTTCTGATCCTTCCCATGCGGTTTGTTTACCGGCCGATGCTGAGCTGGGTCATATGGAAAGCGCTGATTAAAGCTGCAAAAGGGGCCTTGGTGAACTGGGGAAAACTGGAGCGCACCGCATCCGTAACCTGACGGCTTGCCGCCATGCTTTACGGACGCGGGGAACTCCATGAATAACAGCATATTTCTTATTCGGATAAACAGATGAAACACCGCAGACAATATGTTAAGAACGGCAGCCCGCAACCCTCCATCCTGAAACGCAGGCTGCAATTCATCGGCTTATGTTCGCAAATTCTTTTGGTTCTCTGGGCCTTTTGCGCCGCCTTTTCAAATCAATCCCGGGTTCAGGCTGCGGAAAAGCAGGCGCCGGTTATCCAGGAACTTGCGGTTCCGGAAAAAGGCGCTTACACCGGCGCTTATGTGGATTTCGGCGAGGGTGAAGACGATGTGACGCTGGAGGCCATTGAAAATTTTGAAAAAATGGCGGGCAAACATCAGGCCGTTATCGCGCTTGGCAATTTCTGGGGAGAGCAGCAATTTCCCGCAAAAAACGTTCATATCGTTTCCAGTTACGGCGCCATCCCCCTGCTTTACTGGTCCCCCTGGGACAAGCCCTATACGGAAAGCGCCCTTCCGGACCGCTTTAATCTCTACAACATCCTGGGCGGCATGTGGGATGCCTATATCGACAAATGGGCCGAGGACGCCAAAAATTACGGCAAACCCCTGCTGGTTGCCTGGGGAATTGAAATGAACGGGACATGGTTCCCCTGGGCCGGGTATTATTACGGCGCCGGACAAGGTGATTCCGTCAACCAACCTCCGGACTATCTAGGTCCCAAGATTTACAAACAAGCCTACCGGTATGTGGTGGACCGGGTTCGCGCCAAAGGCGTCCGCAACATTCAATGGGTCTTTCACCTCAACAACTACTCTCATCCGAATGGAGACTGGAACCGCTTTGCAGCCTATTATCCGGGTTCCCGTTATGTGGACTGGCTGGGGCTGAGTATATACGGCAAACTGGATTCATTCATGGGCTGGGGATCGTTTTTTGACGTTTGCAATAAGGCCTACCAGGAAGTCTGCAAGGTCGATCCTTCCAAACCCTTGATGGCAGCGGAATGGGGCGTTGGAGAATTCCCTGCTGCCGGAAACAAGGCAGAGTGGCTCAGGAAGGCATTTTCGGATTTCAAGGAACGGTTCCCCCGAATCAAAGCCGCGGTTTACTGGCACGAGCGCTGGCAGAATTCGGACGAATCCTACAGCAACCTTCGGATCAATTCATCCCCCGAAGCGCTCAGCGCTTTCCGCGAAGGCATGGAAGACGCGTACTGGATCGGAAAACCGCATTTCCAGATCAAAGGGTCGAGCAAACCGTGAAGCGCGCTTCCCGCGCCGGCCGTTTCAGGGGCTGACGCGCGGCTCACCGGCGTCGGTTTTCTTAAAATTGACGGTTTCCTTGACGGTATACTGCGGTTTGGAATTGAGACTCAGATACATCCGGCCCATGTATTCGCCGATCAGGCCGATGGATGCCAGAACCAGCCCTCCGATGATCAAATTGATCAAAACCAGCGTCAACCAGCCCTCGACCTTGTGGTCCGACAATATGTGTTCAAGCAGATAGAAAAGGGCCAGCCCGAAACCGGCGGTGGCGACCAGAAACCCCAGCAGGGATGCGATCCGCAAGGGATAAACGGAAAAGCTTGTCGCCAGTTTGAAGAAAACGGAAACCGACCGGAAAAAATTGAAATTGCTTTTTCCCCTGTACCGCTCATGATGCGCGATGGTTATCTGCGTGACATTGGCTGTTGTCTGAAGCAAGAGCCCCTGAACATACGGATATGGGCCCTTGTATTTCAATACCTCAACCACCACTTCCTTCCGGATGATCTGAAACGGCGACAGGTAAATATGTTTTGGCTTGTCGATCAAAACATCGGCGATCTTTCCATTGAACCAACTGCCCAGGTTTTTCCACAATGCCTGATTTTTCTTTAAAAAATGCGCGTAACAAACATCATATCCCTTCCGGCATTCATCATAGAGCCGGGGGATGTCATAGGGAGAGTGCTGGATATCATCATCCATGATCACGGCATAATCGCCCGTGACATACGAGAGACCGGCCATGATGGCGTTGTCCTGTCCGCAGTTTTTCCGCAGATTCACACCAATGACATCGGGGCTCAGGCTGCACAACCGTGCAATGACCTGCCAGCTTTCATCCCTGCTGCCATCGTTGACCAGTATCAGTTCATAGCGCAGCTCCGCCAGAGCGTCCTGAATCTGCCTGGCCAGCTCGATTAGATTTTCCTGGCTGTTATAAACCGGAATGACGACGCTGATGTCTTTCATTGATTGTAATTAAAATATCCTTCTTTTCCGAAACAATTTCATAAGTGAAATGGTACGTTTTGCCGAAGCAATCCAGCATTTCAATCAGAGAGCCGCGATCAAAGCGGAAGGCCTCGGCGCCGTCCCGGACCGCTGTGGCCCTGGCGCCGATTTTTCCCGCGAAGTTTTTGATTGAAGTGATGTTTTTGATCGGCTCGGAGAGAATGATCTTTGCCGCGCTCGCTGTCATCAATTGCCAGATTTTATGCATGTTTTTGTTGAAATGATAGAGTGAACCCGCAAAAATCAGGACATCCGCCGCAGGCAGGCGTTCCAGGGACAGGATATCCGCACATACGGCGTTATGCCCGCGCTGTACCGCATGATCGACAAACGCATCATTGATGTCGTAGCCCGCCCAACGGCGCGCGCTTTCCTTGCAGTATTCCGCAATAAAAATATCTCCGAAGCAAAGTTCAACGACGGACCTGTCCTTTGGCGTCAACACATGGATAATGTCCGTGAATCGCTGACGATATTTCCCAAGGTATAGCAGGTTCATGACAAGCCTGTAAATCCATATGTTCCTATAAATCAAACTGGGTTTGCTTTTCACTTCCCTGCCCGGCATCTTATTGATAATACGATTAATATCTTTATTTCGCCATTCGATCCGTCGATTTCATTTGTATCGCATCGCGCAGGCACTGTCAAATCAAGAATCCGGCCGCAACCGGCAATCACGGCGCAATACTTGAAATTCGCAGTATATCGATGCCGTAATCCTTGATTTTATCCGTCATGAAAGATAAATTGGGCGCGTCATGTCTCGGGAGTCCGCATCCTGACAAACGCTTTGTTCACAAACACGGTTCGGCTGCATTTCGGCAATCTTATCAACGCAGGATCAGAACATGAAAGGGAGGGAGGATGATATCGTTAATCGTAATCCTGGTTATCGGGCTTGCAGCGGCTTTTTGGGTGATCGGCGCTTACAACGGGCTGGTTCGTGGCAGAAACGAAGTCAAGAGTGCCTGGAGTTCGATCGATGTGCAGCTAAAGCGCCGATACGATCTGATCCCCAACCTGATAGAAACGGTCAAGGGCTACGCCGGCCACGAAAAGCAGACGCTCGAGGCTGTTGTCAACGCCAGGCAGCAGGCCATCAGTTTTACCGGCTCCGTGGCGGACAAGGCAACGGTCGAAAACGCGCTTTCGTCCAGCCTGCGCTCACTCTTTGCCCTGGCCGAAGCCTACCCGCAGCTCAAGGCCAATGAGAATTTCCTATCCCTTCAGGAAGAGCTGGCAGGCACCGAAAACAAAATCGGCTTTGCACGGCAATACTATAATGACTCCGCCATGCGGTACAAGAACCGGGTCGAATTTTTCCCGAGCAATCTCATCGCCAACATGTTCGCCTTTCAACCAGAGGCTTTTTTCCAGGTTGACGCAGCGGAAGAAAAGCAGGCCCCGAAGGTGAAATTCTAGTCAGCGGGTAAATAAGGAGGATTTGATGACGAATACAATTTACAATATGGGCTGGGCGATGGTTTTTACGATTGCCGGGGGCCTGGTCGGGATGGTGCTGGTGATCGCATCCTCGCTGATACTGCCGAGTTTGATCGATCGGCTGACACCGAATATCGACGAGCAGAAGGAAATCGCCCGCGGAAATACAGCCGTCGGCGAGTATTTCGGAAGGGTGGTGGCAGCGGCCATTCTCGGCGTCAGCATTGTCACGGCTGCCGCAGTCCTGGGCGGCGTGATCGCCGCCCTGCATTAATGTCTTTTCGATTCTGCGGCCGCCAATGAGGAGATTGCGCTTATGAAACGGGCCATCAGGCTTTCCATATTGCTGACCGTTCTTGCCTGGCTCACCGGATATACCGGGCCGGATGCTTCCTGGGCAAGGGGCGGCGGCGGATGCATCGAGGAAGGAACGCAGGTTTCAACCCCTGCGGGATTAACCGCCATCGAAAAGCTTCAGCCGGGCGACCGCGTCATGGGCGTTGCAGGCGGATTGCTGCAAGCCGTGGAGGTTCAGGGAGTAACGGTTGTACAGCCGGAGATGATCCTGGAGATTCAAGCCGGCGGTCAAACGCTGCGGTCGACCTCGGAGCATCCCCTCATGACCGGCCCGGGAGAATTCCGCATCGCTAGTTATCTCAGCCCCGGCGATGCGGTTTACCTGGCAAGAAACGGGACGATTTTTGAAACGAAAATTCTCTCCATCCATGCAGAACCTGCGAAAAGGCCGGCCTTTAACCTGATGGTCAGCCCGGCCGGAACCTTTGTTGCTTCCGGATTTATCGTACACAACAAGGGATGTTTCCTGCCGGAGTCCTTGGTCCTGAAACCGGACGGAACCCAGATTCCCATCAGCACGGTCCGGGAAGGCGAGAGGCTTCTGGCCTTTACGCCGGATGGCATGCTGGTGCAAACAAAGGTTCAATCGGTTCTTCGCCGGACGGTCGATGAATTCGTCGAACTGAAGACGGACCGGCAACTGCTGCATGTCACGATGGATCATCCGTTTTACATCGGAGAGGGCAGATTCAAGACATTGGAGGCGCTCCGAACCGGGGATCAGATCATCGCCTGGGACGGCCGGTCATTGACCGGCCAGCGGATCGTCTCCATGGAAACGGTCCACCGGACGGTTACGGTTTTCAACCTTCAGACGGATTATCCCAACACTTTTTTCGTGGATCATCTGGCTGTTCACAACAAGGGCGGGGGCGGTCATTCCAGCTCAAGCCATTCCAGCCACGGTTCCGGCTCCGGAAGCGGGGGGTCTTCCGGAGATCCAGCGGCTGGATTCATCGCTTTTTTCGTTTTCCTTGCTGTGTTCTTCATACTTCTGGCCTGGATCATGAAGCGCAAGAAAAACCAAAATCTCGATTTTGTTTATGATCGAAACGCCATTACGCCCAAAGCCGCAAAGACCGAAAAACTCCTGTCATTTCTCAGCCGCCAGGACCCGTCGGTAACTCCTGATGCCTTGCGAAAACTGGCTGAAACCACGTTTCAAAAGCTCCAGGAGTGCTGGGAGAGACGCGACTTCATCCCCATGGCGCCGCTTCTCATGAAGGATCTGTACGCCCAGCACACCGCCCAGCTCCAGGGGCTTGTCCGCAATCACGAGATCAACCGCATCGAAACCCTCATGATCAAGCAGATCGATCTTGTTCATGTCCGATATACGGAAAAACCGGATCAACGGGAATTCGCCGCCCTGATTACCGCAACGGCGCGCGACTACTACGTGGATGACCGCAGCGGGAAATTTTTGCGTGGAGACCTGGCGCGGGCCGCATTTCAGGAATTCTGGACATTTCATTTTTCGGGCGATTCCTGGCTGCTCAGGGAAATTGAACAGACCGGCGAGTCGGAGCTGCTAAAGAGCGAGAATTTTGCCGAGATGCTGACGGACGACACCATCAAGGGGATTTATGCGGAAGCCGCCGGAAAAGACGGCCCGGCAGGCCCCTGGCTTGAAAAAGGCATCGGACTGAAAGCCTCACGCATTGATCGCATGCTGAATTTTCTGGTTCAGACCGACAGGCTCTGGGATCGAAATGCCATGCTGGAGCGGGCGCGCCGGGTTTTCATGAATCTTTATCTGGCACGGGAATCCGGAGAGGCCGGGCAGGTGGCGGCTGACGATCTTTTTCCCGAGGTCGCCGAAAGCCTTAAGGCCCAGCTCATCCAGTGGCAGTCGGAAAGATTGAGGGTCGAGTACCGAAATCTTTGTGTCCGGAAGGCCGAGCTGATCCTGGTGAGAAACTTCACGGATCCGTCCAAAGATGAATTTACGGTTCGAATCACCGCGCATGCCCAGAGAATCCTGAAAATGGGCGATGCCGTCCGGAGCGGCCAGGAAGATGTGACGCCATTTGAGGAATTCTGGACTTTCGGCCGCCTGAATGGTGTGTGGAAGCTCAAAGAGCTGCTGCCGCCGGCCACGGGAAAGATGCAGGCGGCCGGCGAGAACGTGGATGAGGACAGCAGCCCGGATCAGCTCCAGTGGTATTACCGTCAGCCCCGTGCCAGATAATGCGGAGCATGAATGATCCTGCTTGATACCGGACGTTTTCAAATACCCGTGCTGGCCACTGGAAGGGGCTGGCTGGCGGTGGATAAACCCGCGGGACTGACGGTTCACAACATGCCAGGCCGGGATCTTTGCTCCCTGGTCTTGGCTTGGATTCAAAAAAAAGCATCACTTCAGGAGCAAATAGACCTGGACCCGAATTTCGGCATCAGTCCGGTGCATCGCCTCGACAAGGAGACCAGCGGTGTTATGCTGCTGGCCGTCAACCGGGAAAGGTTTCGGTTTTTTTCGAAGCAGTTTGAATCCCATCAGGTAAAAAAGCAATATGTCGCCATACTGCATGGCCGGCTTGAAAAACCGGAAGGAAAAGACCCTTGGGGAATTTGGCGCTGGCCCCTGTCCGAAACCGCGGGCGGACGCCAAAATCCCCAAGGCCCCGGAAACCGGAAGGACTGCCTCACCCGCTACCGGATTCTGGAGCACAGCGCCCATTACACGATGGCGGCAATCGCGCTTTTGACCGGCCGGACGCATCAGATCCGGCGGCATGCGAAACTGTCCGGCCATCCGGTTGTCGGCGACGCCCGCTACGGCTCGCTGCGGGCCATCAACACCCTGAGACAAAAATTTGCCTTTGACCGACTAGCGCTGCACGCCCGCTCGCTCACCCTGCAACTGTCCGGCGAAGCCGCACCGGACAGCATCGAAACCCCGACAATCCCCGACCGGATGCTGGATTTGTTTCAAAACGACCCTTCCGCCCGATTATTCTGATTCGTCGGCACCTGAGCTGTAAGCAATTTTTCAGCATATCTATTTATCCAGATGCAGATAATATGCAACGTGATTGCAAATTATCTGCATGTAGAATCAAAAAGATATTTTCTTTTTTAACTGCTTGAGGCTAATCCGGTTTTTCGATGCGTTCCTGAAGAATTTGAACGGTTTCGACTATTTCCGCTGCGGTCACACCCTGTCGAAAGGCTTCCAGGCCGTGCATGACGGCTGAAAAACGGGCGCCTTCCGCGGCGCTGATCCACTCCAGTTGAAGCCGCTCCGGGCGGATGCCGAGTTTGGCCATTTTTTTGTGGATTTTCTCAATCCGCTTTACGGTCCACTTGTTGGCATCGATGTAATGGCAATCCCCGATATGGCAGCCGCTCACCAGGACCACGGGAGCCCCTTTCATAAAGCCGTCCCAGATGAATTTTTCATCCACGCGGCCCGAACACATGGTGCGGATGAGGCGCACATTGGGCGGATACTGGCATCTGGACACCCCGGCATAATCCGCGCCGGCATAGGAGCACCAGTTGCAGGCAAAGGCCAGGATTTTCTCTTCCGGTTTTTCGGTCAAAAGCGCCTGAACCTGATCGAGAATCTGCCGGTCGGTAAAATGGTTCATGATAATGGCGTCAAACGCGCATTCGGCCGCGCAGGTGCCGCAACCGGCACAGGCGCCCGTATTGACCGCGGCCGGGGTCTTTTTCTTCACATCCACGGTGATGGCGTTGTAAGGGCAGACTTCTGCGCACTTGCCGCAGGACTTGCATTTTTCGGCAATGACTTCCGATGTGACGGGGTCGGTCAGAATTTCGCCTTTGTGCATCAGTCGGATGGCCCTTGCCGCCGCGGCGGAAGCCTGCGTGACGCTTTCCTTGATATCCTTGGGACCTTCGGCGCATCCGGCGTAAAAAACGCCGCGCGTGGCGGCATCCACGGGCTGAAGCTTGGGATGGGCTTCCAGGAAAAACCCATCCGGTGTCAACTGCAATCCCAGCATTTCCTGAAGTGACCGGGTGCTTTCGGAGGGCTGAATGCCGACTGCCAGCACCAGCATATCCAGATCAAAGAACTCGATTTTGCCAAGCGCCGTGTTTTCAACAGCCACCCGCAGTCCCCCGTCCGGATTCTCCGCAACCGTTCCGGGAAGACCCCGCAGGTAATGAACGCCCAGCCGCCGGCTTCTTTTGTAAAGATCCTCGAACCCCTTGCCGAATGCCCGGATATCCATGTAAAAAACCTTGACATCCATGTCCGGGTAGTGCTCCTTCAGTACCAGCGTGCTTTTTATCGTATTCATGCAGCAGACATTGGAGCAGTGGCCGCTTCCCTTTCCGGCCGACCTGGAGCCCACGCACTGGACAAATCCGATGGATTTCGGCGTTTTCCGGTCTGTCGGCCTAAGCACCTCGCCTTTGGTGGGGCCGCCGGCACTCACAAGTCTTTCAAATTCAGGACTGGTCATGACATTTTCAAACCGCGTATAGCCGTATTCATCCATTTCCGTCGGGTCGTAGGTTTCCATGCCGGTCGCAACCACGATGCTGCCCACGGTTTCCGTGATTTCCTCATCGGACATGTGAAAACTGATGCAGCCTTTCTTGCAGACTTCAATGCATTTGGCGCACACCGCCGGATTATGCCCCAGGCACTCGTTGACATTGATCGCATAAGCCGATGGCACTGCCTGCGGAAACGGGGAATAGATGGCTTTGCGGGATGAGAGACCGTAATTGAACGCATCCGGACGCACCACCGGGCAGACCGCGGCGCAGTCTCCGCATGCCGTGCATTCCTTTTCATCCACATAACGGGCTTTTTTAAGGATTTTCACCTTGAAATTGCCGACGGAACCTTTCACTTCCTTGACTTCACTTAAAGTATAGAGCTTGATTCGGGGATGCCGACCGACATCCGTCATTTTCGGCCCCAGGATTCAGATGGAGCAGTCCATGGTGGG
>JBBIPX010000137.1:0-9319 GCA_037442625.1 Desulfobacteraceae bacterium
TCGCCATTGACCGCCTACGGTGTCGGTGGGGAGAATCCCGCTCCGGCTTCGGTCCCCACCGATTACTCCCAAACGCAAAATTGGCTGGCCCTCCCGACTGGTTCACAAGCAGTGGATGTCTTTTTCGTATATCCGACCACGTACAGCTACGACGGCAAGTCACAGCCTCCCTTGACTTCAACTTGGAGTCCGGGATGGAACCAGTCACTGGCCCAGGCCTACATTGACCCAGTCATTAAATGGCAAGTCGAATCCAAGATCGGAGTCTTTGCGAAGGCCGGCACCAACGTTTACATTCCCTACTACCAGCAGTCCTCGGGGCTCGACGTACTGAACTCTGTCTTGTGGCAAAACACCCCGCAACTTGCCGGCATCGCAAACCAGGCGTTACAAGTGGCCTATGCCGATGTATCGAATGCGTTCGATTACTACATGGCGCACTACAATAAAGCGGCAAACGGACAGCCGCGTCCGTTCATCCTGGCCGGTCATAGTCAGGGAGCCAACATGCTGCTCTATTTGTTGGAAAACAAGTTTAGTGACCCGGCCTTGCGGAAACTTCTGGTGGCCGCCTATGTGATCGGTTGGTCCGTGACCGCAGACGATATGAACAGTTTCCCCGACTCGTTGGCGCTAGTCGGCATTTGCCGTGACAAGGCTCAGACCGGCTGCATTGTCACCTACAACACTCAGCAAACTCCGGGGGACTGGTCGCTGGTTCCAGCCGGTTTGCGGGGGAAGATGGAATTGGTGAGAAAGAACGCTTACAGCGTGAACCCGTTGACCTGGCTTGCCACTGACCCTGGCGCCATAGAGTCGACGGCCACACCCGTGACGGCGAATTTGGGGGCGGTTTTTTACAAGGGTTCGTTGCCAGGGGCGGACCCCGCAATTTTCAAGCCGCAGCCGGACGGCAGCTACACCTACGAGGTGAACAATTACATTGGAGCACAAAGCAACAATGGAGCATTGGTGATCGACCCTGCCGCGCTGCCTGCTCCGGCGAACTACCGGAACTTTTCCGCGCCCTACAATACATTGCCGGGTTGGTATCACGGCTACGACTACACATTTTTCTACCGCAATATCGAACAGAACGTCATTGATCGGATCAATGCCTTCAAGCCGCAACATTGAGGCTGGTTGACGCCGGGGGGTACATTTCTTAAGATTTTTTTGGTTTAGTCGAGTTTTGGTTTCTTTGAGGTACCGTCTTACCCGTTGCGTTTGCGCATAGGGCTTAACCCATAAGAATTTATCTTGCCCGGTATTCTGTCAAAGCTGAGATCCGGAGTGGAAATAAGGAGAAAATTATTATGGATATCCGCAACACCAGAACCACCATTCTCAACGAAGGAAATCCCGAGCAGAAGCGCTCCGAGATACTCGCGTATTTTCATAAAACCTATGATATCGACGAACGGCTGTACGAGACGCTGAAAGACGATGGCGCCTTTTACCTGCGGGCAGATCGCCTGCGACACCCGCTGATCTTTTACTTCGGGCATACCGCCACCTTTTTCATCAATAAACTCAACATTGCCCGACTGATCAGCACCCGTATCAATCCGCGATTTGAATCCATGTTTGCGGTAGGGGTGGATGAGATGTCCTGGGACGACCTGGAAGCCAGCCATTATGATTGGCCCACGCGGCCGGAGGTCAAAGCGTACCGTGACAAGGTCAGGGAGCTGGTTGACGGTTTGATCCGCCGCATGCCCATGAATCTGCCGATCACCTGGGATAACCCTTTCTGGGCCATCATGATGGGGATCGAGCATGAGCGCATCCATTTGGAGACTTCATCGGTACTGATCCGCCAGCTCCCCGTCGATCAGGTGGTTAAACTTCCTTTCTGGGATATCTGCCGCGAAGCGGGCGAGGCCCCGCAAAACCGGCTGATGCCGGTCCAGGGCGGCAGGGTTGTGTTGGGGAAACCATTCGATCATGCCCTCTATGGCTGGGATAACGAGTATGGTCACCGGGAGGTCGATGTGGCGGATTTCAAGGCCGCGGAGTTCCTGGTCTCGAACAGGGAGTTTCTCGACTTTGTCGATGCCGGCGGTTACAGCGATTCGCAGTGGTGGACGGACGAAGGCTGGAGCTGGCGCAACTTCAAGCAGGCGGAGCACCCGCTGTTCTGGGTAAAAGGCGGCGGCGCGGATGGCGGCTGGAGACTTCGGACCATGCTGGAAGTCATTGCTTTGCCCTGGAACTGGCCGGTGGAGGTCAACCAACTGGAGGCCAAGGCCTTCTGCAACTGGAAGGCGTCCCGTACCGGCCTGCCGATTCGTCTCCCCACGGAGGACGAATGGAACCGGCTGCGCGATGCCTGCAATATCGCCGACCAGCCCTGGTGGGGGCAAGTGCCCGGCAACGTCAACCTGGCATACTGGAGTTCCTCCTGTCCGGTGGACCGCTTCCGTTTCGGTGATTTCTTTGATGTCATTGGCAATGTCTGGCAGTGGACCGAAACCCCGACCTATCCGTTCCACGGCTTCAGAATCCATCCCTGGTACGACGACTTCTCCACGCCGACTTTCGATACCCGCCACAATCTGATCAAGGGGGGATCCTGGATATCCACCGGCAACGAGGCTACCCGCGATTCCCGTTATGCCTTCAGAAGGCATTTCTTTCAGCATGCCGGTTTCCGCTATGTGGAGAGCAGCTCTCCCGTGGAAATCCATGAGGAACAATATGAAACCGATGCACTGGCAGCCCAGTACTGCGAGGCTCATTACGGCAGTGAGCATTTCGGGGCGCCCAATTTTGCGTCGGTCTGCGCCGCGGCCTGCCTGGAATTGATGTCGGGCCGCGGTGCCGGACATGCCTTAGACCTTGGCTGCGCGGTCGGCCGGGCATCTTTCGAGCTGGCAAGGGGCGGTTTTGGCAAAGTGACGGGACTGGATTTTTCCACCCGCTTCTTCCGGCTGGCCGCACGGATGCAAGCGGAGGGGTACCTGCGCTACGCCTTTCACGAGGAGGGGGATATCTGTTCGTATCATGAAATCATGCTGGCGGATTTGGGCCTGGATGCCTGCCGCGAAAGGGTCGCTTTCTTTCAGGCCGATGCCTGCAACCTGCCGGAGAAATTTACCGGCTATGATCTTGTGCTGGCAGCCAATCTGATCGATCGTCTCTATGCGCCGCGCAAATTCCTGGCAACCATTCATGAGCGGATGCTTCCGGGCGGCGTACTGGTGCTCACCTCTCCCTACACCTGGGACGAGGCCTATACCAAGAAGGAGGAATGGCTGGGGGGGTATCGCGATGCCGGTGAGCCTGTCTGGACCCTGGATGCGCTTAAGGAAATACTGGCGCCGCATTTTTGCATGCTGGCTGATCCCCGCGATGTTCCGTTCGTGATCCGCGAGACGCGCAGGAAATTCCAGCACAGTGTTGCCGAACTGACGGCGTGGGAATTGAAAGGGTAGGGACATTCATCATGCAAGCAGCCACAGGCAGTGGTTCGGCGGGTTATTTTTCGTTAGCATCCCGAGGATGAAGAGAAGAATGACCCCATCCGGGACATCGAACGCAAATTGATGGTGAATCCCGAATGGTTTTTAGTGGGCGAAATTGACGGCGAAGTGATCGCAACGCGCATGGCCGGGGACTTGATATTCAATTTCAAAAGTAAAATACACCGGCTATTCCGGTGATTTTCTCGATGCGCATAGAAACAAAGGACTGGTCACTGATGGCAAACAATAACGGTAACGGGAAATCCCTACCAGGTTCCACCAGCCTGCGAAAAACTCGTCGGTGATTTAGCAGGCGCTTATTCACGACGGATAAATATTCAGTACCGATTAATTTATCAGGTATTAAACGAAGAAAAAATAATTAAAGTTATTTGCATGTGGACTCATTATGATTAAGTGCGGTGGTCCCTGTGCTTGGCGCATTGTCCGGATTTTGGGGACTACCGCACAAGGTTTTTTGTATTGGAATAAATTTCAAATTGGGAGATTTGCCGGATGAATAAGAAAATCCACGCACTATACTTCAGTGCAACAGGCACAACTGAGAAAATAGTAACCGGTATTGCTGAAAAAATTTCGGAAAACCAGGGCGGGAAAACTACGGTCCATCGTATTGACTTTACACTGCCGGAAGCCCGGAAAAAAACTTTTTCCTTTGACAAGGATGACCTTGTTATTGCGGGCATTCCGGTTTACGCCGGACGCGTACCGAATGTGCTTCTGAAATTCCTGAACACAATTTCCGGCAACGAGGCAACGGCCGTCGCTGTGGTTCTCTACGGGAACCGTAATTATGACGATGCGTTAATAGAGTTCAAGGATATTCTGGAGTCGAACGGTTTTAATGTGATCGCCGGTGGCGCATTTATAGGTGAGCATTCCTTTTCAACGACGCTCGGGGCCAAGAGACCCGACAAACAGGATATGGCAGTGGCGGCTGGTTTTGCTGCTAAGATATATGATAAAACAAAGACACCGGTTGAAAATTCCGCTGTTGTCGTAAAAGGGGATAAACCTTACAAAAAATATTATCAACCAAAGGATCGAAACGGTAATCCCATGAGCATCCTAAAGGTTACTCCCAAAACAAACAGCGATTGCATCGACTGCAAACTTTGCAGCCAGGTTTGTCCCATGGCATCGATTGATTCAGACGATGTTTCCAAAATAACAGGTATTTGCATCAAGTGCTGCGCCTGCATCAAAAATTGCCCGGTTGGGGCGAAATATTTCGATGATGAAAATTATTTATGGCATAAATATGAACTGGAGGACAAGTTTGGCGCTACGCGGCGGGAACCGGAATGTTTCGTCTGAGAATCGATGGGGGGGCTTCACCTGCGGGGAGTCGTGCAAGTGACTGGCGCCGGCAAGATCGATTCCCGGAGAGTGAAATAATGATTTCAGGCGATTACGGTTCGTCTGCGATTGGATCGGATTCGTGAGTAGGGACATCGTGATTTATGAATGATCAGTACCCGGAATGAATTCCCGAAAGGAGGTTTTATGACGAAAAACCCGATTGCTCCGGACGTTCGCATCCATCTCTACACCCAAATGATCCGGGTTCGCAAATTCGAGGAACAGATCGTTGCCCTCAGCAAGGAATCCGGCCGGCTGCCCGGAATGCAGATTCTGGCAAACGGTCAGGAAGCGGTGGCCGCGGGCATTGTTTCGGCACTGGAGCCGGCCGATGTCATTGTCACCAATCACCGCAGCCACGGTCATCTGCTGACAAGGGGAGCGGACATGAATTCCCTGATGGCGGAAATCATGGCCAAGGAAACAGGGGTCAACAAAGGTAAGGCAGGTACCTTGCATCTGTCCGTTCCGGAGGTCAACGCACTGATGACATCCACTGTCGTCGGCGCCGGACCGCCGCTGGCTCTGGGAGCGGCATTTGCCCAGCAGTATCGGTGCGCCGGCGGCATCACGGTGGTGTTTTTCGGGGATGGGGCGGCCGCTGAGGGGAGCGTCCACGAAACCATGAATCTGGCCGGCATCTGGAAACTGCCCCTTCTGTTTGTCTGTGAAAACAACTGCTGGGCCGGCGCCCAGCGCCACGAGGTGCATTGCGCAACCCGTCACATTTCCGGGCGGGCTGCCGGCTACGACATGCCGGGTAAGAGTGTGGACGGCAATGACGTGGAGGTGGTTTATCATCAGGCGGCCGAAATGGCTGCTTACTGCCGTTCGGGAAAAGGGCCTGCGCTGATCGAAGCCCATACATACCGCATGCGCGGCCATGGCGAACAGGACCATCAGCATTACGTGGACCCGGCGGAGCTGGAAATCTGGGCGGCCAGATGCCCCATCCGCCTTTACCGGCAAAAACTTCTCAGCGATGGCGTGCTGGATACGGACCGGCTTCAGGCCATTGATCAGGAAGCCGAAGTGCGGGCCGCTGCCGCGGTAGCCTTTGCGGATGCCAGTCCGTATCCGGCGCCTGAAACCGCACTGACGGATGTATATGTCCAGCCCCCACTTTCCTGAAAGGAGTCATGCCATGATTCAAAAGACGTTTGGACAGGCACTGAACGAGGCCCTGACAATAGCCATGGAAATCGACGAAGCCGTATTTATCGCCGGTGAAGGCGTGGGGGTTTCCATTCATAAGGATCCCAACATGACCACCTTTGGTCTCCTTGACAAATTCGGCCCCGGCCGGGTCAAGGACACCCCCGTCAGCGAGGCGGCCATTGCCGGCCTTGCCGTCGGTGCTTCCTGCATGGGACTTCGACCGGTCGTAGAAATCATGTTTTTCCCGTTTATGACGCTTGCCAGCGACATGCTGATCAACCATGCCGGCAAGCTTCGCTATATGAGCGGCGGAAAATCCAGCTTTCCCCTGACCGTCCGAGTCAAGGCCGGAGTCGGTTTCGGTGCCGGAAGCCAGCATTCCCACAACCTGGAATCATGGATCGCCCACTGCCCGGGTCTTAAAATCGTCTGGCCCGCTACGCCGGAAGATGCCAAGGGCTTGATGCTGAGCGCCATATTCGATCCGGACCCGGTCATCGTCGTGGAAGATATGATGCTTTACCGCATGCCCGGCAGTGTGCCTGCCGGCGATGTCCGCACGCCATTGGGCAAAGCCCGCGTGGCGGCGTCCGGAACCGACTGCACCGTCGTGTCCTACGGCGCAGCCCTCCACACGACCCTGAAGGCCGCTGCCGTCCTGAACGAACAGGGCATCTCCTGCGAGGTGATCGATTTGAGGTCTCTGGTGCCGCTCGACAAGGCGTGCATTCTCGATTCGGTCCGCCGTACCGGCCGACTGGTCGTGGTGCACGAAGCCGTCCGTTTCTGCGGATTCGGAGCGGAGCTGGCCGCCATGGTCGCCGATGAGGCGTTTGCCGCACTCAAGGGCCCAATCAAGCGCGTCGGTGCGCCCAAAATTCCGGTGCCTGTGGCGCCCACTCATGAAAAAATCTTCAAACCTGCTCCGGAAGACGTGGTCCGGGCGGTACGGGAGGCGATGGGAAAAGAAGGGCATTCCTCAGGTCCATCGGCAACAAATTGAAAAGACATCTGAAAGTGAAAAGAGAAGACGGATTTTTAATATCACACTGAGACCGCATGGCAGCTCATGTTAACCCATATCGTCTTGGCGGCGCTCTTTATCATATTTTCCAAGAGGCACCCGGCAATTCAATTGAGCAGATGTTCAGGCATCTAGTCGAAAACATACTGTATACGGACTCTGTTACCTGTGCAGTGGCTTTATCAGACCAAGAAGCGATGCGGAGTAACGTCCCTGTGGAGGAAAAACTACATGAATAAGAAAACCTTGGTAATTCTTGCCTTGTTGGCGCTGGCATTTTTCTTTCCTTTGCCCGGAGACGTATCCGCTGCCGAATCGATCGAATCGGCCGATTCGGCAGCGCCTTACGACGTGGGACAGTGGCTGCCGTCAGATCAGTTGTTCTTGGATCAATGGATGGCAACGCTGACCGAGGGAACTGAAACAGCAAATGAACCGTTGCTGCCTGTTATTCAGGAATTCAAAAATATAATAGAAGAAGACCCGCAATTGTACATGTTGTTCAATCAGATGTTTAACCAGGTCCCTCACAAAAAATCTTTCAGCAAGGACCCCGCAGGAAAACCCCAGGTAAAAAACTATCGCCAGATGCTTCGGATAATGAACCGGATATTGACCACGGCACCGGAATTCAATAAAACCGGTCTGGTCGGTTTTCCGATCAATGCCATCATCAACTGGCCCATGGGCACGCCTGCCGGAACCTCGGTTTTCTTAAATGAAAAGGTGAACCGCCAGTTGAAAAAAATATTGATTCAATGGGCCGTATTTCTGGGCTCTGCGGACTCCCGCTATGTGTTGAATGACAATCCCGAGAAAGGATGGTTCGGGCGGGACGCCAAGGCCGCGATGCCTCATTTTGAGGAGGATTTCATATGCGATCCCGCCTTGCCCTATTACGGGTTTTCTTCATGGGATGATTTCTTCACCAGAAAGTTTCGGGAGGGGCGGCGTCCAGTGGCAAGTCCTGATGACAATGCGGTTATCGCCAACGCCTGTGAATCTGCGCCTTACAGGATAGCGAAAAGCGTGAAGCTTGCCGACCGGTTCTGGATCAAGGCGCAGCCTTATTCGCTACAGCACATGATGGCGATGGACCCTCTTGCCGGGCAGTTTGCGGGCGGAACGGTTTATCAGGCTTTCCTGAGCGCGTTGAGCTTCCACCGCTGGAACAGTCCGATAAGCGGGAAAATCGTAAAGACCCGCCTGGTTGACGGCTCCTATTATGCCGAAGCGCTGTCTGAAGGGTTCGATCCGGCGGGGCCCAACAATTCCCAGGGCTACATTACCCAGGTGGCTTCCAGGGCATTGATCTTCATTGAAGCCGATAATCCGGATATCGGTTTGATGTGCATCATGTTTGTCGGTATGGCTGAAGTGTCATCCAACGAAATAACCGTCCAGGAGGGGCAGCATGTGAAAAAGGGGGATCAACTGGGAATGTTCCACTTTGGCGGCTCCACCCATTGCCTGATCTTCAGGCCGAACGTCAACGTGAAATTCGATCTGCACGGACAATCCGCAGGGCTTGATTCCGCGAATATTCCGGTCGGGGCACGGATCGCAACCGTCTTTAAATAACTTTAGTCGTGAGGGAATAGAGGGGGCATAGATAACCATTTAAGATTAATAGATAAAATCCCTATATGAACATCTTGCGGCAAGCCGCAACTGTTCATATAGCCAAGAACCGCTGGCACTGCTGGTATTTCGGAGACATAATACTTATTTTCTCTAAAGCGAACTGAAGCCGCCTTCCTGAGAAAACAAAAACAGCGTTACCTTCAAACCTCCGGTCCGATTCCGAGGCGGATAATTTTGCGGCGCAGGGTGTTCTTGTCGACGCCGAGTTCGCGCGCGGTCGCAACTTTCCTTCCACGATGGCGATGCAGGGCTTGGAGAATGGCCGTTTTTTCGATGTCCTGAAGCGTCAGTCCCGCCATCGCGCTGATCCCGTCGCCGGCCGGGATAAGGTGCTCAGGAAGGTCCTCTATCCGAATGATATCGTCCCGGCAAAGCACGAACGCATGTTCGACGGCATTCTCCAGCTCGCGAACATTCCCAGGCCAGTCATGAAGCATCAGAGCGGACATGGCTTTCCGGGACACGCCTGACACCGTCCTGCCCTTTAGGCGGTTGAACCGCTCGATAAAATGGTCCACCAGCAGGGGAATGTCCTCCTTCCGTTCGCGCAGTGCAGGCATAACGATCTTGAACACGTTGATCCGGAAATAAAGATCGTCCCGAAACGCTCCCGTCTTTACCAACGCCTCCAGATGGCGATGGG
>JBBIPX010000138.1:0-9263 GCA_037442625.1 Desulfobacteraceae bacterium
CAAAAAAAATCCCGGACCGATTCAAGATCGATCCGGGATGCCCAGTTTATCGCACGGAATCCAAAAAGCCTTTCCCTGTCCACGGGAAACAAGCCGATAATCGTATAGGCAGGTCTTCTGACTTCCGGTTCACCCTAATGGCAGCGCCTTCCCGATTCTTTTTGATTGCAATCAGTGGCGTTAATGCTGCGGTCGTCCCCGGTTACAGCGGCGGGCCCGTCCCCGATTTTCACGGGGTTCCCTCTTAAGCTCATTGCTGAGCGCCTGTACGCTGTTTAAAAAAACACAGGCTGCGGACAATGTCAAGACATTAATCCTATACCCGGAGGTACGCCCATGTCGCGACCTCATTCTTTGATAAGCGCGCACGTCAATGTGCCATCTGGATGGTTGTCAGCAGATAAATCAGGCGGCATCTTCTGGAGAAAAACAGGTCCCTTTGGCTGTTTTCGGTGAAACCATTTCGGCAACCCGAACAATAGGGTAAGAATCCCTGCCAGAAAACCCGCGCCGGCGATCCCGACCGGGCAAAGTGTCTGGCCGCAGCAGGGGCATTTGGTATTCAGGGCCAGCAGACCTGCCCACCCGCCCATGAACCGGGCGATTTGCGACAGCAGACTCCTGCAGACAGTCCTAATGGAAATGGCCACGGTCGAATTACACCCTGCACCCGGAACAGAGGCCGAAAAGAAACACCTCGTGAGCTTCGGTGATAAAGCCCGGGGGCGTGGCGTCTTTTTCGTTCAGGGCGCATCCCGGCAGGTTAAAAAGATGATTGCAGGATCGGCAGTGAAAATAATGGTGATGATCCTTGCCGGTTCTTTCATACAGGATTCCCAGATCCGGGTGTTTGACGATTTTAAGCCACCCGGATGCCACCAGCAGTTTCAGATTTCGATAGACGGTAGCCTGATTCAGGGAACCGACCCGCTCACTGCCCGTCTGCAGGATTTCCTCAACCCGCAGGGGCCGGTCTTTTTTTAAAAAAACTTCCTGAATGGCATGTCTCTGGGTTGTATTTCGTATCATGAGTTTCGACGCAGCACCGCTTTGATTTTAAAAGAAAACACTTGATGGAAACCGATGTCTTTTTGCAGGCGATCCATCCATCCCCCGTCCCGCCATCCGATGCCCGGCCCCGGCCGGATCAACAGCAACCATGATTATTTATGTTTGACAGGATACAACTCGCAGCAATTTATTGCAAGTGTTTTCGCAATAGCAATTGACATCACCCCTTCTCCTGAATATAATGCAAGTGCATTAGCAATAATCAAAACCGCAAATCAAGAAAAAAACATGAAAAAAACCGCTGCCGACAAAGACCGATTCCTGTCTCCGCTTGGCTGGAGCGCTGGCGCCCGCCTGATATGGGCTGCCGGCGCCGCGATGCTTATCTGGCTTTCCGTTGCCTGGGCGCTCGGCTGGTAGCGATATCGGAGAAAAAATGCATGCCATCTCCCTGCAGAACCTCACCCTCGGTTATGAAAGACATCCGGCGGTCCATCATTTGTCCGGGGTCTTTGAATCCGGTTCCATGACCGCGGTGGTCGGTCCGAACGGATCGGGGAAAAGCACCCTTCTGAAAGGGATCACGGGATTGCTGCGCCCACTCGGCGGCCGCATTGACAGGGGAAGGCTCAGAACCACACAGATTGCCTATCTGCCACAGCGCCTGGAAGTTGACCGGAGTTTTCCGATTACCGTCCTGGATATCGTAATTCTGGGTCTCTGGCACCATATCGGCATCTTCGGCGGGATGAAACGAATGTTTTGGGAAAAAGCGGCGCATGCGCTCTGCACTGTGGGTCTGGACGGGTTTGAGGCAAGGGCCATCAGCGATCTGTCGGGCGGGCAGTTTCAGCGGGTGATGTTCGCCCGGATGCTTCTACAGGATTCCCCGGTTGTTGTCCTGGATGAGCCTTTCACCTCGATAGACGCCCAGACGACACGCGATCTTTTTCAAGTGATTCAGCGATGGCATGCGGAGAATCGAACGATCATTGCCGTGCTGCACGACTTTGACCAGGTGCGGGCCTTTTTCCCCCGAACGCTTCTGATCGCACGCGAATTGATTGGATGGGGTGAAACCCATCAGGTTATGACCGAGGAGAACCTGCTGCTTTCCCGCAGGATGTCTGAGGCATGGGACGCATCGGCGAAAGTCTGCCTGGAGAACGGCGCATGAATCATCTTGCCGACTTTTTTTTCTCTCCTTTTCAGGAATTTACTTTCATGCGTCATGCCCTGGTGGCCTGTCTGGCGCTTGCCATCGGTTGTGCTCCGGTCGGGATGCTGCTTGTCCTCAGGCGCATGAGCCTGATGGGCGATGCCCTCTCCCATGCAGTGCTACCGGGCGCGGCCATCGGGTTTCTGGTATCCGGACTGTCCCTGTACGCAATGACCATCGGCGGGATCATCGTGGGTCTTACGGTCGCCTTGCTGGCTGGAGCCATCACGCGGTTCACGGCGCTTCGCGAAGACGCAAGCTTTGCCGCCCTTTACCTTATTTCGCTGGCGCTGGGCGTTCTGATCATCTCCATGCGCGGCACCAGCGTTGATCTCATTCATGTGCTCTTCGGCACCATTCTGGCCGTGGATGACCCGGCCTTGATCCTGATCGCCGCCATCACCACAGTCACGGTATTCACCATGGCGCTCATTTACAGGCCCTTGATCGTCGAGTGTTTCGATCCGGGCTTCCTGCAATCCGTCGGCGGGCACGGGACAACAATGCATTTCACCTTCCTGGTCCTTGTCGTATTGAACCTTGTGGCCGGATTTACCGCCCTCGGCACCCTGATGGCGGTGGGCATGCTGATGCTGCCCGCCGCATCGGCCAATTTCTGGGCCAAGCAGTTCTGGTCCGCATCCATGATCGCAACGCTGATTGCCATGATATCCAGTTACAGCGGACTGTTATTGTCGTTTTACATGAATTTCCCGTCCGGCCCCTCAATCATTCTAACAGCCGGGATCTGCCATGCTTTTTCGGTGCTTTTCGGGAAATACGGCAGCATTTACAGCCGCCACAAGGCCGGAGATCACCTGACAGGTTAAACTCGAATGGAGAAATATGATGCTGACAGTAACCCGAATTCTGATTGTTTGCTGCGCGCTTTTCATGACAAGCGGTATGGCCAGGGCGGATAAAACCATCCACGTCGTCACCAGCTTCAGCATCCTGGGTGACATGGTCAAAAATATCGGCGGTGACCGGGTGGATGTGAACACCCTGGTAGGCGCCGACGGAGATGTCCATGCGTATGAGCCGACACCCACCGCGGCCAAGTCCGTCAACGAAGCGGATCTTGTTGTTGTCAACGGTCTCGGGCTTGAGGGCTGGATGGATCGCCTGATCAAGGCATCCGGCTATCCGGGAACGGTGGCGGTGGCAAGTACGGGCATCAAGCCCCGAACCATGAAGGATGAAGACAGGGGCGGCCGGGTCATTACAGATCCCCATGCCTGGCAGGATCTTGAAAACGGCAGGATTTACGTCGAAAATATCGCCAAGGCGCTTATCTTGGCCGATCCGGCCGGCTCAACCACTTACCGGGGTCTTGCCGATGCCTACAGTGCAAAACTGGCCAAGCTGAACACCTGGGTCAAGTCGGAATTCTCGGCCATCCCCTTTCAGAATCGCCGCATGATCACCTCCCACGATGCTTTCGGGTATTTAGCAGCCGCATACGACATCGAGATCCTCTCTCCAATGGGCATCAGCACGGAAAGCGAACCATCGGCCGGCGGGGTCATGGCCCTTATCCGGCAGATCAAGAAAGAAAAAATCACCGCGGTCTTTGTTGAAAACATCTCGGATCCGCGCATGATCAAGCAGATCGCCAGTGAAAGCAAGGTGGCGGTTGGCGGGGAACTCTATTCGGATGCCCTGTCCAAACCCGACGGTCCGGCGCCAACCTATGCGGACATGTTCAAAAACAATGTAACCAAAATCGTGGCGGCAATGAAAAAAGGCCTCTAAGCCCTGCGGAAGCTATTTTTCCAGCCAGTCGGGCTGACGTTTTTCCAGAAACGCGGAGACCCCATGAACCTGGG
This sequence comes from Desulfobacteraceae bacterium, assembly GCA_037442625.1. Taxonomy (GTDB): domain Bacteria; phylum Desulfobacterota; class Desulfobacteria; order Desulfobacterales; family Desulfatirhabdiaceae; genus RAAP-1. Next base: position 4,060 of record JBBIPX010000138.1, read on the forward strand.
CAATCACCGGTTTTTTCATTTTGCTGATGGCGGCAAGCGGCGATTCCATCAGTTCGATCCAGTTCCGGTATTCCAGCGTAAATTTGCCGTAGGCACAGCAACTGCCTGCGCAATCTCATCAACCATCAAAACTTCAATGATCCATGCTGAAAATCCATATTCGATGATGCAATGACCGCTGAGAGAAAGCAGTCTTTGGTGTCGATTCAATCTAATAGCGGATGGAAATTCCGACCAGAAAATTGGTTTTGGGTGAGGGGTAATAGGAAGGCTCCAATGGATACCCGCCAAGCACCCCGTAATCCGAGTATGTTTCGTTGAAAATATTGTTCATGATCACATATGCTGAAAATTGTTTCCAGGTATAGTCCAATCGGCTGTTAAAGACGGTGTAATCACTTTGCTTGTCGAAACTGTTGGCAAAATCGCTTTCAAAATACCGCTGACCGACGTACGTGCCGTTCAACCCCAGCGCAAAACCCCATCCCAAATCGATTCGGGTATCCAGACCGGCTTTATGAATCGGCACTCCGGGGATTGTCTTTCCTGAATACGGGCCATCCAGAATCTCGGCTGACTGACAGGTATAGTTGCCGGTGACCTTGATCCGATCAAAAATTTTTGTCAGCGTCAGTTCCACACCGTCCCGGCGCGTTTCTCCGTTCATGTTTTCGTTTTGATAATCCGTCGGATTAAAGTAAATTTCATTGGTGGTGTCGATTCGGAATAAATTGATCGATCCATAAAAGGTATTTGTAAAGTTATGCCTCAAACCAATCTCGATGTCATCGGAAGTCTGGGGCTGAAGTCCTGTATTGATGGTGTTGGTGAAAAAACTGAAAAGCTCGTCCATCACCGGGTAGCGGAAGCTGTGTGAAAAATTGGCATAAACATGAGATTGCTTGCCAAAACGGTAGTTAATCCCGGTGGTGAAGAGATCTTCATCCATGCTGGCCGATTCCGGAGAGGAAGGAGAGAATTCGTATTCCACCCAGTCATGCCTGTATCCGCCGGAAAGGCTGATTTGATCGGTTAAACTCAATTCGTCATGCGCATAAGCGCCATAATTTTTCTTTTCAAGGTTGGTTTGAGCGACCGAGGGGGATCCGAAAAAAACCGTGCTGTTGGTGATGTCCTCGGTGGCATCAAATAAATCAAAGCCGGCCACCAACTTGTTTTTCCATCCCCATAAAGGTTCTCGGATGATCGCCCGCGGGGAAAATCCGGCCGTATGAAGCGTGGTATCTCCCTCAAAATAACCACCCGCAAAATGAGAATATGACGCAACAGATCGATCTCGGTAGGACATGTCGACGTGCAGCAGGCTGTCACCCCAAAAATAAATTTCCGGACCAATGGACACAAAGGAGTCCTCTGTCGTCACATAATCATTGGGATTAAGCGTATCGGTCCTTGATCTGCCGGCATCCAGATCGCTTTGCTTCAGGGCTCCGGGCAAGCCGGTGGTGTCCTTGTGATAGCCTGCATCCAGGCTGATGCCGGCGGCGTCTCCAAAATAATAGGCCAGATTGGCGCCCAAATTATTGGCGGTGCCGCCGCAGTTGTCCCGATACCCGTCCGTACTCTGATAACTGCCTGAAACGGAATATGAAAAATTCTGTTTCGACCCGCTGGCCCCTGCGCTGCTTCCGAATGTCCCGTAGCTTCCCGCCCGGATATCGGCTTCGAGAGCCGTCTGGTCGCCTTTTTTTGAAATAATGTTGATGACGCCCCCGCTTGCGTTGTCTCCGTAGAGCACGCTGCCGCGACCGCCCTGAATGACCTCGATCCGTTCAATCCGGCTGAGCGGAATCAGCGTCCAATCCGTTCCGCTCAGGTCGGCCTGGTTGATGCGACGACCATCCACCAGCACCAGTGTATTGGACTGGGCTGTTTCGCCGAAGCCCCGCAAATCAACCTGAAAATAGCGCTGGTTTCCCGTAATGTCTTTAACCTGAATGCCCGACAGCGTTCGCAGCAGATCCGGAACATTGGTGGCGGTCGATTTACTGATTTGGGCGGCGGAAATGGTTGTAATGTAGGCCGGAACGCTCGATTCGCTTTCCTGCTGCCGGGTGGCGGTTACAACGATCGGCTCCAGGGTGGCCTCTGGTTCCTCGGCACTCAGGGCGGGTGTTGTCAGACATAACAGGGCAGCGATTGAAACGGCATATGGAACTTTCATTTTTTTCTCCTTTCATGGGGTCCGGAGAAAAAAATCCCCGGACCGAAATAAATTCAATCCGGGGATGTCCCTGTTTATCCGCAAGATGTAGGCACGCCATGGTCCACGAAGCGAGCGCAGTATGTTCCAGGCAGGTCTTCTGACTTCCTCTCCCTTTTCAGCGGTCTTCCCATCTCCTATAGGAGACAGTGACGCATGGCAGCCGATGGGTTCCCCGTTTAACCGTAAAACAGGGGTAGAGGTTACAGCGACGGGCTCGTCCCCGATTTTCACGGGGTTCCCTTTTAAGCTCCGGAGAGCGCCTGAACGGCTGATTATCTATAAAAACGGATTCGGAAAGTCAACAATATTTGCAACGAAACTTCCGATGTGAATTCATGACGGACAGGCGCCTGAACCGCTTGATGGATTAAATTTTCCGGGAACCAGGGTAATGCGCGGAAAATCGCCAAGAGGGCTTTGGTCCACCAGAACGGTGCAGCCGTAAACCTTTTCCAGGGTCTCATAAGTCAGGACCTCGGAGGGTCGGCCCAGGCGCACAATCCGGCCTTCCTTCATCAGCAGGAGCCGATCGGCATACAAGGCAGCCAGGTTGACGTCGTGGGAAACCATAACGATGGTGGCGCCGCGATCATTTTTGAGTGATTCCATCAGGTCCATGAGCCGCGCCTGATAAGCCAGATCCAAGGATGCCGTGGGTTCATCCAGCAGAAGGAGTTCAGACGACTGGCACACGGCCCGTGCCACAAAAGTCCGCTGGCGCTCTCCGCCGCTGAGATGTTCAACCTTTCTGTCCGCCAGATCCGTAACGCCGGTGAATGCCATCACCTGACGGACCATCTTCATATCGGTTTCGGATTCGAGGCCCAAAAGTCCCAGATGCGGGGCGCGGCCCATCAGAACGGTTTCCGTCACGGTAAAGGGAAAATCCGTCGGCGCTGTCTGGGGAACCATCGCCACTTTTCGGGCCAGTTCCTTTCGGCCATAGTCCGACAAGGGGCGGCCCAGGATATCAATCCGTCCATTTTGGGGGTGCTCGATACCGACAATCGACTTGATCAGCGATGTTTTTCCGGAACCGTTGGGTCCGATGATGATAAAAAATTCGCCGCGGTTCACCGAAAAGGAAACCTCTTTCAGCACGGCCTTTTTGCCGTAGGTCAGCGATACCTGCACGATATCAACGGCCGCCGTCATCGGTTTGCCCTTTTGAGCAGAACGATGAAAAGCGGGGCGCCGATCAGCGCCGTGATCACACCGGAGGGTATTTCCCCCTGCTGCGGCAGCGTACGGGCCAGGAGATCACAGAACACCATATAGGCGCCGCCGCCCAGGATGCAGGCCGGCACCAGCACCCGGTGATCCGGCCCCAGAAGCATTCTGAGCAGATGGGGAATTACCAGGCCGACGAATCCGATCAGTCCGCAACAGGATACCGTGGCGCTTATCATGAAGGAGGTAGCCACCAGTAACGTCAAGATGATTGTTTTAAGTTGAAGCCCCATGCTCATGGCCATTTCACGGCCCATGAGCAGCAGGTTCATGGCATGGGAAAGGCAGAAAATCAGGATGAAACCGGGAATCAGTAGGGCCGCCAGAATACCGACCTGCTTGAGATCGGTCATGGACATATCGCCCATCAGCCAGAAAATGATGTTATGCAGCCGCGCATCCTGGGTCATGGAGACCAGAAACATGATGACCGCTGAACAGAAGGCATTCACCATGACGCCGGCCAGAAGGAGCGCGTCCTTTTTCAGGATGCGCTGCCCCGATGAGATGGTCATCACCAGCACCAGGGTGCCCATGCTGCCGGCAAAGGCCGTAGCGGTCACGCCCGGAAATCGGGACAGCCCCAGGATGATCCCGATGATGGCCCCGATGGCAGCGCCGCCGGAAATGCCCAGAATATAGGGCTCTGCCAGCGGATTGCGTAAAAGGGCCTGAAACACAAGCCCGCCTGTGGACAAAGCCGCACCCACCAAGGCAGCCAGCAGCACCCGCGGAAACCGGATCTGCCAGACGATGGCCTGCAGCATGGGATCGGACTGGCCGCGTCCCGTCAGGGTTTTTACGATGGCATCCATCCCGGCATGGGTCGACCCCAGGGAAAGCCCCAGCACCAGGGCCGCAACCAGTGTAAGCAGCAGTAAGCCCGAGACGACCGCCAGGCGAAGCAGCAGCCGGTGGCGGGGTCTGGTCGTCACGGAGAATCCTTGAACAGCTCCGGGTGTATCACGCGGACCAGTTGCTCCAGGGCATCCACCTGACGCGGGGTGGGGCGGTCAAAAATATTGGAATCGACGATTGCCACCCGGCCGTCTCGAACAGCCGGAATCTGCGGCCAACCGGACCACTCTGCCCTTACCTGATCCAGAGACACACCCCGATCCATCGTTGTTATGATGAGAATCTCAGGAGATAGCGCCACCACCTGCTCCCGGCTTAACCGGGGATAAGCGGCGCAGCCTTCGCACAGGTTCGTTCCCCCGGCCATCCGGATCAGTTCGTGGATAAATGTTCCTTTCCCCACGGAAACGATCGGAGAAATGCCGATCTGGAAAAATACCCCGGGCCGCTGCTTTGTTTTCATCACGAGTTCCCTGACCCGATCCATGCGGGACTGCATTCCGGTTACGATGGTTCGGGCGCGATCTTGCGCATTCAGCAGATCGCCGATCTGCAGTATCATGGTCATGACAGCGCCCAGGTCCAGCGGATCCACGGCATAGACCGGAATATTCAAGGACTCCAGTCGGTCTGCCACTTCGCGGGGATTTCCGTCCTTGACGGCAATGCAAAGGTCCGGATTCAGCGAAATTATCTTCTCGATATCGGGCTGGATGTAGGAACCCACCCGGGGCAACTGCAGGGCTTGCTGCGGAAAATCGCTGAAACGGGATATGCCCGCCAGCCGCTGTTCCCGGCCAAGGGCAAAAACGATTTCTGTGATGCTCGGCGCCAATGCCACCACCCGGACCGGGTTATCGGGCACGAGGATTTGCCGTCCGATGCCGTC
>JBBIPX010000139.1:0-8942 GCA_037442625.1 Desulfobacteraceae bacterium
TTTCAGCAGGGAATGCGCATTCAGAAACCCCTTGTACTTCAGATTGTCCACAATGATGATGCCTTCGATATGCTCATTCTGGGTGTAAATTTCCAGAATTTTTTCCACGGGCGTGTGAATATCGGTGATCGGAAACTTGGTAATGAAGCGGTTCAGATTTTTTCCGATTGCCGGATTCTGAAGCAGTTGGCTGCCAAAGCGCGAAAAGGAATAATTTTTGAAGCTCTTGTCGCTGATGATGCCCAGCGGTTCCAGGTTATTGTTGACCACCGGAAAAAACGTGTGGTGCTGCTGGGTTTTGAATTTTTCAAAAACATCGAATACATTGGCGCTGCTTGGCACCGGCTCGATGTATTCCATCTGCGTATCGATGAGTTTTTTGTCGCCGGATTTTTCCTTGCGATGTTCATCTTCGCTCAGCGTCTGGATATGGTCATACCGGATCTGGAGCTGGCCGGTATCGACCGTGGGCCGCTGCACCAGATAGCCCTGAATCAGGTCGCACCCGATATTGCGGCAACTGTAATATTCCTTCGCAGTCTCAACGCCTTCGGCAATGACGATGCTGCCCAGAATATGGGCCAGGTTGACCAGGCTCGACACAAAAATCCGCTTGTTCAAATCATCGGTGATATCCTGAATAAAAAAACGATCGATTTTGATAAAATCCGGCCGGATGTAATACAGCAGTTTCAATCCGGCAAATCCGGCACCGCAGTCGTCAACCGCGATTTTAAATCCCTGGGCCCGGTAATTGTTCAGGACATCGGCTACCACCTGATTCTGCGGCAGTTCGTGGCGTTCCGAAATTTCAAAACAGAACGTATCCTGGGACAGATTGCAGAATTTTAGCTGATTGAGCGTATTTCCGGGTTTGTAATCCGCGGAGTCCAGAACCCGGTTATCAAGGTTGAAAAAAAGCTTGACCTGTTTCTTCCATTCCAGTTGCATGAATTTGGTAATGGCTTTTTCACGAAGATACAGATCGACCGAATACAGGACATGGTCACGAAATGCGGCATCAAAAAATTCGGCGATGGATGAAAAGCCGGCTGCTTCATGATTCCGAAGCAGGGCTTCGTACCCGTAACAAACTCCGGAATGGATATTGACGATGGGCTGAAATGCATAGTCGATATGAAAAATTCGCGAAAGCCAGCTTTCATTGAGCAATTGAGTCATGTCTGGTGTCATACCTTTGTCCGGGGGCACTAAATTTTCATGGATTATCTGAATCATGGCGCCTGATGAGAAGTTTTCGGGTTATTGGATGTTTTTCTTTAACGTTTACCGGCGGCACATCACGCGGCCAATTTGTTCAATACATAGTCGACATAACTTACGGCGCCGTCCAGGTTCCGTGCGGTTTTCATACCTCTGAATCCGCCGAAAGCGGAGACCTCGAACACCAGCGGCCCGTCCGGCGTTTCCACCACATCCACAATGGTAAAATCCAGATCAAAAAGCGCCTGAGCCTTTCCGGCCGTCTCGATGGTTTCCGGCGACGGGTCGCAGGCCACGTATCTTCCGCCGCTTTCAACAGAGGTGTTCCAGGAGGTGCCGTCGCCGCACCGGGCATAGGTTGTGAGATATTCGCCGCCCAGAAACACGATGCCAAGATCCCTTCCCGGCAGATTCATCTTTTTTTGAATATACAGAATCGGGTTGTTGCGCTTGAAATCTTCCACCGTGATATACGTGTCCCTGCCGTACCGCAGCACCCACATGCCCCGCGCCTTGGAGGAATACAAGGGTTTCAGGACAGCCTCTCCGTATGCCGCGATGATTTCAACCGCCTGCTCCGTGTTTTCGGTGATGGTTGTCGGCGGCATGGGTATTCCGGCCATCCGCATCGTCACCGTGCAACTGAGGCGGTCCAGTACCCGCAGGATGTTCAGGGGTCTGGAAAAAATCCGGACGCCGCTGCACTCCAGAAGCCGCAGGATTTCCAGGCGATCCAGAAGGTGCGGCGAGTAAGCCGGCCCGACCTTCTTGATAATGATGGCATCCAGCCGGGTCAGATCCAGCCCCTCGTGCCAGACCTTTCTCTGGTCCAGATTCATCCAGATGTTCTCCATATCCACCAGCAGGCGCCTTCCCGTGGCCCGTGCGACACAGTCGGCCAGATGTTCGGATGAAGACCCTCCATTATTTCCAACAACGGCGATTTGCGGCATGGTTTTCCTCGATATCAGTAGAATAAAATGTCTTCCGAAAACGAAAAGGTGCTCCAGTCGGATGGCGGATGGTGAATGAGCTTTTCCATCAGATAATACGATCGCATGGCCATATCCCTGGCAAAATCCTCATGATGCTCAAACCGGATGGATGTATAGAAATTCCGGCTGAGCGCAAGTCCCAGCCGGGCCTGAAAGGTCAAATCGCCATTGGCTTCTGCAAATTCCTTTACCCGGTTCAGGAACTTCCGGATGACGGTGTTCAGTCGACCCCGCAGATCCGGATCAAAGACGGGCATCCGGAAGTTGGAAACCAGGAAAACAGCGGCATCCATCACATAGTCGTCGTGATGGGACCGATACACATCGATGTAGCGAATCCGCCCGGACAGAGGATCAAAGACAATATTGTTGGCGTTGAAATCGCCGTGGCAAAGCACGGTGAAGGGTGCATGGATATCGGCTTCAACCGCTGCGCATTTTTGAATCAGCGCCTGTGTGGACAGAATATCAACCGTCCCGAAGCGTTTTTCGGATCGCTGCAGTTCGGGGTGCAAGCGCTGACTGTCCTGCATGCGGGAAATCAACTGCTGAATGTAGTTGGCAGGCGCCGTTTTTGGGGATCGCGTCCGCTCCCAGATATCGGTCATGACATCTGTCATCAGAGACAGGGCTCTAAGAAAAACGTCCTCGGATTCGGTCAGGATCACTTCATCCAGCGTGCTGCCCGGAAGAAATTCCACCAGAATCGAGGCGGTGCCGTGGCCTTCATGATAGTTGAATATTCGTGGCGTCAGGCCGGGATAAACGGTTTCCCAAAGCTCCAGACTGGCCTTTTCCTTTTGAATTTTTTCCGGATTGCCTTCTTTGAAAATGCTTTGAAATTTGTCCGGATTTTGATTTTTCTGCGCCACCAAACTGATCCTGCATCCGGAGCGGGAACCCCAGATGGATTTGAAGTCAATTTCCGAAAGCGACCCCTCATAACCGGAATCAGACAGGGTCTCCTGAAGTTCGTCAAACTGATGAATTTTGATTTTTTCGCCCAAAATCACAAAGAGCAGGGCCTCTCCGATATTCAGGAGAGAGTCGCCGATGCGCTCCAGATATCGGAATACAAACAGCGTGGTAATCAAATCCCGGCCGGATCGGCCGCTTTCAAGTTCATTCATGATCCTGTCGAATTCTTTCTTGAACAGAGTATCCAGAATGAATTCGGACCGGCAGATTTCCAGTGCGGCGGGAAGGCTGCGTTCATCAAAGGCGGGGATGATCCGGGAGAGATTGAGCTGAATTTCCACAATCATGGACCGGTAATCAAACCGGTGAATAAATGCCGAACTGGACAGATATTCACACTGCCTGACAATGTTGACGCAGTAATCCGCGATCCGTTCCAGGTTGACGCAGATGATATGAATGGACCGGATGGTGTTGATTGTTTTTGTTGAAAGCGGGTCCGTGCCGTGGATACGGGAAAAGCAGGCATTTTCGACTGTGCTTTTCAGATTGTCGATATAGTCGTCCCGCGAGCATACCCGGCCGAAGCTGCGGTCCCCGGGTGCATTCAAATGATCGCTTGTGGCCTGAACCTGACCCGATACCTCAAGGGTCAGAAACGTGAAATTTTCCCGGATTTCATCGAGTTTCAAAGCAACATCATGCGGATATTTTGATTTCATTGCCTTTTTTTCTGAAGTTTTCCATGGCCGAATCTTTCCATGTCAGCTTGATGGTCAGTTTGGATTTTCCGGTTTTTTTCTTGGTTTTAATGGAAAATCGTATCAGTTCCGCCGGCGTCAACAGGGCCTGATCCTTTTCAGTGGACAGCACGACCCGCCCATTTTCGATGCCGTCCACCAGTTTGAGAAAAAACTGCTGAATGCTGCGCTTATCCTGGGTACACTCATGTTCAAACCGCTCGGCTTCAGTCATATCGGATCTCCTTTTCCATGCGTTTCGGCAGTTAATGTGACAAAAATTCATTCACGGCGGCGGCACCTTGTGGCGCCGGGTCTTCATCGTGCGGATCGCATTGAATATTTCCCGACAGGCGCAATATCTTTCCCGAACCGGTAAAATGCAGTCTCCTTGCTGATGGCAAATGATCATGATCAGAGCGTACCGCCTGATATTCTGGCGGATCATGGCACCCTATTGTTAGAATCGTATTAGACCGCGGATAAAAAGTGCTCGATAAAACGCCCGTGCGAGGCGGCTTCCGGTTCATGCACGGGCGCCATTTTCCAGTTGCCGTCACCCGCGTTTTCAACCGGGCTGTCCAGGGCATTTCTCACCGCAACTGCCAGTTCCTCTTTTAAATAGGGTTTCATGATCAGTTCCCGAATACCCATTGCCAGAGCCGATTCCCTGGTAACGGTTTCACTGAACCCCGTGCTCAGAATAAATGGGAGTTCCGGGCGAACGGACTGAATTTTTTTATACAACTCGGTGCCCTTCATGCCCGGCATCGTCTGATCCGAAATCACAAGATCAAAGGCATACGGATCTTTCAGATACGTACACAGCGCATGACGGCCGACCGTTTCCGCAACCACCCGGTAACCGAGCCCCCTCAGGGCCTGACCAGCGACATCGACAATGGTTTCCTCATCGTCAATCAGCAGAATTCTTTCGGATCCGGTCGGCATGGCCGTTTTTTCGACCATTTCCGGGACAGGCAGCTCCTCCGCAACCGGAAAATACACCTGAAATACCGATCCGCCGCCAAGACTGCTTTCCACCGTGATCGCACCATGAAGGCATGTAACAATGCCGTGAACCACAGAAAGTCCCATCCCCGTGCCTTCCCCTGTTATTTTGGTTGTAAAAAAGGGGTCGAAAATGCGCTCGCTGACCTCACGGGTCATGCCATGGCCGGTATCACAGATGATCAGCCGGGCATATCTGCCGGGTGCAAGCCCTGCGGTTTGCTTGGCGGCTTCGGAATCCAGATCCACGGATTCCAGTTTTGCGCTCAAAACACCGACTTCGCCGCCCATGGCGTGAACCGCGTTGGCGCAAAGATTCATGATGATCTGATGTATCTGTGACGGATCGGCCAGTATCGTATCTGTTGCCGCGGATGTTTTATTGTCGATTCGTATGGTTGCCGGAGTGGATGCCCGAATCAGCTTCAACGTGTCTTCCAGAATCGCATCCAATCGGACGGTTACCAGTTTTTGATCGGTTTGGCGGCTGAACGTCAAAATCTGCCGGGTCAATTCCCTGGCACGGGCGCCCGCGGAAAGGATGCGGTTGAGGCGATCGAGGGTTTTTTCCGAATCCGCGACATCCGCAATCGCCAGCTCCGCATACCCAATGATACCGAGCAGGATATTGTTGAAATCATGTGCAATGCCGCCGGCCAGTGTGCCGATGGCCTGCATTTTCTGGGATTGCCGCAACTGCGATTCCAACCGCTTTTTTTCGGTGACGTCGATAAGGGATGCAATACTGGTCCGAGTTTCAGGAATCATCCCAACTCGCAGAAAAATATCCTTGACCTCGCCGTATCTGTCAATCAGTTGCAATTCATATTCGGAGGGCACATTTTTATCCCCCCTTCGTCTGGCCAGATGATATTCATGAATCCGTTTAAAATTTTCGCCCTTGATGAAGTCGCTGGTCTTCATTTTGCCTTCGATTTCATCCCGGGAGTACCTCAGCAGGCAGGAGGCGTTTTCATTCACCATGGACAGGGTCAAATCGGATTCAATCAGGATGGTTGCGGTTCCCGTATTTTGAAAAATGCCGCGATATTTTTCTTCGGCCCTGCGCCGGGCCATAATTTCCGCTTCCAGATTCTTCTTATGCGCGAGCGATTCATTCGTGCGGCTTCGCAACTTGAAACAACATACCCCCGCTGCAGAGGCGGCAATCAAAATGCCACCGAAGCTTGCAATCAGCCAGTTGACGAGCGTTTGTTCCATTGGGGCATTGCCGTCTGACGCAACGGGGCTTTCAGTATCGTTGCGATTGGGCTTGAATACGGGAAGATAGAAACAAAGCCCGATGACCGCAAGCAGCGCCAGTATGCAGGTCCACAACCGGAATCGAAACCGGCTGCGGCATTTCATATCCGGCAGCGGCCGGCCATTCATGATGTTCATGTTTTCCAAATATTCTCTCCTTGAGCACGACAAAAAAACCTGTCCGTTATTCCGGAGCCCGACCGGCGACAAAACCGGATCCGGGTCCAAGACTAAAAACCGGACAAGTTAAATTTGACGGCATCGCAAAAAGTCCGATATCTGCGTTGTGCTGCATCCTTCGTCGTTGCGGCGTACTGTATGTTCGGCAGGCGGAACGCCGTTCCTCAGGATTTGCGCGCCTTGCCTGCGAACTTTTTACAAAGCCGTCCGAATTTTGACTTAATACGAGAGCGTCAAACTTCAGAATTATGAACAGCATACGGAATTAATGTTAGAAGGGAGTTAGTTGCGGATTAGAAAATGATGAAAAGAGAGCCCGCAAGAAACAGCGCGGACTCCCTTTTATTTATTCCTGACATTCAAAAAGATACGGGTTGGTTCGCGATCATCGAACTATCATCTGTCGCATTTTTCATGACACGAACGGGCCGTGGCGATGGCAAAATCGCCGTCATAATTGATCACCGCCCAGGCGGTTTTCGTTTTCACGTCAACGCCGTAGGTTCCCAACCCATAGCTCGGCTTCCACTGGCCCTTCACGAATTTTGAGGAGCCTCCGAAATTCATATCAACGGCATTGACCCACCGGCCGTCAGTATCTCTGGCTACGATGCCAAAGCCGCCATTGTCCGGGAAATTACACAGAGCCCGCCGGTCTACATTCATCGAAAGCACGTATGTATCGGTCTGCTTGCTTCCCAGATCAGCCATGCCCCACAAGGTGAGGATGTCGCTGGCCAGATGCCTTTCAGCCGGAGCCCAGCCGGTATTGACGGCCTTTTCGGTCACTTTGCCGTAATTGGTCGTTGCGGTGCTGCCGTTGATTCCATCGAGGATGGCCATCGAAGTGCCGACAAAACCGTGTTCCATGGTGGATGCCGGGATTGTGTTGTCGGTCATGGCGTAGGGTGCGCCGTGAGCAACAAGGTTCTCCTTGCCGTTCAGGCTGTAACCCGTGGTGGAGCGCTTCACAAAATGGAGGATGGGGGTAGTCCCGTTGGGCAACGGGCCTGTTCCATCAGGAAAATTGTTGTCAGAAAGCCAGTTGCCGTGATCGTCTGCGTAATAATCGATGGTCACGCGCGGACCGTCCACGGTGAAGATGTAGTACCCAATCCGTGCGAGGTCTTGCTCAACCGGCACATCGTTCCCCGAGACTGGCAGGCCGGGGGTGTAGAATTTGGAACTGTCGGACTGGGTAATGAGCTGGTGGACTTTGCTCAGGCCATCGGGGCTTGTGACAACCGAGTTATAGTGGTGGTGATCGTGGCCGGAGATCACATACTTGACATGGTTTTCCTGCATAGCGGCCAGGAAGTTGTTCTCATAAGTCTGTTTTAACCCGACGGTGAGCCCGGGGGTGTTGGTAATCGGCGTGCTCGGGTCGATACCGAAGCCGTCGCCCGGATCGCCGGCGGCGTTGCCGCCGAACATGTTGTCCTTGTGGTTGCCGCCCAGAATGTTCTTGTGGGTGAAAGCAAAAGCGTGGCTATGGGCCGGGCGATTGGTGAGCGTGTCGTCGATCCAGGTCATTTGATTTGGAATATAACTGGTATAGTAGTCTGGAGATTTGAACTGGTCGAGGAGCATGAAAGTTGCATTATGGTACTGAAATGCGTAGGAAACGCCGCCGGTAAGGCTGTTGACATCTTCGGGAGCGGAAAAGTGTCTGCCGACCTTGAAGGTGTGTTGCCTGGTCCGGTCGGCCGGGGGATTGCCGGTATTCGGGTCCAGATCGGCAAGCGGAAGAAGGGCTGTTGTGATATCGCCCGGCGTGTTGTTATTCTCGCCGGCGTCGGAACCGGGCACAATCTGGGGATAGGCGTGAATAAAATCCTCTCCGGAACCGGTGTATGTGCCGTGGGCCGCTTCGTGGTTACCGCGCAGGGGATAAAAACCAATGCCGGCATTGTATAAATCCTGGGCGTAGAGGGCCCGGGTGTAGTCGTTGACCTGGCTGCCGGAATCCATCATGTCACCGACATGGACGACGAGCTTTACACCGGTTGCGATGAACTGCCGGTCCACCTGTTTAATGATGTCTGCAGCGCAGGTATTGGGATTTTTACCATCGTCAGCGATAGTCCATTGCGTGTCGGAGATGACGCCGAACTTCCAGGGCTCCGCCCACGCCGATGAGGCCATGATGCCTGCGGCAATTGCGAAAACGCTTAAAAACTTAAATAAAAATGCTTTTTTCATTTACGCCTCCTATTTTTGTTTTCATGAACAATTCTTGATCCTGTGTTTTTTTTGATCGTTCTCCTGAATCGCTCTGCAGTCTTGCAAAATCATCACCTCCTTTTTATCAAATCGGATTGTCTCTGCCTTGACATCCCCGCGCAGTCGATACGGCAAAAGCGCACCGGATATGATGGATTTAATTTGAAAAGACAGCTTCAGAGAAGAAAAACTTGTAGCACGACGTTTTACAGCAGTTGATACCTTTATGCCGGATCGATGTTAGCGAAATATTCATGAAATGATAAATTTTCATTAATATTTGATTAGATAATTCCTTTTTTCACGAATCGAATTCTAACAAAATGCTCATCTTAACCCTTAAACAAGCGTAATTAAAATAGGAGATGTTTTGTCTAACGCTATTTCT
>JBBIPX010000140.1:0-4826 GCA_037442625.1 Desulfobacteraceae bacterium
GTACCGGCGATATTGAAAAAGACATTCTGAGCATCACCGCCGTTCACCCGATGCGGGAAGCGGCTGTCCGGGCGATGCTGTCCCGGGCCGGAGCTTCGTGGGAGGTGATGGATGGGCTCTTGGTTCGGGGGGAAATTACGAAAACAAAACACGATGGACATATCTTCTATTTAAGAAGTTTTACTTCGGATTTCGTTTGAACGGATTTTCCGTTCAAACGAAATCCGCCGGGCCATATCACTTGTGAGAAGCCCTCATTTTTGCCAGCGCCTGATGGGCTGCGTTTACCAGCGGATGCACGGTCGGTGCCGAAGTCAGCAACGGGTGAGTTGCTATCTGCATCATGTCCAATTCACGCACGGTCACTTTTTTCTGAATTGCCAGCGCGATCGTGTTGATCAATTCCCCGGCAGACGGCCCCCCGGATATCTGCCCGCCCAGTAGGATTCCCGACCTGTCCGCAAATACAAGCTTTACCTTGAGTTTGTGCGCATCGGGCAGTGTTCCCGGGTGCCGATCCGGGGCTTCCGAGATTGCTGAAACACTGCGGAAACCTTCTTTCAGGCACGTTCGACAGGTCATCCCGGTACTGGCAAGGCAGGCGTTGCCGATCTTGGTGGAAAAAGCGCTGATCGTCCCCTGTATCTGGTTCATAACCCGGATACCGTAAAGATTTGTTCCGGCGTTTCGGGCCTCCGCGGTTGCGGTCGACGCCAGCCACACAGGAACTTCTTTTCTTGTGAAAAAATCCCTTTTCAGCGCACAGTCCCCCACTGCAAAGATCTCATCGGTGCTGGTTCTCATGTAATCGTCCACCCATATGGATCCCTTTTCGGTGATACGCAGGCCCGCCGCTTTCGCTAAATCAATGGACGGTCTTGCCCCGATGCTGATCAGGACCATGTCCGCGGAAATTGATTCTCCGCCTTCCAGGGTCACGGATGAGGCATTCTGCCGGCCGTCAATGGAGATCACGCGATTGCTCAGATGCACCCGTATCCCCGCTGAATCCAGAATTTGAAACACTTCATCGCAGATCTCGTCATCGAAGGCCGTGTATAGAAGCTTCGGCATGATTTCAATGACATGAATTTCCTTTCCGGGAATTCTGGACAGTTCATCGGCAAACTCCGCGCCGATGAATCCCCCGCCGATGATTACAATTCTTTTCGCCTTTTCCACTTCCTCGCGAAGCGCGGTCATTTCCGACAAGCTCTTTCGAATGACAAAAACTCCTTTTTTATCCACGCCATCTATCGGAGGCATCACAGCTTCCGTGCCGGTTGCAAGGACAAGCCGCTCATAGGAGAATGATTCGCCGGACGCCAAAGTAACCGTGCGCTTCGATTTATCCAGAGAGACAGCTTTTCCCACAATCACCTGTATGCCCGCGTTTTTAAGCGGCAAATCGCCCATTGCATTTTGTTTTGGATCCATCAGCGTGTGCATCATATAGGGAATGGCGCAGGGGATGACACCATCTCCGATCTCCTTGATAACGCATACGGATTTTTCCGGGTTTACGCTTTTGGCCGTAAGCGCGGTGATGACTCCGGCAGGTCCGCCTCCGACAATAATTACATTAAATTCCATTTCTTTTTCCTTCCGATGATTCCGTCTCTTTACATTGAAATTATTCTTGTGTCTCGTTTATGCTACTCAATATCAGGGGTATGGATGCATCCTGCGACTCAAGGAGAAAAGGGCGCAGCGATGGCGGCATGAGATGATCCGGAAAGCACCACGGAAGTCAATGCCTGAAAGTTCGCGCGCGGCCTTTTAACCGGGCGGGAAAGCGGGGTCTTACGAATAAACAGTCAGGCAGGATGAAGTACGCAACGGCAGCGCCCGGGGTGTCAACCAGCCCATGCAGCGGCTGGTTGACTATGATCCAAGCCAAATTGGAGGTAAGACTTGAGGGTTTTCTAAAGCAATTATGATGCCATGCAATCCTGTACCCCTGAAAAAAGCCAGGCCGTCTTGGGTATTACCGGATGCCATAGCGATGCATGCGATTCCATACCGTGACCCGCGAAATCCCCAGAATGCGTCCGGCAAGGGACTGGTTGCCGTTTGCCTGATCCAGGGCCTGAATCAGCTCCCGCTTTTTCCGTTCATCCAGGCTGATATCCGCGGATGGCGCCGCCGGGGGAGGTTCTTTCCCGTGGACAATGTCCGGCGGCAGGTGCTGAACCATAATCCGGTTTTCCATGCAGGTGACAAAAGCATATTCCAAAGCACTTTTCAGCTCCCGCACATTTCCCGGCCAGGGGTACCGGACCAGAACCTGCATGGCCTCAGGCGAAATCCCACCGATCGGTTTGTTGCTTTTCAGTTGAATCCGCTTGAAAAACATTTCCGCCAGCAGGGGAATGTCCTCGACCCTTTCCCGAAGCGGGGGCAGGACAATCGGCAGCACATTGATGCGATAGTAAAAATCGCTTCTAAAAGAACCGGCTTCTACCAATTGCCTGAGATTGCGGTTGGTTGCCGTAATCACCCGTACATCAACCGGTATGGACCGGTTATCCCCGACCCGTTCGATCACTTTTTCCTCAAGCACCCGAAGCAGCTTGATCTGGGTTGAAAGGGGCAGATCTCCGATTTCATCCAGAAAAATGTCCCCCCCATCGGCCGCCTCGAACCGGCCTTCCCGGTTCTGGTACGCGCCGGTAAAGGCCCCTTTAACATGACCGAACAATTCGCTTTCCAGCACGGATTCGTTGAGGGCCGCGCAGTTCACCTGAACATAAGGTCGGTCTTTTCTGGCCGAATTCAGATGAATCGCGCGGGTCGCCAATTCTTTTCCGGTGCCGCTTTCACCCAGGATGAGCGCCGGCGCATCGGATGCCGCCACATTTGTAATCAGATCAAACATGCGGCGCATGGGCGCCGACACTCCCACCATTCCCTGAAAACCGTCCTCGGATTGCAGTTCCCGGCGAAATGCCTCGATCTGATTGTCTTTTTCCATCAGCTCCGTGATATCGGTCAGTGTCTCCACCGCCCCGATCACCTGACCCGCTTCATCCTGCAGGACGGAAGCATTTTTCATGATATGAACCAGGCTGCCGTCTTTTCGGACCAGGGTGCATTTTCGCATCTTCAGGCAGCCGGATCGAAACAGCAGGCACCAGTGACAGCCGCTTCGTTCAAACACGGCTTCGCAACTACTGCAGTTTAGAACCGAACAGGGCCGGCCGATCAGCTCGGTCTGGTCATATCCGGTAATCTGGGCAAGGGCGTGGTTGGCGGAAACGATGGCGCCGCTCACATCCACGATCATGACCCCATCCTGAATCGTATCGACAACGGTTTTCCAGTACCGGTTCAGGGCTTGTTGATCCTGCATCGTTTTTCCTTTCTGTTAAAAATTATATAGATATGTTTAAATACTATGCTAAATTTTTAACAGAAATGCAATCGCAACCATCCCCATTTTACCGCGTTCATGTGGCCGGGACACTGACCGGAACGCCTTCAAAAGGCGTCCATCGCCGGGTTTTCATTGTTTTTGGATCTCTCAGGGATTTCAGCAAGTCGATACTGTCCTTCATTCCCTTGTAATGCTTGGCCATTTCAATAGCCATGCCGGTCATATAGGCCATTGCCTGAACAAAATTGACATCATCCATGGTAAATTCCCAGGGCTCGGACGTATACACCCGCAGGGCGCCGATCGGACGGCCTGCGGCAACGATGGGCACAGAGAGAATGGAAGAAATTCCCTCTGCTTTGGCCGCGTCGGCATACTGCAATCTCGGGTCATCGGTGACATCGTAAATAGCCACCGGTCCTTCTTCCAGAGACTGGGAAATCGAGCGTGATGCGCTGATCGGGCCTTTTTTCAGATAGTTGTCGCTTAACCCGTAGGAAGCGGCGATTTCCAGATTGTTCGTTACACGATCGATCAGAAAAATCGTGCACCCTTTCACATATAGAGCCGTTTTGATGGCTTCGACGGTCATCAATACGACTTCTTCCGGATCTTTGGAATGTGAAATGACCTTTGTAATTTTAAGCAGGGTTTCATAGTTCAGAAGCTGTTTTTTCATATCTCCCTCCTCTTAATCATATGGTTATATCGGAGAATGGTCACATGAGTCGCTTCCTCTTTTACGGTTTTCCTGCTTCCGTCAGAACCTGCAGGCATTCTGCCGGAAGCTGCGTAGGCACAGTTTCAGGTTCATAGCGGATACCTCCTTTTGCGGGGTTGACAATATCCGTGCAACTTGCAATTGTTATTACCATAACCGGATGACGCGTTTGCCCGCCACCAGCGCCCCTTTAATTTTTTCCATATGCCGGAGCGTTGCAATTTCTCTTTCCACATCCGCTGGGTTGAGACGAAGCCTTGCCGCAAGGTCATCCACGGAGGTATCGCCGCTGGTTTTCAACAGATTCAGAATGCTCTGCTGGGCTTCATTCAGGCTGACATTGCCGGTGCCGGATTCACTGAATGATTTGGCCGCATAAACGGCCCAGGGATCGCAGGCGCGCGGGGGGGACAATGCATCCATATAGCAGTCTTCACACAGGATCTGCCCATTGTGTTCATTTTGATTTTCAGGGGTGATATCTGACTGACATTTTTCACATTTCATGAGAGCACCTTATTTTAGGAATTGAATTCAGGCATGACCGCGCTTCAATATAATATCCTGTATCACGGCTGACCGAACTTCAGATACCGCCTGATCCGGATCACCGCCTTTGCCGATCAGGGTTAAAAAACGATCATCGGTCGGTAAGCCGGTAAAGGCCGAGATGTCGTGGCGTCCGGCCACATACTGAAACAGAACGGGCTGCGGGGAATCCGAGAATTC
>JBBIPX010000140.1:4926-7361 GCA_037442625.1 Desulfobacteraceae bacterium
CAGGCGCAACCTGGTCTGTTTTGTTGAGCAAGAGAAAATCCGCGGCGCGGATCTGATCGATCGACAGGGGATGCTCCGAAAGGGTTTGCTCGATATTCAGCGCATCCACCACCGTCAATGTACAATCGAACCGCACCAGATCCTCCAGTTCGCTCATGTCCTCCAGCAGATTCAACGGGTTGGCAAGTCCCGTGGTTTCCACGATGACGGCATCGGGGCAAAACGCCGACAACACCCCCCGGACCGCCTTGTTGAGGCTGCCGGAAAGACTGCAGCAGACGCAGCCCGCGTCGATTTCCGTGACCGCGTAGTCAAGAAGCTTGCCGTCCAGCCCCACCGCGCCGATCTCATTCTGAATGACGGCCACAAAACGGCTCTGCCGGCTCTGGTATTCAATGAAATGCTGCAGAAAACTGGTTTTCCCTGAGCCCAGAAACCCCGTAAGCAGAATCAGCGGCGGCCGCTGGTCGACTCCAATGGCGTTTTTATCAGGGGAGGTGTCGTTTCGGCCCTGATGGGAAGTCCACCACGACCGGCCGGCATACTCCGGAGGCACGGTCTGGGGGGCCATCCAGTGCAGGCAAGATGTCGGAATCCGGCCTCCCCCGGTGCAGGGGGTGCGCAATGCGTCAAAGGGTCCGCTGCCGTAACCAAGATCGATGTGCCCGCACCAGATATCGTCTGCGGCGGTTTTATGGTTTTCTCCGTTTTGCCAGGCCACAATTTCCCAGCCCGGAAAACGCCGTTCGGTGAAGGCGCCGGGGGGATGCCCGAGGATGTAAGTTACCGAGGCGGCCAGTACATCGAAAAAGCCGGCGGCCACCTCAAAGGCCGGGAAATCCCGATCCCGGCCGCCCGGTGCTACGATTTCCACCAACCGGCCATCCCGCTGCAACCGGACGCCATCCGCACAGGTGACCCGCTGGGCCGAGAAGCTCTCCATCCCCAAACACAAGGAGCCCTGGTCCGGGGTAAGGGACAAAAACAGGCGGCCGATTCCAAACAAATTCATCAGTTCGGGGTGCATCAGAAAATCCCGGATGCATGCCAGGTAGTCCGGTTGTTGGCAGCAGGCCGCGGCAAGGAGCGAACAGCGTTCAACCAGCGCCTCTTCCGGGTCCGGGAAATAGCACAGGCCAAAGCTTCCCGTGAACCACCCCGGAGTCTTCCGGCTGCCTTCAAAATGCAGCCCGAAAACTCCGGCCCGATCCCTGATCCTGGCGGTCCAGCCCTCCACCCCGGCGCTTGTCTGCTTCAACCCCCGCCATCCGATCGCGCGGCGCGCCCCCGGGCTGAACTGGGTGCGCATCAGGATGGCGCGCAGCAATTCCTGAAGTCCGAATTCCGGATCGGCCGGTATGTCTCCCCGGAAAAAATCGCTTATGGCCACAAAGGCTCCAATCGTCACACCTCGATTCCGTAGCCGATCTTGTCGCCGTTGCCGAGGTAATTCGTCTCCTTGGTGCGATAGCGCGCCGTTCCCTTGATGACCGGATAGCCGGCGTCCACGAATTTCTTGGCGCAGATGAGGCCGGTGCAGTGGTTGCAGCCGATCTTCTGGAACCCGTATTTGCCCAGGGAAAGCACCAGGTCGTCATATTTGGGGTCCCAGTCGTCAAAGGGCGAGATGTGCAGGCCGCCGTAAATGCCGTAGAGTTGGTCCTTTTCGTATTTGACTTCGGCAAAGGCGGTTTCTGCGAACTGGATGATGCCGAAATGGCAGCAGCCGGTGATGCTGACCAGACCGAGGTCCTTGACATTGGCGTAGAACGCCTGCTCCCCGTACACCCTGCAGATGATGGGAACGGCGAACACAAAGGTCGCAAGGCCCGGAATCACGGGATTCAGTCCCGGCTTGACCTTGATCAGCTTGCCCTTGTGACCGGCATCCTGGAGATACTGCAACCCTTCGGGATAGAATCCATCCGGGATGTAGGTGGTGATGGTCGGATCGTACTTGTAGGTGACCGGTATGCCCCAGAAGTGGTCGAAATGCTCATGGGAGATGATCAATGCCTCGATTTCCCTGTTCTTGAGCATCTCGTCAATCCCCTCGCGCTTGAAACACTCGTCCATCCACTTGTAGGACCAGCCGCTGTCGAGCAGGAATTTGCGTTTGCGGCCGTCCAGTTCTTCCACCTCCACCAGGGCGGCGAATCCGCCGGCATTCTGCGGGCTGACCGAAAGTTTCTCGGTAATTGCCCAGGCCTCTTCCAGGTTATTCGGCAGTAGATGCCTGATTTTTGCAATGCCGTTTTCGAAACTGCCCTTGCCAAGGCCGGTCCCGTCGCCGAAAGGCGGCCAGTTGTAGCTGTACTGGTTGACCAGCAGCCCCCCGGCGCCTTTGATGTCGCCCATTAGGACGGCATTTTCGAACCAGCTTGTTTCCGAAATGTTTGTCACCTTGATCGATTTGCAGGTGCCGATGTCCGCCA
>JBBIPX010000140.1:7461-8827 GCA_037442625.1 Desulfobacteraceae bacterium
CCCCAGCCCATCGCCGGATTCCACCGCAGATCGTCCAGCTTTGCCTGTTCGGCGGCATGATCGGCTGCGATCTCCTCGGCGGTTTTCGGCACCATCTTCCAGGCCGGCCAGTTGTCCATGAACCAGTGATGAACCAGCCAGATGTCGATCAGCCAGATGGTCGGGATCATCGGAAACTGCTGCTCATGCATGAATCCCTTCTGGGTCCCCAGGAAATCGTGGGATGTCTTGTAGTAGAAAATATAAAGCAGGATCGCCGCGGCAATGGTGATCACGGTTCGAACGAGCACGTTGACCGGCAGGCTGAAACGCCGCGGCCAGTTGTTGCAGTAAAAGTTGAGAAACAGGGCCGGAACGAGGAAGAACACCGCCATCTCGCCGACATGCAGCCAGCGCCAGTCCGGCGCATTGATCAGGCGCGTGCCGCGGATGGCCGGCCCCCAGGTCAGCTCCTGCGCGAAATAGAGGAAAAAGTGCATGGCCCAGGCAATGGCGATGATCCCGAAAAAGGCCGCCGTGCGCCGCAGCCAGTTTGTCCGGATCAGCTTGAACGGGAAGCGCTCCCAGATGGTTTCCACAATCCAGACCGTCACCGTGCAGCACATGATCCATGCCACGTGGAAATTTCCGGAGACCGTGTTGGCGAATTTTTCCCAGTAAGGCGGGGTAATGGCCGTGAAATTCTGCCACGGATAGTAAAGGATGCCCATGTGGGAATGCATGGTCATGAAGAAAACCAGGGTGCTCAAAAAAAAGGTCGCAACCAGGATGCTGATGCCTTTGCCCGGCTGATTCATGCCCTGCCAGGGAACTTCCTCGCAGGCCACCACCCAGGCCGGACTCAGCCAGGAGGCAATGGCCGCGAACATCAGGCAGGCCAGCGAAGCATACTCCAGGGAGAAAAACTCCGTCATTTTGGGCAGTTTCATCAGGTTGTCGGGGTTGAAATAGGCGATTCCGTAATTGCCCAGAAGGGACACGAAAAATCCTTTGATGAGGACCCAGAGGATGGCAACCGATATGGCCGTGAGCACCACGCCTTTGACGGCGGGATGGGTGTTTTCCAGCCAGGCGCGTTTGAACGGCCAGTAATTGAAGATATAGACCATCCAGATCAGCATGATCAACCACCATCGGGTGTACATGTAGCCGACATAGGGGGTGTACATCCGCATCCATCCCCGGGGATCCTGGAATATCCACCAACTGGCATAAAAAATGGCAAGGGTCAGCACCAGCGCCACAAGGGCCGGTATCGGCTGTGGCCATCTCTGGACGAGTTTACGCTCCTCAAGATAATGTTCGCCGAAACGCTCCATATCCGTCTCCTTTCACAGTTCCTTCAAGTTATTGTTTGCGGCCGCTT
>JBBIPX010000141.1:0-8784 GCA_037442625.1 Desulfobacteraceae bacterium
TCCGATGATCGCATCCTCCTTGCGCTTGGGTACGCTGGTGTAGGAAACATCGAAACACGAGCCGTCCTTTCGCCAGAAAACCTCGTCCCTTCGGAAACTGGTTATGCCCTGGGTGTAGGCCAGATAAATCGGGCAGTCCTGCTGCGGGTGCAGGGAACCGTCGGGATTCGAGTGGTGGAAAAGCGCGTGTATGGATTGTCCGAGGATCTCATCCGAAGCATATCCGAGCATTTTCTGTGCGGCTTCATTGACAAACGTGCACCGGCCGTTTGCATCGGTGCCGAATATTCCCTCTGCCGCGGATTCCAGGATGAGACGGCTGTTTTCCTCGGATTGCCGGAGTTTTTCGGTCCGCTCGGCGAGCAGTTTTTCAAGATCGACCTTGTAGCGCGTCAATTCAGCCCTGGCGTGACCTGCGCCGCCGGCGCTCTGGTGGCCTGCCGCCGGCCTGCGCATTTGGGGTTTTCGGGTTGGTTTCAAGGCAGCCATATCCTTTCCGCCGGAACGCTTTTCGGCATCTTCCTGCAAAGGCGCATCCACTGAATGAATATGCCCGCGGGAAAGTCCCCCGAAGATGCGGATGCTATTCGACAGCCAACATAAGCATCGCCTGATCGTCGTCGGCCGGGCGAGACCCGGCAAACCGGGATAAATCATCCATTATCCTTTTCAGGACAAGATCGGGGGCATCCGTGACGGCGGTTTCCAATTGCTGCAGCAGGCGGTTTATTCCGTAAGATTCCCGATTTTCGCTGAATCGATCGGTGACGCCGTCCGTATAAAAAAGCAGCCGGTCGCCGGGTTGAAGGGCTATTTCAGTAACCGGAACCTCGGTGTAAGGCTGTATGCCCATGATCAGCACGCCATCGCAGGAAAGCTCAGCCGCCGATCCCTCGGAGGGTCTGTAGCGGATGGGCAGCGGATGGCCGGCGCGGGCCATTCTAAGTGTCCTTGCGGGGGCGTCGTAAACAGCGTATATCGCCGTTACGAAGCTGCCCTTGTTTACCTTGCAAAGATTTTCGTTGATGTAGGAAAGCACCTGGTCCGGCTCCCCCGGGCAGGTCGGGCAGGAGCGAAACAGGGCGCATGTCATGGCCATCATGACCGTGGCCGGCGCGCTGTGGCCTTCCGCATCGGCCATCAGAATGGCCAGCCGTCCGTCTTGCAGCACTTCAAAGTCGTAGTAATCTCCGCCGGCATACCGGCTGGTTTCATAATGAACGGCCAGTTTCAAGCCGCCGATTTCCGGAAGCAGCTCGGGCAGCAGGTTTCGCTGAAGCTGGGAGACGACCTGCAGTTCGTGCTCAAGTTCGTCCCGCTGTTTATGCACCTGGCTGCTCAGCCGGTGAATCGTCAGGTGGGTGATTACGCGGGCGATGACTTCCTCGGGCTGGAAAGGCTTTGCGACATAGTCGACAGCCCCGAGCTGCAGACCGCGCACCTTGTCTCCGGTTTCATCCAGTGCGGAAAGAAAGATAACGGGGATTTTTTGAGTGTCCGGATCGGCTTTGAGGCGCCTGCATACTTCAAATCCGTCGATTCCGGGCATCATGATGTCCAGCAGGATCAGATCCGGATGCGCTTTTTTTGCAATCGCCAGGGCCGTCTCGCCGTTTCTTGCAAACAACAGCTTGCTCCCGAGGCTTTCAAGGGTCTGAAATAGCAACTGAAGGTTGGCCGGTTGATCGTCAACCAGGAGGATGGATTCCGTGGATTTTTCCATTGAATCCGGATAGCACCTGTTCAGAATGCTGTCAAGGACATTTCGGGACAATTCGGATTTGCGCGGCCGGTGTTTCCTCCGGCCCGGGAGCATGTCGATTTCCCGTGCGCAACAAGGCTTTCAGGGGCTTGATTGCCTTCAATTTCCAGTTGTGCAGGCCGCCGAGTCGGACTATCCGCAACCGATATCTTTTAAATCAACGGCTTTCAGTGCGATCCCGGCATCCTTAACCTTGCGGGAAAACTCCTCCAGCAGGGAGTTCAGAGCCAGGCGTCGGTCTTCCTGGTAAAAGAGAAAGAGGCTCGTCATTTTCCGTTCAACCCGGCTGCCTTCAGGATCGGCCAGACCCAGGTCCCGGGAAATCCCCGTGAGGGCGGACATCGTATCTTCCATATTCTGGAACCGGTCTTTGGGATCTTTCCGGGTGGCAGTCCAAATAAACCGGCAGAGACATTCCGGAAGATCGGATACCCAATTTCTTGGATCGGGAATTTCCAGGGTCAGGTGGGATTCCATTAAAAGGGCGGGATCGTCCGTTTGAAAAGGGCGTGATCCGGTGGTCAGCTCAAATGTCATAATGCCCAGGGAATACACGTCGGACCGGCCGTCAATCAACTCGCCCTCGATCTGTTCCGGTGAAGAATAATGGGGGGTTCCCAGGCTGCAAAGCGATTCGGAACCCGGAGGACAGGCCAGGCCGAAATCCAGGATTTTCACCTGATCGTTTGAAGGCAGAAAAATGTTGGCCGGTTTTATGTCCAGATGCACCAGACCTTTATTGTGGGCGTATTCCAAGCCGTGAACGATCGGATACAGCAAATCCACAACCTGTTTAACCGGAAGCGCCCCGACTTTCTTCAGCAGGGTGTCCAGGGCGGTTCCCTCCAGATACTCCATGATGATAAAAAGGGTTCGAAACCGCTCTTCAAAGTCGTAGACCTTGACGATGTTGCGATGGTTCAAGGCAGCCACGATCCTGGCCTCCTTGCGGAAATTGCGGATGAAATCCGGATCCATGGCCATATCGTGCTTCATCATTTTGATGGCGACCGGCATTTCAAGGTCCGTGTGCCGGCCTTTGTAGACGATGCTGTATCCGCCACGACCGATGATGTCGGTGACCAGATATTTGCCGATAACCCGGTCCGCGGTATTCGAGGAGGAATCAAAGCGATGGGATACCAGTTCCGTAAGAAATACCCGCAGATCGGGATATTGCGCGGCCAGATCCTCAAACCGCTCCTTGGTCAAACCCCAGAGCACCATGTCGGTTTCGGCAGTCACCCGGGCGCATCGCGGCTCCCCGGTAAGCACGGACATCTCGCCCACCACATCCCTTTCCCGCAAACGCGTCACAAAGACCAGCTCCCCGCCCTTTTCCAGATGAACCACACAGGTTCCCTTCTGAATGATAAAAAAAGTGTCTCCGGGGTCTCCCTGATTGATCAGGCGGTTGCCCGCCGGGATCGAAACACGGAAAATACTGTTCAAAACGGAACAGACCGCCTCGCGCGGGACGGCCCGCAGCAGTCGGGTGCGGATAAAGAATTCATAGTCGGCCATCAGGGGACGGGCGTTGTTTTCCCCGGTCCGGAAATCGGGGCCCCAAGCGTTCCGGTCTGCCGGATAAAGGTCCAGTCCCAGCTTGAAAAAGCCGGTGCGATGTGATGCCGGGGCGCACCAGATAACCTTGCCCTGAAAATTGCGCGATGATTTGTTCGTTGAGGAGTAGACTTCCAGGTCGATGGACCGCCCCGATTCCAGGCAGGAATCGGACAAGGCCAGGAATCCGGTCCGGCCTTCATTGAGAAGATAAACAAAACGGGAAGACCAGTCTGTTTCGGATTCGGAAGGCGGATGGGTTTGAGCACAGGATAGGGCGCCGATTTTGGGGAGCGGCAATTCTTCCCTGGCAAAGCTGCGGTGTTCCGTTTGAGGATACATGGCTTTTCCCTCGGCGCTTGCAAAACCCCCGATGGCCGAAACAGTGATTAAAACCGATATTTTAGAGATAACAGGACAAAAAGAAATGTTCAAGAGATATTTTCCGGGGAGGATTCATGCGGCTGACCTGATTATGGCAATCTCCGGAAAAAATCTTGACTATCTCAGGCGGATTTTATAACAATGGGGAAAAAGAGAAAAGACGATCGCCTGGTTATCGGAACACGGTTAAAATCCGTGACGGTCCCATCGCTGTAACCGGAATATTTTCCTGCATCTGCCTCCCGCCGGATTTTTGCGGAGGCGGCCACTGGCTTTTTCAGGCCGGGAAGGCTTGCGGGAAGAAGCGCCATCCGGAAGTCAGAAGACGGACCGGGCGATCTGTTTCAGGGGCGCGATGGCAAAGGGCTCTGAGGGGATTCATATCTCCTTGGAGCCCTTTTTTTGTGACGGATTTATATCAAACAAGGACAGGAGTGTTTCATGAAAACCCAGATTGAACTGGCCCGTGACGGCGTGATCACCGGCCGGATGAAACAGGTGGCGGCCGATGAGGATTTTCCCGCCGAGGTGATCCGACAGCGTGTGGCAGCAGGAGAGATCGTTATTCCGAACAATCCCTGCCGATCCGATCAGATCGTCAGGGGGATCGGCACCGGACTGAGAACGAAAGTCAACGCATCCATCGGCACGTCTTCGGATGTCTGCGATATTGATGATGAAGTGAGAAAGGCCGTCGCCGCCGAAGAGGAGGGGGCGGACACGCTCATGGAGCTGTCAGCCGGCGGAAATCTCGATCGGGTCAGAAGACAGGTGCTTGCCGCAACCCGCCTTCCCGTCGGCAATGTTCCCCTGTACCAGGCGTTCAAGGAGACGGCCCGGCGCTACAAGGACCCGGGACGGCTGGACCCCGAGTATCTTTTTGACCTCATCGAGCAGCAATTGAGCGATGGTCTCAGCTTCATGGCGATCCACTGCGGCATCAACCAGTACACCATCGAGCGGCTTCGAAAGCAGGGATACCGTTACGGAGGGTTGGCATCCAAGGGCGGAACCTTCATGGTGGCCTGGATGGATGCAACCGGAAAGGAAAACCCACTGTATGCCCAGTTCGACAGGGTCTGCGGCCTTATGAAGAAATACGATGCGGTGCTTTCCCTCGGAAACGGCATCCGCGCCGGCGCGATCCACGACAGTCACGACCGCGCGCAGATGGCCGAGATGATCATCAACTGCGAGCTGGCCGAACTCGGCCGCGAGATGGGATGCCAGATGATGGTGGAAGGCCCCGGCCATGTTCCCCTGGATGAGATCGAGGGCAACATCATGCTGGAAAAGCGGATGAGCGGCAATGCCCCGTATTATGTGCTCGGCCCGATTCCCCTGGATACCGGAGCGGGCTACGACCATGTGGGAGCCGCCATCGGCGCCGCCCATTCGGCGCGCTACGGCGCGGACCTGATCTGCTACATCACGCCCGCGGAGCATCTGGCGCTGCCGACCGAGGCCGATGTCCGGGAAGGCGTCCGGGTTACCCGGCTGGCTGTTCGGGTCGGAGACATCGCCAAATATCCGCACCGGCGCCAGCGGGAGAAGCGGGCCGGGCTGGCCAGGCGGGACATGCGCTGGGACGATCTGGAAAAAGAGCTTCTCTTTCCGGAGATCGCAAGGAAAAAAAGAGCCGAGCGGGCGCCCCGGGAGGCGCAGACCTGCACCATGTGCGGTGATTTCTGCGCCATGAAAAAGGGCATGGAGGTTTTCAGGGACGATATCCGCGGCGATAAAATTGCCTGCGCGACTGACCCCTTGTCTTGAATTGTCATGCGTTCATCAAAGATAACAAAGGAAATCGAAAAATGGAGAAACTAAAACGTGCCGTCGGTTCCATAAAGACGCCCGATAAAACGGTTTACGAAAAGGCCCTTGCAAGGCTTGCGGATCAGGCGCGCCCGGCCGGAAGCCTCGGAATTCTCGAGGACGTTTCGGCCCGGCTGGCCGCCATTGCGGGAACCCTTGATGTTCGCCTGCAAAGCAAGGTCATCGTCACCTGCGCCGGCGACCACGGGGTTGTCGCGGAAGGGGTCAGCCTGTTCCCTCAGGAAGTGACCCCCCAGATGGTTCTTAATTTCGTCGGCGGCGGGGCGTCGATCAACGTGCTCGGAAAGCACGCGGGCGCCAGGGTCATTGCGGCGGATCTTGGCGTCAATTTCGATTTTGATCCGGCCC
Organism: Desulfobacteraceae bacterium; assembly: GCA_037442625.1. GTDB lineage: Bacteria > Desulfobacterota > Desulfobacteria > Desulfobacterales > Desulfatirhabdiaceae > RAAP-1. Next base: position 5,894 of record JBBIPX010000141.1, read on the forward strand.
TTCCCATCTTCCACAAAAAAATCGGAAAGGGAACGGCCAATTTCGCCAAAGGGCCGGCCATGACGCGGGAGGAGGCTGTCAGGTCCATCGAGGCCGGCATCGAGATCGTCGAGGAGCTCTGCGGACAGGGGCCGCTGCACCTGCTTGGCACAGGGGACATGGGGATCGGCAACACCACGCCGTCCACGGCGGTCATTGCGGCTTTTTCGACAATTCCGGTTGAAAGGCTCACGGGTCGCGGAACGGGCATCGATGACGCCGCCCTTTCAAACAAGATCGCCGTCATCGAAAAGGCCCTTCAGATGCTGACGCCCGACCCGCATGACCCGATCGATGTCCTTGCCAAGGTCGGCGGATTCGAAATCGGAGGCCTTGCCGGCCTTGTGATCGGCGCCGCGGCAAATGGGATTCCCGTGGTCTGTGACGGATTTATTTCGACCGCCGGGGCCCTGATCGCCTGTGAGCTGGCGCCGGCCGCAAAGGCGTATCTGTTTACGAGCCACCGGTCGGTTGAGGCCGGTCACCGGTACATGCACGAGCGGCTCGGTATCGAACCTTTGCTGGATCTGGGTTTTCGCCTGGGCGAGGGGACGGGGGCCGCAATCGCCATGGAGCTTCTGGATGCCGCCACCCGGATTCTTGCGGACATCAAAACATTTGCGGAAGTGGCCATCAAAAACGCCCAGATCTAAATCCGTCCGGCAAAAACAAGGGCCCTTTCAGGATGCCGCTGTTTCGCAGCATTCGCGCAGCCTGTCCGTCAGGATTTGATTCACGTTTCGGGTTTTCAGTGAAATGCGGATGAATTTACCGGATAGGCCCTGAAAATTGCCGCAGTCCCGGATCAGTATCCGGTGGCTCAGGAGGTGGCGCGAGACGGCTTCTGCGGTAAGCCTGTCCAGCTTTGCCAGGATAAATGAGGTGGTGCTGGGAAAAAGCCGGATTCCCGGAGCAAGGGACAGGCCGTTCATGACAAATTGCCTTTCTCCGGATAAATAGGCCAGGGTCGTTTGGACGAATTCGGCAACTTCCTGTTTTTGGGTCATCAGGTACATCACGGCGGCCTGGGCCAGGGCGTTGACACTCCAGGGCAGCATGTAGCGGCGGATCTTTTCGATACTGTCCGGATGCGCCGTGACAAATCCGATCCTCAAACCCGGAATGCGAAATATCTTGGACATGGAGTTCAAAACGATGACGTTGGGCAGGGCGGCGCCGATCAGGCTCCTTGCCGCTTCCTCCGGGACGAACGGCAGATACGACTCGTCAATGACAAAGCGGGTGTCCGGATATCTCCGGCACAGGGCGGAAAGGGTTTGGGACGGAATCAGGGTTCCGGTCGGATTGTTCGGGTTGCAGATAAAGACCGTATCGCAGGTTTGAATATCCAGTGCATCCAGGTCATGGCAAAAGGATGAATTTTCATCTGAAAGCGCAAACCGGAAGCCTGCGCCGTGCATGCGGCAGGCATCGGCATAATCCGAGTATGTGGGGCCAAGGATCAGGGCCTGTCTGATTTCAAGGGCGGCAGGGAGGGTATAGATCAACTGCGTTGTGCCGTTTCCCGCCAGCACGTTTTCAGGGTCGATGCCGTGACGGCTTGAAAACGCCCGGACAATGCCGCCTGCCCCTGCCTCCGGCAGCGCGATGATCCGGTCCAGATGCTCGTGAAGATGGTGCATCAGGCCGGGCATGGGGCCCAGCGGATTTACATTGCTGCTCATGTCTAGAACATCCATGGGGTCGCATCCCAGTTTATCCGCCGTTTCAAAGATATTTCCGCCGTGCCCGTTGATCATCGCAATTCCCCCGCGTCAATATAAAATATCAAGAATTGAATCCTTGATGGCTTCGCAAAAAGTTCAATATCTGCGTTGCGCTGCATCCTTCGTCATTGCGGCGTACTGTATGTACGGCAGGCGGAACGCCGGTCCTCAGGATTTGCGCGCCTTGATCTTGAACTTTTATCTTTGCCATCACAATTTCGACTTCTAACTAACTTCCCTGAAGTTGGTTGGTGATACAGCGCCGCAAAGCGGCGTAACCCAGCTTTTTACCGTGAAAATAGTCTCAAGTAATGGCACAAAGATAACCCTTGCGCTATGATAGCGTTATAAATTACATGAATGCAAAATTAAACCAAATAGTAAATAACCAGATTCATTATAATTACACTTGTATCCCCGATGTTTTACAAGTCTCAGGTAATAATAATTTAACTGGATTTCTAATTCTTTGGGTTGCTTTTGCAAGTTATGTCTCAAATATAATCATTTTCATATTCGGGGGCGACATGTAATTTGTCATGTTCGTTTATGAAGCCATCAATTCTTAATTCATCACCAGAAAGCCGAGCGCCGTCTGCCGCTTCCGGTTGTCCATCTGCTTGACGGCCATTGAAAGCGCTTTGCGGCTGCCGACAAATACGCACAACTGCTTGGCCCTTGTCAACCCCGTATAGATCAGATTCCTGAAAAGCATCTTGAAATGCTGCGTGGCAACGGGAATGATCACCGCATCGAACTCACTGCCCTGGGATTTATGAATGGTAATCCCGTAGGCAAGCGATATTTCGGTCAAATCCTCGCGTGCATAGGTAATCGGTGCCTGTTTCCCGAATTGAATCATGCATGCGTAGTCCTCAAGGTCGATCTCCGTGATCCTGCCGATGTCCCCGTTGAAAACGCCCAGGTCATAGTTATTGCGGGTCTGAATCACCCGGTCGCCGATCCGGTAGACCCGCTCGCCGATTTTTAGTTGCTTTTTTCCCGGCTGCTCCGGATTGACGGCCTGCTGGATGGACTGATTCAGACTGATCGTTCCCAGGCTGCCCCGGACCTGGGGGGACAGGATCTGGATTTCGATGTCCTTTCCGAAGTATTCGGGGATGG
>JBBIPX010000142.1:0-8660 GCA_037442625.1 Desulfobacteraceae bacterium
TTGCCTTCAGGAAAAGTTCGGCTGCATCAAAAAACATTTCATGATTTTTGATGGGAACCAGTCGTCCGATGATACCGATCAGAAGCGTCTTGTCGCTGACGCCAAGTTTCTTTCGAAAGCTCCCATTCAATCGGGCACAGGAAAGAAATGGCTTTAGATCAAATCCCAGTTCAACAGCCCTGATCTTTTCCAAAGGAGCGATATGGTATTTTTCAGCCAGGTCCTTTCGCTGGGAATCACTGATGGCGATAATAACATCCGTGCCTCTGGCAAGAAACTTTTCAATTTGGACAAACAGCACGGATTTCAATCTGTTGAAATAGCCTTCAAATATATGTCCGTGGAACGTATGGACAATTTTGATCTTTTTCGTGAAAAAAAAGTTATAGATCAATGCAGCCAGACGGGCCGTAAAACCCGCCTTAGCCGTATGCGTTTCAACGATATCCGGCCGAACCCGACACATAAGCCGGAAAATCCGATAGATTACCCGTATGTCCGTTGCAAAACTGATGTCCCGCCGCATAACGGATATCCGGCATTGCTGGTATGAGTCCCCTTGAAACAGGTAACTCATGTCCCCTTCCTGATCGGAAATCGAACCGGTGACCAGAATGGATTCAAACCGCTCAGGATTCAGTCCTGTTGTCAGCAGGTGGACATGAACGGCAGGCCCTCCGACGTTGAGCCTGGCAATGACCCGCAGGATTATTATTTTCCCCATTTCGCCTGTTTGAAACGCTTCATCACTTCCTTCTTTTTCCGCTATGCCGCCAGCCGAAGCCGGATTTCCGCCACATCCTTCTCCAGCGCGGCGATTCGCCGTTCCGCCGCCTGATGCTCATCCCGCCGGACAATCACCTCGTAGAGTCGATCCAGGCGGATATCGAATTTTCCAGACATGGAATCAATCCGCGTGTTGGCCTCATTAATTCGCTTGTTGGTCTCATCAATACGTGCGCCCAGCTCTTCCCGGGTCGCATCAATGCGTCGACTCTGATCGGCCAGATGGAGATTCACATCATCCAGGCGCTTATTGATCATGACCAATGTGGCCTTGATTTCCTTGTTTTCTTCCCGGATCCGGTCCAGCTCCGGTAGCATCATTTCCTTGATCGCCGCCCGAACACCTTCGATGACATCCATATCCATCCTCCTTGCACTGACAGGGAAATGAACATTTGACCTTACCCTACAGCTCCGCCCGGTGAGTTACATACGCCCATGGTGCCTTGTTTTCAAGTGCATTCTATATCCTGCCGAGATTTTTGGCAAGATGAAATGCCCTTATCAGCCGGAGCATCATATACCGGAAGAAAGCGCCCGATGTAAATTACTGATTGAAGCCGCCGCCCCTGCTGTGACTCAAGATCCCGCAATCCTGAATTTTTTATTGACACATCTGTCTGAATCATGAATAAGAATCATTATAGATCAAGATAATATTTTGGTCCGTTCCAGGACTTTTTCAGATCCATCTTTAAGGAAAGGAAAACAGATGTCAAGCGTTGTCAAAAAACAGGTCTGCAAATGTGAAAATTGCGGAAACGAAGCTGAAATGGAAATCACCTGCACGCTTCCGGATGAACCTGCAGCGGCTTCTCCGAAAACGGCTGAATCCAAAACCCGGCCGGCCGAACCCAAAAAAATCAAGGGCACCGCCACCTGCAAGCACTGCGGCAATGAGGCCGATATGTGGATTGACTATTAACGCGGCAAGGCGCCAGGTGAATCATGGATAACTGCAAAATCATTCTCAATACCGGACTTCGGGGCGTCAAAATCGCGCAGACCCGCATCAGCCATGTGGACGGAGACGCCGGAAGACTGATTTACCGGGGATATACAATTCAGGATCTGGCATCCCGGGCATCCTTTGAGGAAGTCGCCTATCTGCTGTTGTTTGAAAAGCTGCCATCCCAAGCCGAGCTTCTGGATTTCAAGGGCCGACTTTCCAGGGAGCGCGAGGTTCATGCGGACCTGATTGCCGCACTCAAAACCCGGCCGGCCGGCGCTCTTGCCATGGACGTTCTTCAGGCCGCGGTTTCCATGCTGGCCAACCATGACCCCGAGCTGCAACAGCCTACTCAGGACGGTGCTATCCGCACGGCCATCCGCCTGATTGCAAAGACTGCCACTCTCGTTGCCGCCTGGCACCGGATCCGGCACGGCCTGGAGCCAGTATTGCCCGACCCCGGCCTGGATCATGCGGCCAATTTCCTGTATATGCTGAAAAAGGAAACCCCGGATCCTCAAATCGCAAGTTTTCTGGATGTCTGCCTGGTGCTGCATGCCGAGCATTCCTTCAACGCATCGACATTTGCCGCCCGCGAAGTGGCCTCCACCCGTGCCCACATGTATGCGGCGGTGTCGGCGGCAATCGGATCCCTGTCCGGAGAGCTGCACGGCGGCGCCAATGCCCGGGTCATGGATATGCTGCTGAAGATCGGCACGCCGGATGCCGTGGAATCCTTTGTTCAGACCGAGTTTGCGGCCGGCCGCAAAATCATGGGGCTGGGTCATGCGGTATACAATGTGGATGACCCGCGCGCATTTATTCTGGCGCCCTTGTCCAAGACCATGGGAGAGAAAATCGGCGATACCCGCTGGTACGATATTTCCAGGCTCCTGGAAACCCGGGCCAAGGCCGCGTTCAACCGGAAAAAAGGCATGGATATCGTGGTGAACGTTGATTTTTACAGCGCATCCCTGTATTATGCCATGGGAATCCCCATCGATCTGTTCACACCGGTTTTTGCCGTTTCCCGGGTTGCCGGATGGGTGACGCATGTTATTGAGGAACAGTATGCCGGTGCTTCTTCAAAGCCCGTTCTCTACCGCCCGGAGTCCGAATATGTCGGCGATTACTGCGGTCCTGAAACCTGTTCCTTTGCCCCCATCGAGAACCGCGAATCAAAAGGACGATGAATTTTGTTAGACGACTCACGACTCCGAATGACCCGTCAGCGCCAGGTGATTCTTCAGGAACTTCGAAAAGTCATGACCCATCCCAGCGCTGATGAAGTCTATGAAATGGTCCGGCGGTTTCTTCCCCGTATCAGCCTGGGAACGGTTTACCGGAATCTGGAAATCCTTTCGGAATTGGGAGAAATCCAGAAAATAGAAATCTGCGGCAAGCTCAAGCGGTTTGACGGAAACACCAAGGATCATTACCACCTGAGGTGCCTGAACTGCCACCGCATTGATGATGTCCCGGAAAACATCCACTTTGATTTCCATCCGTCGCTGAAATCGGAAACCGGATATGCCATTACCGGACATCGACTGGAATTTGTGGGGCTCTGCCCTGAATGCTCGGAGCAGCAAAGCAGCCGTCTTTCCCAGAAGATTCAATCCCTGGATTATCATGCCCGGCCGCTCTGTATGGATAGCGGTAACCGGCCGCTATCCGGCTGACAGGGGATACCGGGGGCGAATAATTATTCGCCCCTACTTGACAGAAACCGTCCGTCATAATATAGAATCGCCACCTGCATCAAGATGCGGGCTGAAGGCAAATTGGAGACTGGTGAACCACACAACATTTTTTAGATGGGAGGATACACATGGCAGATTTTTACATCAATATTTTCATGACCGATGATAAGCAGAAAAAACTCGACGCTGCGGGACTGGCTGGTCAAATCAAGGAAGTGGGCGGGAAGAAAGCCATTCAGGTTGAAGTCAGCGCCAAAGAGCAGAAAAAACTCGTCAAGGGGTTTCCGGATCTGGTTTTCGATGCTTCCAATGCCTGTGTCCTTCCCGAAACGGCAGAAGCCACGCTTCTGGATATTATCTGCAACATGAAAACCATTGACGTCATGAAAGTGGCGATAATGAAGATTTACAGCCCCCTGGCAGGCAAGGCTCCCCGATCGGCCATGCGGTAAGGCCAAACGGCGGGACGCCAGCATCACCCGCCGCCTTTGTTCATTTAAGGGAATAAGCCCGCGGCTTGTTCCCTTTTTTATATGCAAGTCGGTGTTTCACCGGCGCAATGACGATTTATAAGGGATTGCGATTATCCAGGGTGATTTGAAATTCATTGATCTTAGCCGCTATCTTTTTGGCGGCATGCCGATTTATCCCGGCTTGGAATCCGATGTTTTGAAAGGAGTACCGCATGAGATATCGTATTGCAATAGGCATTCTTGCCGTTTTTTTGCTCGCAGGCTTTGGTGCGGCTGAAGAAAAAAAAGACATGGGGGGATGGGAAAGAAACAGCAAATATGACAAACTCTATGTGCCCAGCGATCGAGACAGCTTCAAGGGAACCATCACCGGATTCAAGGAAATCATCCCGTTTACCGGCATGTCACCCGGCGTTGCGCTGCTTGTCAAGGATCCGGAAGGCGATGTCGTCACGGTACATTTGGGGCCCCGCTGGTTTGTCGATCCGGCAGCCATCGGCATTAAAAAGGACGACAAGGTCAAGATCAAAGGCGTGTGGGTGGAAATCAACAACGAAGATGTCGTGATCGCTTCCAAGATTTCAAAGGGGGATTTCTTTGAATACAAGCTGCGCCTGACAAAAGACGGCACGCCATTCTGGACCCTGAGCAAGGAGGAGCTTGAGCGGGAAAGAGTCGAAAGCCGGAAGCGATAGGAAAAGGGAAAAGGGTATGACATCCACGGATCAAAGTCCTTCATCGAATTTTATTCGAAACATCATCATCGATGACATCCAGAATCATAAATACGACCGGCAGGTCATGACCCGCTTTCCGCCGGAGCCGAACGGCTATCTGCACATCGGTCACGCCAAATCCATCTGCCTCAATTTCGGACTTGCGGCCGAATTCGACGGCGTCTGCAACCTGCGCTTCGATGATACCAATCCCAGCAAGGAAGAAATCGAATATGTCCGGTCCATTCAGGAAGACGTCCGATGGCTGGGCTTTGACTGGGAAAACCGGCTCTATTATGCTTCGGATTATTTTGAACAAATCTACGACTATGCGGTTCAGCTCATCCAAAAAGGCAAGGCATATGTGTGCAGCCTGAGTGCCGACGAAATCCGGCAATACCGCGGCACGCTTACAGAGCCCGGCAAAGACAGCCCTTACCGCGGCCGTCCGGTTGAAGAAAATCTGGATCTGTTCACCCGGATGCGAAATGGTGATTTTCCGGATGGCGCCCATGTCCTTCGCGCGAAAATCGACATGGCGGCCTCGAACCTGGTGATGCGCGACCCTACCCTCTACCGCATCCGCCACGCATCCCATCACCGTACCGGCGACAAGTGGTGTATTTATCCCATGTACGATTTTACCCACTGCCTGTCGGATTCCCTTGAAGGAATCACCCATTCGATCTGCACGCTCGAATTTGAGAACAACCGGGCCCTTTACCACTGGGTGCTGGATACCCTGGAAATTGCCTGCCACCCGCAGCAGATCGAATTCGCCCGGCTGAATCTGACCTATGCGGTTCTCAGCAAGCGGAAAATGATCGAACTTGTTGAAACCGGGAGAGTAACCGGTTGGAACGATCCGAGAATGCCGTCGATTTCCGGTATCCGCCGAAGAGGCTACCCGCCGGAGGCGATCCGCAATTTCTGCGAACGGATCGGGGTCGCCAAAAGAGACAGCACGGTGGATATGGCGCTTCTGGAACACTGCGTCCGGGAAAACCTGAATGAAAACACCCCCCGCGTCATGGCGGTTCTAAAACCCCTTCGCATTGTCATCGACAATTACCCGCAGGATCAGGTGGAGCTGCTGGAGGCGCCCTTTCATCCCGACAATCCGCGGATGGGTTCCCGGAGCCTGCCTTTTTCAAGGGTGCTTTACATCGAAGCCGACGATTTTCTGGAAGATCCGCCCAAGAAATTCTACCGCCTTGCCCCGGGACGCGAAGTCCGCCTTCGCTATGCGTTTTATATCAAGTGTCAGCGGGTGGTCAAAGACGAGCGCACCGGGAACATCCTGGAGCTGCACTGCACCTATGATCCGGAGACCCGCGGCGGCGGCGCCCCGGACGGCAGAAAGGTCAAGGCAACCCTTCACTGGGTTTCCGCGGCTCATGCCATCGACGCGGAAGTGCGCCTTTACAATCACCTGTTTACCCGGCCCGATCCGGACAACGCAAAGGAAGGCGCCGATTTCAAGGCATTCATCAATCCCGATTCCCTGGAAAAACTTTCGGAGTGCAAACTCGAGCCCGGGCTAGCCGATGCCGCGCCCGGCAGCCGGTATCAGTTCGAACGCCTCGGCTATTTTTGCGTGGACACGGTGGATTCATGCGAAAAGGCCATGGTCTTCAATCGAACCGTTTCCCTCAAAGATGAATGGGCGAAGATTCAAAACAAAACCCCCTGAAAGGAAATGCGGCCATGACGGAATCCGTCACCATTTTCGGGAAAAACACCTGACCCTTCACAACGGCTGCTCGTGAAGCATACAAAAAGGATGGAAAGTCGGTGATATATGAGGATGTACTGTCGGATGCCGCCAAGATGGACGCCATGCTCAAATACGCCGAAGGAAACCGCCGGGTGCCGGTCATCGTGGATCGGGGCAGGGTCGTGATCGGGTTTAACGGAAAGTCCTGAAGGGTCTGAACCCGGCTGGACGCCGAGAGAAGTTAAAGGAATTCCTCTATGGAAAAACAATTTCTGATTGACGATATCAAGCTGGGGGAGTCCTGGCGCCTGTTCCGAATCATGGGAGAATTTGTCGACGGGGTTGAAGCCCTTCATGATATCGGGCCTGCCATCAGTTTTTTCGGCTCCGCGCGGGTAACTCCGGATGAGCCGATCTATCAAAAAGCCGAAAACCTGGCCATGCGTTTTGCTAAGCTCAATTTTTCAATCATTACCGGCGGCGGCGGCGGCATCATGGAAGCCGCCAACAAAGGGGCTGCCGAGGCCGGCGGGGTTTCCGTAGGGCTCAACATCCTGCTGCCCCATGAACAAAGGCCGAATGCCTATGCCAACATTACCCAGGAATTCAAATACTTTTTTATCCGAAAGGTGATGTTCGTCAAATACGCCATGGCCTATATTATTTTCCCAGGCGGGTTTGGCACCCTGGATGAGCTTTTCGAAGCCGTCACCCTCATCCAGACGCACCGCATCCGGCCCTTTCCCGTGATCCTGGTCGGGAAGGACTACTGGACGGGGCTGATTGAATGGATAAAAGCCAATCTTCTGAAGGAGAAAAGGATTTCTCCGGATGACATCGACATCATACAGATTATGGATGAGCCTGAAGCCATTGTGAAAGCCGTTCAAAAACTGGTGATTTTATAAGGATGAAAGATGAATTGTGGAGGATAAAGAAAAGAGAGACAACTATCCGGCGACATTGGTCTTCCCTTCATAATTCAGACTTCTGCCTTCGAAACGCAACTGCATTTCGAACCAGTGCTCTGGCCCATTCGGGGGTTCCGGATGCATGGATGTGGGTGTAAGTGGCCAGGATGTTTTTATAGCAGACGCCATCCCGGTGATTCATGAAGCCGGTTCCCCGTTTCATTGAAAATGCAAGCCTGCAATCCGCTGTTTCCTCAAAGGATGCCACCCAGGAATAATGGAATTCATGACCCCGGATTTCCATGCCTTCGGGATAAAACGGGTTTTTCCCGTCAACCGTCACCACCGTGTATCCGTGGCCTTTCGGCTTTGGGCTCAAGCCGAAAACAACCGGCAGCACGCCGGCCATGGGATAGGATACATCCTCCAGAACAATTTCTTTTCCCAGATACATCAGGCCGCCGCATTCGGCATAGATGGGGAGACCCGCCTCGGCCAGTTGCTTAAGCTCCGATCTGAAGCCGGTATTTTCGGCCAGAATGCGCGCATGGGTTTCCGGAAATCCGCCGCCGATATACAGGGCATCCAGATCCGCCGGAAGATGCCGCTGCGTCAGCGGACTCAGGAAAACCAGTTCGGCGCCTTCCAGACTCAGCGCCTCGATGTTTTCCGGATAATAAAACTGGAAGGCGGCATCCTGGATGATTCCGATTCTCGGCCGTTCCACGCTTTCAGGCATCGATCTTTCAATTGACGGATTTTCCGGCGCTTTCACAGCAAGCGCGCGATTGGCGATCGCCTCCAGCCTGTCCAGATCCAGGCATGCTTTCACCACAGCGGATACGGCATTGACGGATCCGGCAGCCCATGCATGCTCCGGCGTCGGCACCAGCCCCATATGGCGCTCCGGAAACTGGTGGCTGTCCATGGCCGGAATCGCGCCGATAACCGGTATGCCGCAGTGATGCTCGATGCTGCTTCTGACGATTTGCTCGTGACGGCTGCCGGCGACCCGGTTCAGGACAACGCCTTGAATAGAGACTTCCGTGTCGAAGTGCAGACATCCCAGCAAGGCCGCCGCCATGGTGCGGGTGGATTTGGTGCAGTCCAGACAGAGAACCACGGGCAGCCCCAGCAGTTTCGAGAGCTCCGCCGTGCTGGTGGATCCCTTCATGTCGATCCCGTCATAGAGGCCGCGGTTCCCTTCAACAACAGATATACCCGATGGCGTTGCGTGACGCATGTAGGATTTGAGAAGCTGGGTCTGATCAAGAAGAAAGGAATCCAGATTGTAACAGGGCTGGCCGGCCGCAAGGGCAAGCCAGCCTGCATCAATGTAATCCGGACCTTTTTTGAAGGGTATTACGGTTTTGCCTTGCTGTTTCCATGCGCCGATAACACCGAT
>JBBIPX010000143.1:0-4543 GCA_037442625.1 Desulfobacteraceae bacterium
TTCATGTCTGAAAAACGCATTCACAACTTCAACGCCGGGCCTGCGGCCCTTCCCCTGCCGGTTTTACAGGAAATCCAGGAATCGTTTCTGAATTTCAAGGGCTCCGGCATGTCCATTACCGAGGTCAGCCACCGGTCCAAATGGTTTGATGATGTCATCAACGACGCCGTTGCCAGAATCCGAAGACTCCTGAAGCTGGATGACACCTATCAGGTGCTGTTTCTTCAAGGCGGCGCGAGCCTCCAGTTTGCCATGATTCCGATGAATTGTCTTGCGGACGGAGACTGCGCCGACTATGTCAATACCGGCACCTGGGCCACCAAAGCCATTCAGGAAGCCCAGCTTCTGGGAAAAAACATCAAGGTCGCGGCTTCATCCGAAGATCGGGGGTTTTGCTATATTCCGGAAAACATCGCTTTCAGTCAGAACCCGTCCTACGTTCACATCACTTCCAACAACACCATCAAGGGAACGCAGTGGGCCGCCTATCCGGACGTCAAGGGCGCGCCGCTGGTTGCCGACATGTCCTCGGATTTTATGAGCCGGCCCTTTGACGTCAAGCCTTTTGGCCTGATCTACGCCGGCGCCCAGAAAAACATCGGGCCTGCCGGGGTATGCGTGGTCATCATCCGGGAGGATATGCTCAAACGCACGCCGCAAAAAAACATCCCCACGATGCTGAAATACACCACGCACGCATCCAAAAATTCCATGTACAACACCCCGCCGTGTTTCGGGGTCTATACCATTCAGCTTGTCATGAAATGGCTGGAAGAAACCATCGGCGGCCTGGATGCCATGGATGCCATCAACCGGAAAAAGGCCGGCTGTCTTTATGAGCTGATGGATAAGAGCCGTTTTTATCAGGGAACCGCCGATCCTTCCGGCAGATCCCTCATGAATGTCACCTTCCGGCTGCCATCGGAAGACCTTGAAAAACAATTTGTTCAGGAAGCCCTGGCCAATGATTTCGGCGGTCTGAAAGGGCACCGTTCGGTCGGCGGCTGCAGGGCATCCATCTATAATGCAACGACGCTGGCGTCGGTTCAAGCCCTTGCGGATTTCATGATTGCATTTGAACGGAAAAACGGATAGATTTTCATCCGTCATGTCGTTAAGAATTCCCGATTCTGTTTGAACAACCGGCCAAAGACCGCGATCTTTAGCCGGTTAGCAGTGTTTTTTTATGCAAACCAAGCTGTTATTATTAACATAACGAAGCATAAATTGATAAAAAGGAGGGTTTTCCATGGATCAAATTCTAAGGATCGATATGGGCGCTGAAAACGGCCCGGCTATTCGGATTGAACCCGCTGGGGACTACGCCGGTCTGGGCGGACGCGCCATGACATCGGCGGTGGTCGCCAGGGAAGTGCCTCCCCTGTGCCATCCGCTGGGCGAAGACAACAAACTGGTCATTGCTCCGGGACTGCTGAGCGGCTCCGCAGCAGCCATGTCCGGGCGCCTTTCCGTGGGATGCAAGAGCCCCCTGACCGGCGGGATCAAGGAAGCCAATTCCGGAGGGCAGGCGGCCCAGGTACTGGCCAGGCTCGGCTATGCCGCCATCATTCTGGAAGGAAAACCCAGGGATGATGCCCTCTACAAGGTCTTCATCAACAAGGACGGGGTGAAGATCACCGCCGACAGCAACCTCAAGATGCTTGGCAATTATGCGCTGGTGGAAAAGATCAAGGCCCAATACGGGGACAAGGTGGCATGCATCTCCATCGGGCAGGCCGGAGAAATGAAAATGGCGGCAGCAACGGTTGCGGTTACGGACATGGAACAGCGGCCGACCCGTCATGCCGGGCGCGGCGGCGTCGGCGCGGTCATGGGGTCCAAGCAGGTCAAGGCCATTGTTCTGGACGATTCGCAAATGCCCATGCGCAGCGCAAAAGATCCTGAAAAATTCAAGGAAGCCAACAAGAACTTCGTTCAGGGTCTGCGAAAGCATCCGGTTACCGGAGAAGGCCTTCCCGCTTATGGCACCAATGTTCTTACCAACGTGATCAATGAAGCCGGCGGCTATCCGACGTATAATTTCAAGAAAGGCCAATTTGCGGGAGCCGCCAAAATCAGCGGCGAAGCCCTGGCCGAACTTGAAAAAGCAAGGGGCAGCAACCCTACCTGCGGGTGTCATAAAGGCTGCGTGATCCGCTGCTCCGGAACGTTTGCGGATAAGGACGGTAATTTTCTGACCAAGCAGCCGGAATATGAAACCGTCTGGGCTCATGGCGGCAATTGCGGCATCGCTGATCTGGATGCCATCGCCATGATGGATTTCCTGGATGATGACTTCGGCATTGATACCATCGAGATGGGAGCAACGATTGCGGTTGCCATGGATGCGGGGATTGCCAAATTCGGAGATGCCGAAGCCGCCATCAACCTGATCAAGGAAGTGGGCAAAGGCAGTCATCTGGGGCGCATTCTCGGAAACGGCGCCGGCCTGACCGGAAAAGTTTTCGGTATCGAGCGGGTGCCGGTGGTTAAAAACCAGTCCATGCCGGCCTACGACCCCCGTGCCGTCCAGGGCATGGGCGTAACTTACGCCACCACCACCATGGGCGCGGATCATACCGCCGGGTATGCGGTAACGGCCAATGTCCTTGGCGTCGGCGGAAACGTCAATGCCTTGAAACCCGAAGGCCAGATCGAACTTTCCCGAAACCTTCAGATCGCAACAGCCGCCATTGACGCCTCCGGCATGTGTCTTTTCATCGCCTTTGCCATTTTGGATCAGCCGGATACTTTCCAGTCGCTGGTGGACATTCTCAGCGCCTTTACCGGTCAGAACCTCACCGGCGATGACGTGGTTGCCCTCGGTAAATCCATCTTGACAAACGAAAGGGATTTTAACGCCCGCGCCGGCTTCACCAGCAAGGACGACCGGCTTCCGGAATATTTCAAGAAAGAATCCCTGGCGCCCCACAACGTCACCTTTCAGGTCAATGACAAAGATCTGGACCAGGTGTTCAACTGGTAATCAACTTTAATTAGACGGCGCCGTGATAAGCCCCGGCTCCCGTCACTCCGGCTCCCACCGGGGTGGCGGGGAAAGCCGATTCCCGGCTTTTTTTGAAAGCGTTAAATTACCGGGCAGGCGGAAAACCTCGATCCGGGCGTTTCCGCCTGCGGTTCGTTTCAACCATCCCGCCGGACCTTTTCTTAGTTTTTGACTTCAGACCCGCATTTTGTTATTCATCAAATGTTTTTTCTTGCATTAATGTACCCAAATGAAAACAATGAATCCGCTTCATCAACCAGGCAACAATCTGATATCAAGGAGGGATGTGCGCATGGGTAAGAAAACTGCTGTATTGATCACCGCACTTGTTTTTCTGTTTACCGGCGCTGCATTGGCAGCCGGGCCCAAATCCGGAGGAACGCTGATTTTCGGACGCGGCGGAGACAGCGTGGGGCTGGATCCTGCCTATGAATCCGACGGCAATTCATTCATGATCTGCGACAACGTGTTCGAATCCCTGGTGGACTATGCGGATGAAAGCACCACAATTGAACCGGGGCTTGCGGAATCCTGGGACATCTCCGCCGACGGCAAAGCCTACACCTTTTACCTGAGAAAAGGCGTCAAATTCCATGACGGAACCCCGTTCAATGCCGATGCTGTCGTCTTTTCCCTGGGCAGGCAGATGAAGGAGCCGAAGCTCAAGTTTTTCGGTAAAGGCTGGGAAATCCCGGCCCAGGAAAAAACCCCGGAATACTGGGCGACCATGGAAATGGACAGTACCGTGGACAGCATCGAAGCCATTGACGAGAACACCGTCGTTTTCAAACTGAAAAAGGTTGAAGCCCCGTTTCTGGCAAATATGGGAATGCGCCTGGCCGATATCATCAGCCCGACAGCCTTTTTGAAAAACCCCAAGGAATTCGTTCGAAACCCTGTGGGAACCGGCCCTTTCAAGTTCGTCAAATGGGTAAAGGATGACCAGATTCTTCTGGAGAAAAACACCAATTACTGGGATAAAAAAGGCGGGCCTTACCTGGACAAGCTGGTTTTCCGGGCCATTCCGGACAGCTCCGTCCGTTTTCTGGAGCTGAAAGCCGGCAGCATTCACATCTGTCAGTTCCCCAATGCCGCCGACGTTCCCATGGCGGCCAAAGATCCCAACCTGGTGCTGATTTCTCAGCCGGGCATGAATATCGGCTACCTGTCCTTCAACCATACCAAACCCCTGTGGCAGAATCTCCACATGCGAAAAGCCATTGTCTACGCCATCAATCGCAAAGCCATCGTGGACAACATTTACCAGGGCATGGGCCAGGTTGCCAAAAACCCCATTCCGCCCACCATGTGGGGATATAATGATGCGGTTCAGGATTATCCGTTTGATCCGGAAATGGCCAAGAAAGAACTGGAACTTGCCGGATTTCCCGGCGGCAGCGGTCTGCCGGAAATCACGCTGTGGTCCATGCCGGTTGCAAGACCCTACAACCCCGAAGGCTTGAAGGTCGGCGTGGCCATGATTTCGGATCTGGCCAAAGTCGGCATCAAGGCCAGAATCGTCAGCTATGACTGGGG
>JBBIPX010000143.1:4643-8431 GCA_037442625.1 Desulfobacteraceae bacterium
GCCTATATTCTTCGACGCGTGCTGATGCTTTTTCCCACCCTTCTGGGGGTGTCCATCATCGTCTTTCTCATGCTTCACATCACCCCCGGCGATCCCGCCGAGCTGATGCTGGGAGAGCGCGCCACAGATGCGGCAGTTCAGGAAATCCGGGAACACCTCGGGCTGAACAAACCCCTTTATGTTCAGTATGGCCTTTTTATCGGCCGGCTCCTGCAAGGAGACCTCGGAGAGACCATCATGACCCGGCAAAAAGTCTGGATAGAGGTCACGGAGCGATTTCCGGCAACCATCGAACTGACCGTTGCCGCCATGCTCATCAGTTGTTTTTTCGGGGTTGTTTTCGGCATTATTTCGGCGATCCGGCAGCACTCCATTTTTGATTATCTGAGCATGATCGCCGCCCTGATCGGGGTCAGCATGCCGATTTTCTGGCTGGGTCTGGTGCTGATGCTCATTTTTTCACTGTTTCTCGGATGGGTTCCCATGTCCGGAAGGCTCACGATCGGTGTGGACCTGAATGTCAAAACCCAGTTTTACATTCTGGATGCGCTTCTGGCCGGAAACTGGGCTGCATTGAAAGACGCAGTGTGGCATTTGATCCTTCCGGCCATAACACTGAGCAGCATCCCCATGGCCATTGTCGCCCGGATGACCCGATCCAGCATGCTCGATGTGCTGCGGCAGGATTACATCAAAACCGCCAAAGCCAAGGGACTTTCCGAATTCAAGGTCGTCATCAAGCATGCGCTTCGAAATGCCCTGATTCCGGTGGTTACGACCATCGGGCTCCAGTTCGGCATCCTGCTGGGAGGCGCGATACTGACGGAAACGATTTTTGCATGGCCGGGCGTGGGGAAATGGATGTTCGATGCGGTCATGAAGCGCGACTACGCCGTCATTCAGGGCGGCACGCTGTTTATTGCAGCCACCTTCATTGTCATCAATCTGGTTGTGGACATCCTGTATGCGGTGATCAACCCCCGGATCAGCGTCAAATAAACCGACAAAAAGAATCGTATGCCAATCCTTGGTTCCGCAAAGAATTTCGAAGACCGCCATCCTTTTTTCGACCGGATCGAACAGCTCTGGCGAAACAAGACCGCGGTTGCGGGCTTTGTCATCGTCCTTGTGTTTATTCTGACGGCATTGCTCGCTCCCCTGCTGAGTCCGCACAGCGCGGTTGTGGCATCTCTCTATGACCAGTTAAAGCCGCCGCTCTGGTATGATTCCGGAACATGGACGCATATTCTGGGAACCGATGATCTGGGAAGGGATATTCTGTCCAGACTCATATACGGCGCCAGGGTCTCTCTTCTGGTTGCCGTTTCCAGCGTGGGCGTTGCCTTTTTTGTCGGATCGCTTCTTGGCGCCCTTGCCGGTTATTACAAGGGGTTTCGGGACAGCCTGATCATGCGCTCCATGGATATTCTGCTGGCCTTTCCCAGCATCCTGCTGGCCATTGTCATGGTCGCGTATCTTGGCCCCAGCCTGAAAAACGCCATGCTGGCCATCGGCATCATTTACATTCCCCGCTATGCCCGCATTGTCCGTGCATCGGTTCTTGAAGAATGCGAAAAAGACTATGTGACCGCATCCCGCGCCGTCGGCGCCGAAAACCTGCGGATCATTTTTGTCACCATTTTCCCCAACTGCCTGGGGCCCCTCATTGTCCAGACCACGCTCGGACTTGCATCGGCGATTCTGGATGCGGCGGCCTTGAGCTTTCTGGGGCTGGGCGCCCAGCCGCCGACGCCCGAATGGGGCGCCATGATTGCCGATGGCAGGTCCCTGGCGCTTCGGGCATGGTGGGTCATGACCATGCCGGGCCTGTCGATACTGATTGCGGTGCTGGGCTTTAATCTGTTCGGCGACGGCTTAAGAGACGTCCTGGACCCGCGGATGAGGGACTGAAGGTATCAATGGACGCTGCGCAACCGGTTATCGATATTCAGCACCTGCGAACTTATTTTTATGTGCGCGGCCGGATTGCCAGGGCTGTCGATGACGTGAGCCTGACCATCCCCTCCGGCCAGACCCTGGGCCTGGTGGGGGAATCCGGGTGCGGGAAAAGCGTCACGGCCCATTCCATCATCCGGCTCATCCCCGAACCCCCGGGGAAAATCGTCGGCGGCAGCATCGATTTTCAGGGAACCGATCTGCTTGCGCTTTCAGAGCCCCGAATGCGAAAAATCAGGGGCAATCGGATTTCCATGATTTTTCAGGAGCCCATGACATCCCTGAATCCGGTGTATTCTGTCGGAAATCAGGTGGGAGAATCCATTCGCATCCATCAGAGACTGACCGGGAAAGAAGTCCGGGACCGGGTTTTCGACATGTTCCGGCTGGTGGGCATTCCGGCTCCGGAAAAGCGCCTGGATGACTATCCCCACCAGATGAGCGGCGGTATGCGCCAGCGGGTCATGATCGCCATGGCCCTTGCCTGCAACCCCCGGCTGATGATCGCAGATGAGCCCACAACGGCCCTGGATGTGACCATACAGGCCCAGATTCTGGATCTCATGAACAAGCTCAAATCCGAGATCGGCGCATCCATTCTGTTTATCACGCATGATCTGGGCGTCATCGCCGAAATGGCACAGAACGTGGCCGTCATGTACGCCGGAAAGGTTGTGGAACATGCGGATGTGAACACGGTGTTCGCCAACCCCAAACACCCCTATACCGTGGGTCTGCTTCAATCCATTCCCGTCATGGGGAGAAATTCCGGAAAGCGCCTGAACACCATCAAGGGCACGGTTCCATCGCTTCTGAATCTGCCATCCGGATGCATGTTCAACGACAGGTGCCCGGACGTGTTTTCCGACTGCCGGCAAATTGAGCCCGAAATGGTTGCCGCAGGACCCAGTCACTTTGCGCGGTGCCTCAAATATGTCTGACGCAAACCCCGATACCCGGTTTCTGATCCGCGCCGGCAACATCGTCAAGCACTATCCCATTCTGGGCGGCGTGTTTCTGAAGCAGATCGCAGCCGTAAAGGCGGTTGACGGCGTTTCCCTGTCGATCCGGCAGGGCGAGACGCTCGGGCTCGTGGGAGAATCGGGTTGCGGGAAGTCGACGCTGGGCCGCGCCATCCTTCGCCTGGAAGAACCCACATCCGGAGAAGTCTTTTTTGAAGGCGAGAATATCCTGGCTTTTTCGCCGGAGCGGGTGCGCAATCTTCGAAAGCAGATGCAGATCATCTTCCAGGACCCGTTTTCATCTCTGAATCCCAGGAAAAATGTTTCCCAGATCATCGGAGAACCCCTGCGCATTCACGGCATGAAACGCAGGGATGAAAGAGAGCGGCGGATTCTGGATCTGCTGGAAGTCGTTGGCCTCAGAAAGGAGCACATGCGGCGCTATCCCCACCAGTTTTCAGGCGGCCAGCGCCAGAGAATCGGCATCGCAAGGGCCCTTGCGCTGAATCCCAAGCTTGTGGTCTGCGACGAGGCGGTATCCGCCCTGGATGTCTCCATTCAGGCCCAGGTGATCAATCTTTTAAAAGACCTGCAGAATGAATTCGGACTGACCTATCTCTTTATTTCACATGACTTGAGCGTTGTGGAATACATCAGCGACCGCGTGGCCGTCATGTACCTGGGGAAAATCGTTGAAATCGCCAAAAGCAGCGATCTCTACGCCAATCCCCTGCATCCTTACACCCAGGCCCTGCTTTCGGCCTCTCCGCTGCCGGATCCTACCTTGAAACGCCATCGCATCATTTTAAAAGGCGATGTTCCCAGCCCCATCGATCCGCCGTCCGGATGCCGGTTTCACACCCGGTGCCT
>JBBIPX010000144.1:0-2273 GCA_037442625.1 Desulfobacteraceae bacterium
ACATCACGATCAGGTCGTTATTCAGTTCACCGGTATGCTGCACGATGCTTTCCGCGACATTTTCGACTTCCGTGGTATGGACGTGGCAATCCACATGCAGGCCATCCGAAAACCACTTTCGGGATATCGTTTCCAGATAGGCGGCCGCTTCGGCCGCATCTCTCAGGTGCGGCTGCCCATGGATTTCACGCGGGGCGTTTTTTTCGATGATATGAACAAGGGTGACGTTGGCATTGAATTTTCCGGACAGATAGGCTGCCGCCGGAAGCACAGCTTCGGCCAGAATCGAACCGTCCAGGGGCACCAGAATGTGTTTGAACATGACATTACCCTGCCGTGAAAGTTTGAAAAAGAAGATAGCAATTCAGTGCGATAATGATTGCGGCAACAAGACTTGCAAGAAAAGTGGTCTGCGGCTGATTCACCAGATCCCCCATGACATCCCTGCGAGAGGTGAACATCACCAGCGGGACGACGGCAAAGGGAAGTCCGAAACTGAGCACGACTTGGCTCATGACCAGGGTGTGGGTGAGATCCATGCCCATCCCGATGACGATCAGCGAAGGGGCCATGGTCACCATTCGGCGGATCCAGACCGGAATATGCCGCTTGAGAAATCCCTGCATGATGACCTGGCCGGCGCTGGTTCCAACGGTTGATGACGACAGACCTGCCACCAGAAGCGACAGGCCGAAGAACCAGCCGGCCGCCTTTCCCAGCAGCGGCTCCAGGGTCCGGTAGGCTTCTTCGATGGTGGCGATGTGGGTCAGCCCTGTCTGGTTAAAGGTGGCAGCCGCCATGATCAGCATGGCGGCATTCACAAAGCTGGCGCCCCCGAGGGCGATGACCACATCCGCAATTTCATAATGATACAGTCGTGTTAACTGGCCGCCGTCCCTGACCACGATTCGCCCCTGAGTCAGTGCGGAATGCAGGAAGATGGCATGGGGCATGACCGTGGCGCCTAAAATTCCGGATGCAAGCACAACGCTTTCACTTCCATTGAAATGCGGCGCAACGGCAAAGTACAGGACATTGCCCCAATCCGGCTGAACGATAAAGGTCTCAGCCACATAACACAGCGTAACCACGCCCACCATGCCGGAGATCACGGCTTCAAGCGGCCTGAAGCCAAACCGCTCAAGGCCCAGAATCAAAAAAGTGGAAAGCGCCGTCAGCAGCGCTCCCGCAAAAAGCGGCACGCCCAGCAGGAGATTGAAACCCAGGGCCGCGCCCAGAAACTCGGCAAGGTCAGTTGCCATCGCCACCAGTTCCATCAGAATCCACATGGTGATGACAACCGGCTTGGGGAATGCCCGCCGGCAGTGCTCGGCAAGATTCATGCCCGTTGCAATGCCGAGCTTTGCGGAAAGGGTCTGAATGAGCATGGCCATCAGGTTGCTGACCGCGATCACCCAGATCAGCATGTACCCGAATTGCGCGCCGGCGGCAATGTTCGTTGCAAAATTTCCCGGATCGATGTAGGCAACGCTGGCGATAAACGCAGGACCCAGAAACGGAAGAAGCCGCGTCAGGCGGTTTGTATTCCGGGGGCTGTCCAGAACATCCAGGGCCGCGGCCACGGTTTTCGATTCAGACGGATTCCGATTGTCGTTCATACCTTCATTATGCATATCCGAACACGGTGGAAAACTTTTTTTTCAAAACGCCTAACATGCCCCTCCTATGGAAATTGCCAGAATGAGCAGCGATCAGGGGTAAAAAAATGAAGCCGAACTGTCTCATGCAGCTTGTCTCAAGTTTCATTCAGTGTTCAAGATGCGCAGGATCGGTTAAGGCCGGACTTCAGGAACCGAGCCTGTTCTTTCATTGTAAACCGATGCCAGGAAAACGGTCGCCAGCGGGCAGGTAATGAGAAACCCGATAAAGACGGACCCGCCCAGGGCAATGATTCCCATATAAAGCACCACGACAACCACATGATCGAGGACCTGGTCTTTTACCGCCATCCGGTAACTTTCCTTGACGGCGTCCACAACCCCCAGACCCTTATCCGTCATCAACGGCAGCGCATAAATACAGCAGAATGTCATCGCGACAAACATCAGAAAGCCGGGGAGAAACAGCACCAGAAAGCCGATGATGATGGCGATAAAGGCCAGCACGCAGAACCCGAACAGCGGAAAGAAAAGGCGCATCTGGGCAAATACGTCCTGGACTTTGGGTTCGCGACCCTCGCGAAGCATTAACAGGACGGATTGAATATACCCTGCCATGGTTACGGGTCCCAGAATGCCGAATGTAAATCCGCT
>JBBIPX010000144.1:2373-8325 GCA_037442625.1 Desulfobacteraceae bacterium
CCCAGCATCAATGAGCCAGGAAAAAGCCAGGATTGGGAATATCGATATTCCAGTTTTTCGATATTCACGCCTGCTTCTTCCCGGATTTCGCGAACCACCGCATCTTCAATGGATTCCCCGGGTTCGACGAATCCGGCAAGCGTTGAATACATCCCTTTGCGCCACTTCTTCGTGCGCCCGAGCAGGCATCGTTCGCCCGATGAAACAAGAACAATGACAGCCGGATCCATGCTTGGGAAATAACACTCTTTGCAAGCTTCATTGTTGCAGATGCGGACATGGCCGGCTTCTGCGCTTTTGGTTTTATGGCCGCATTTTCCGCAGTACTGATTTCTTAAATGCCAATAGGTCATAAAACGCGCCAGCGTCAACAATTCACAATCGCGATAATCAAGCAAAGAAAGAACCGATTTAAGATCATGAAAGCTTGCGTTTGTCTGTTGACTCAATTTTAAAGCCAATTCATCCGACTTTATGTCTGCCGCAAAATAGGGCGTCCCGTCATAGACCCCCAAAAATATCAAGGAGCCGGCTGGATCCGGAGATTCAGGGAAGCTCTTGCGGGTCAGGAAAACGGCTGTAAACTCCTTGGAATTGGCGCACAAAACGGTCAAATTATGCACTGGAACAATTCGAGATCTGTCATCCTGAAATTTATCGATGATCCAGCTATTATCGCTTCGGTGTAACGAAGAACGGTCCAAAATAAATTGTCTCTTTGCTCTCGCCATATGCTTTCAGAGAAAAAAGCCTTTTTTGCCCTCCAAAACCTCAATATAGGCATGTTTCAAAGGGCAATATTTGCAATTATTCTTTAAACTTCAGATAGTTTCCGTGGCCCGACCCCGTCCGTTACGTCCGCCGTCCCTGATTGATTTCCTTGAAAGTCATCAGCCGGGATATTGCTCCTGATAAAGATCGAGAAGGCGCAGGTTCTTTAGAACTGCAGACGGCGTCAGCATGGTTACCTGCACGACACCCGGAAGCCTGCCGATCTGAATATCACCCGTTATCGTGGCGCGGTTTTTGACTTCCGCAATCGAATAACCCGTCAGTGCGGCCATCCGGGTCAAACCATTGGCAGTCGCCGCATTCAGGTCCGTACCGGAACCCACCACCTGCAGCGGATACGCGTCTGTTTCGATCGAAAAGCCGAGATTTTTTACCAGTCGGGCTGCCGCGTCCTTTTCGGCGTCCGAATAAGGACGGGCCAACAATGGCAGGTTCTCGATACATGGCAAAACGATGGGCCCGTCAATGGCCAGGCCTTTGATGATCTTAACCTCGATAATGACTTCTGCGGAAACGTCCGTCGTGTGGCCTGCGACTTCGCCGTCGCCCATCATGGCATGCACATCGCCGACATAGATTCCCGCCTGATCGACCTTGACCGGCACAATAACCATTGCGCCTTCACCGACCTCGTTAATGTCCATATGGCCATCGGTGCGCTGCAGAAGCTGTTCACTGGTAAGGGCATATTGATGGGGGGCATCGATTAAAAAACTGCCAAAGTCGCCTGCATTGTGTGACGAGGGCAATGCAACCGCCGGACAGGATCCGATGTTGCCTACCATGGGGCGTACGCGCGCCAGGACACCGGACAAATCGCCCTTGGCCAGAAGGTTCGCGGAATACTGGCATGAGCCGACCGGGATGGCGCTGAATTGCAGGGACTGGCAGGCGATCTCCGCTGACATCTGCGGCGTCACGGTGACGCCGATGGTTCTTTCGGCATTGAAGAGCATGGTATAGCCGTTATCCAGGTGAAATGGCTTAACGGATGTTTTACAGACCGCGCATTTAATGGCGTCTTCGCCAACACCGTCCAGATAGGTCTTCGGGTTGATCAGGCCGCAACCAGGACATTTCTTGGCAACGAAAGGGTCGCCGACAAAATTTCCTTCGATAAAACTGTCGGTACCCGAAGTCGTGGCAAGGGACAGTACATTGATCTTCTTTATCCTGAGACAGACGCTGTCGCCGATTTCAGCGCCTTCAACGGCTATGGGGTGGGTAACTTCGTGCCCGCTGGCATAGTCGGGCGTAATCATCGCTCCCCAGCATCCGGGCGAAACACGGGCGACAATCATGCCGCCGTCCGCAACCGGACCTTCCATGGGTTCTTTCGGGTCCAGGACCCAGGCCATTTTGGATGTATGTACAATACTATTCGCCATGTTCAATCCTCCTTTCACATTATGTGACCATACTTAATTTTTGAACAAATCAAAGCCGGATCGTACCATGCTTAATAAACACAAAGGCTCAGGCTTTTATCAATAATTTTATATGAAAATGATCAATTTTCATACTTCGTTGTGCCCGCACTTGGCATGGCCGTTAGTACGGTGTCCCCGGAATTCGGCAAGCGCCTTGTTCACCTTATTCCTGAAATTCACTTAGTTTTGCAACAAGAAAATCACCGGCTTATCCGGTGCATTTTATGGTTGGAATTTAGTATGGTGCTCCCGGAGCGTGTCACAGCGGTTGTCATAGTAATGTCACAGCTCCGTGTCGCAGCTTGTCATAGCTCCAATAACGCATAGTGACGGGTTGGATCGGTCGGTCCGGCTCCGATTTCTTTAATCAGTTCCTTGCCCAACATTTCTTTTAGATCACGTTGCAGACTACGTCGATTTACATCAGGGCAAAGGCCCTCAAAATTCTGAATGGTTAATTTCCCTTGGCCCAGCAAGAATTCAATAGCCTTACCTTGCCGCTCATTCAGTCCATGCTTCCGTACCAGTACATCTCTCCGTATGATTTGCTCTCCTCGTTGTTTGACCTCGATCATCTGGGTCTCCAAACCTGTGATAAAATAATCGAGCCATACGGTCATATCCATGCCATTTTCACGCACGCTTTGGATCGATTTATAAAAGGTCGGCCTGTCTCGGTCATAATATTCACTGATGGTAAAAAGACGTTTAAAATCGTATCCCGCCTTGTAGAGACAAAGTGTTGACAGCAGGCGGGATGTGCGGCCGTTGCCGTCAAGGAACGGATGAATATGTACTAACTGGAACTGGGCGATACCGCTGATAAAAACAGGATGTATCTCGAGGTCAGCGTTGAGCCATTTTACCATTTCCGACATCATGATCGGCACCTCTACAGCGGATGGCGGTGTATAGATCACTTCACCGGTCGAAGCGTTGGCAACATAGTTCTGAATACGTCGGTAATTGCCCGGATCAGCTTTCCCGCCTCGAACTCCTTCAACCAGTTTCCGATGAATCTCCCGGATCAGTCCTTCCGTGATCGGGTCACCACTGTCCAGGCATTCGGAAACGAATTCAAAGGCCGAACGATAATTCAGAAGTTCCCGGGTGTCTTCCGGGTCGGCTTCCGGCACTTCCTCTCCATTCCACAGGCGTTCTGCTTGATCCAGAGTCAACTGAGTACCTTCAATATGGGTCGTATGATGCGCCTCTTTAATAAGGGCTTTGTTACCCATATCCCGAACCCAATCATCAGAGAGCCGGGCTGCTTCCAGAAAACCGCGTGCCCGTTCAATCTGCGTGATGGCTGCGGTCATGCGGTTGGTAATGATGAATTTTGGATTAAAAGCTATCATTTATCACACTTCCTCTTCACCTGTCGTTTGCCCTCCTCTCGAACTGTCAACATTTTATGACAGTTGCCTCCTATTGCATAACCCCAGATGCAGCTTGTCTGCATAATGTTGGTTGGGTTCACGCTCTTAAGGGCTTGTTTTTGGCGCTGGAAAACGCAATATTACCCTGTTTTGAGGGGGTAAATTAGGCCTATTGTCCATATTAATAATCAGTTAGCTTGGTCCGTCCCCGGATCACCCTTTCATAGCTGACTCTTGTTAAAAACCCGGACCCCAGTTCCAGCAGGAATTTTTCCAGGTGCCGGACTAATCCGGTTTCCAGCTCCCGCTCGTGAAACGGTTCCTCAAGGGTCAGAAAATCGAATACATAGGGATCCTTGAGTAATTGCCGGGCAAGCTCCGATTGGGGGGAGGGAAGGCGAACGGCAAAGTTGCTGACCGCTCTTCCCTGTCGATCGTGGGCCATGCCTTTGATCATGGCTGCCAGCGTATCCCGGCCCCAGCCCTGCTCAATCGTCTGCCTCATATACCAGAGGCGGGCAGGGAGATCCTTGATCTTCTCCATCAACAGGATGTTGTGGCCCCAGGGAATTTGTGCAACGAGCCGTTGCAAAATCGGGAGGGAATCCGTCTCCGGTATTTGTGCCACGGGCTGTGGCACTTTCTCCATCCGGGTATCCATGTCGGCCAATTTTGCAACGGGGACCCGTATTCACGGGCAAACCGAATCATATATCCGATATTTCGTTCCGAAAAGCCTTTGACCTCGGGAAGCTCGTTTCTCAGATCGACAGAGAGTCGGGGGATGACGCCCGCACCCCAGCCTTTTTCCTCCTGCCGCTGATGGATCATACGGCCGATGTCCCAATACAGGGAATGCCGTCATCCTCCTGCGCTTCGGTGCCGACATAACGACCCGGCATGAGGACATGGTTGTTCTTCCGGACCTCCTCCAGGGTGGCCGACTTGCAGAAACCGGGTTTGTCTTCGTATTGGCCGTCCATGTTGCGCCAGGAGTGGTAGGTGTCGGAGATCAGGGCAACGTCATCGTCCGAAAACTCCTTGTTGCAGCGGTTGATCATGGCGCCGAGCTTTCGAGCGTCGATGAAAAGGATCTCGCCGGAGCGGTTACGGAATTTGCCGTTGGCCCTGTTGCGGGCCGGGAACCAGAGGCAGGCGGGAATCATGGTGTTGTAAAAGAGCTGGGCTGGAAGGGCCACCATGCAGTCGATCAGTCCCGCCTCGATCATGTTCTTCCGGATCTCACCCTCGCCGCCGGAGTTGGAGTTCATGCTGCCGTTGGCCAGCACGATACCGGCAGTACCACTGAGGCTCAGCTTGTGGGCAAAGTGCTGCAGCCAGGCATAGTTGGCGTTGCCCACCGGCGGTACGCCATATTTCCAGCGGTGGTCGTCGCGCAGGTGCTCCCCGCTCCAGTCACTGACGTTAAAGGGGGGATTGGCAAGGATGAAGTCGGCCTTCAGGTCCTTGTGTTTGTCGGCAAGAAAGGTATCGCCCAGCTCGATTTTGGCATCGATGCCGCGAATGGCCAGGTTCATCTTGGCCAGCCGCAAGGTGGTGGGGTTTGATTCCTGTCCATAGATCGAGAGGTCTTTGATGTTCCAACACGAAACGCTCGCTCTGGACAAACATGCCGCCCGAGCCGCAACAGCCGTCATAAACCCGACCCTGGTAGGGTTCGAGCATGGCGACCAGGAGCTTGACGATGCTCGCCGGGGTGTAGAACTGGCCGCCTTCTTGCCCTCGGCATCGGCAAACTGGCCCAGGAAATATTCATATACCCGTCCCAGCAGATCCTTGGCCTGATGGCCGCTCTGGTTGAATCCGATGGTGCCGATGAGATCGATTAGCTCCCCCAGACGCTGCTTGTTCAGTTCCGGGTCGGCATAGATCTTGGAAAGCACGCCTTTCAGCGAGGGGTTGATCTTTTCGATGGCATCCATGGCCTCGTCGAGCCACTTGCCGATCTCCGGTTGCTTGGCTCGATCCTGCAAATACTGCCAGCGGGCCTTTTCCGGCACGAAAAAGATGTTGTGGGCCAGGTATTCGTCGGTGTCCTCCGGATCGGCTCCCTCAAATTCCCCTTCTCCAGCCTTGAGCTGCTCGTGCAGATCGCTGAGGGCATCCGAAATGTATTTCAGAAAGATCAGACCGAGAACAATATGCTTGTATTCGGCTGCATCCATGTTCGATTGGAGCTTGTCCGCCGCCGCCCACAATGTCTTTTCCAGTTCATTGTTTCCAGCCATATGTAGTCAATTTCCTATTTCTGCAGCTAAGATCGTTTTCTAACCGTTTTGCATTTGCCGAATCTCTTGTAAGGATTCATATCCCTGCTTTTCATTGCTAAC
>JBBIPX010000145.1:0-8316 GCA_037442625.1 Desulfobacteraceae bacterium
GCCTGTCCGGATTTGTAATAGAATTGTCTCACCCCACATCTGCTTTGCTTTTCAATTGAATCCTCCATAATATATGCAGAATGAAATCATGATGTTTTGAAAGCCAAATTCCTATTATGAAATGGGGGGGAAATGAATTTTCCTGAACTAAAAATCGGCGATCTTGTTTGTCGTATTCCGATAATACAGGGGGGGATGGGGGTCGGTATCTCCATGTCCGGGCTGGCATCGGCCGTAGCCAATGAAGGAGGGATCGGCGTTATTGCCGGCGCCATGGTCGGTATCGATGAGCCCGATATTACCGAGAACCCGGTTGCAGCCAATGTCAGGGCGCTGAAACAGATGATCCGCAAGGCAAGGTCCCTGACCCGCGGCATTATCGGCGTTAATATCATGTTCGCCCTGACCCATTATGCAGATCTTGTCAAGGCCGCAATTGAGGAAGGCGCTGATATCATATTTTCAGGAGCGGGCCTGCCCATGGATCTTCCCGGATACTTGTCAAACGGCGCCCGGACAAAGCTGGTCCCCATTGTTTCTTCTGCCCGGGCCGCCAGGTTGATATGTCAAAAATGGCTGTCGAAATTCAACTATCTACCGGATGCTTTCGTGGTCGAGGGGCCAAAGGCCGGCGGGCATCTTGGATTTAAAAAGGAACAGATTGATGATCCGGCCTATTCCATTGAAAAACTGGTCGTCGAAGTGATTGAAGCCGTTGATGCCATCGGCGCCGTGCGTGGCGTCACGGTTCCGGTGGTTGCTGCCGGTGGCGTTTACACCGGCGCGGATATCCGCCGGTTTATAAAGCTCGGAGCTGCCGGAGTTCAGATGGGAACCCGATTTGTGGCGACCCATGAATGCGATGCCAGTCTTGATTTTAAACAAACATATATTGATGCTGTTAAAGAAGACCTGATCATCATCAAGAGTCCTGTGGGAATGCCGGGTCGTGCCCTAAGAAATCAGTTCCTGAGCGAAGTGGAGAACGGCAACAAAATGCCCTTCACCTGTCCCTATCACTGCATTAAAACCTGCGATCGGACAAAAAGTCCTTACTGCATTGCTCTGGCCTTGGCCGGCGCCAGAAAGGGAAAATTTAGAAACGGGTTTGCCTTTGCCGGTTCCAATGCCTACAGGATCGATAAAATCATATCCGTTAAAGAGTTGATCGCCTCGCTGAAGGCAGAATTTGTACAGACTTATTGTGCTGCTGAAGCCGTCGCCAGAGGGTTGCCGTACTGATCCCAAGTTTCTTGTCTGCTTCGTTTCGCTTGTTTCCTGTATTCAGAGGAACCATGCGGATATTACGTTTTTCAAGCTCTTCAAGTTTTGGTTGAGCGGCTCCCAGAACCGTCAAGGTGTCAGATGACCGGCGACTGGACATGTGAAAAGGGGTAGATGATAGAGCAGTATCCGCCCGTTGCCTGCCAGAATTACGGCATATTCGACCCAGTTTGATAGTTCCCGCACATTGCCGGGCCATTGGTCGGTTTCCATGCATCGCAGGGCGGCAGGAGAGAACTCAAGGCAGTCTTTGTTCAGACTGGATAAAAAATGCCTGGCAAGGTTCAGGTTATCCTGGCGCCGGTTCCGCAGGGGGCAGATAAAAAGGGGAAAAACCGCTCTTATCTGTCTTTGCTCAGGTTCATCCGTTAAAAAAACGCTTTGCGGGTAACGCTTGCCGGAAAGCCGCGCTCTTTATCAGTGCCCGGCTTTCCGAAGCGCGTTTGAACGGCTCAGAAAGGCAATATTTAATGTCAGACAAAAATCTTGCCCGGGTTCATCAGCCACTTGGGATCGATCGCCTCCTTGATCTGGCGCATGAGTTGATAGCTCTCCCCATGTTCAAGCTGCATGAACTTGCGTTTGCCGATGCCCACCCCATGCTCGCCCGTGCAAGTACCCCCCATCTGAATGGCTTTTTCCACGACAGCATGATTAATGGTTTCCAGCGTTGACCACTCGGCCGTGTCCGCAGGATCCCCAACAAGCACCACGTGCAGGTTGCCATCTCCTGCATGTCCGAAAACATAGCCGATGGCGTTGGATTCGTCCACGATCTTTTGAGAAAACACGACGATTTCGGGATAACGGGAAATCGGCACTGCCGCATCGACGATCAGAGTTTGCTTCTTCGGGTGAGCCCGGTGGATGGTTTCCCACGCTTCGTGGCGGGCGCGCCACAGGTCTTTGCGGGCTCTCTCCTCGGTTTCAAATTTAAACCCGACAGCACCGCAGTCCATACATACCTCTTTGGCCAGATCGGCAGTTTCCTGCAAAACGGTTTGGCTGATGCCGTGAAACTCGCAGAAAAGAGAAGGAACCTCCGGCAGGCCAAGATGTTTTTCCCGGTTCATCAACTGAATCAAGCCGGGGGGCAAAAGCTCCAGGGCAGCAGGCCCAAGGCCGGATCCGATCATCATGGCAACGGCCAGGGATGCGCTTTCCAGATTCTTGAAGCGGATGGTTGCAGCCAGAAAATAACTGGGAATGCCGGTCAGGCGAAGTGTGGCTTCGGTAACGATCCCAAGTGTTCCTTCCGATCCGACAAAGAGCCGAGTCAGGTCGAAGCCGGATGAGGATTTCGGAGCCATGCAGCCCGTGTGGATGATCCCTCCCCGGGGCAGCACCACTGTAAGGCGCATAACATAATCCTTGGTGGCTCCGTATTTTACGGTCTGTACGCCGGATGCGTTGTTGGCGATCATGCCGCCGATGGTGGCGTCGGCGCCTGGATCCGGTGGGAAAAAAAGCCCGTGCCTGCCGGTTTGCCGGTTCAGTTCCTTGCGGAGAACGCCGGGTTCCACATCGGCTTGAAGATCCTGGGGACGGATATCCAAAATCCGGTTCATGAGGGTCAGATCCACAACGAGACCGCCGCGGGTGGGTACCGGATTGCCTTCGGTGCTGGTACCGGCCCCCCATGGCGTAACCGGAACATCGCTGGCGTAAGCCCACGATAGGATGCGGGACACCTCATCGGTTGTAAGCGGCCAGATAATTCCGGCCGGAAGGGATCCTTCATGGAAGGAAATGTCGCGGCGATGAAGCTCGCGGTTGGAGGCTCCCGTTGAGAAGCGGTCCGAAGGAACCATGGCTGACAGATCGGCGATATGTCGGGGCGTAAACGTATTCATATATTTATCACTTACCGGTAGATCAGTGACGGCAGCCACAATGTCAAGGGCGGCCAGAAACAGGCGATCAAGAGCGCTGCGATGGCTGCTGCAACCAGCGGCATTACGGCGCGGCCCACTTCCCCCAGCGGCACTCCGGATATGCCGCAACTGACAAACAGGCAGATGCCGACGGGCGGGGTCAGCATGCCGATTGCCAGATTGACTACCATAAGAACCCCGAACTGAACCGGATCGACTCCCATCCGGGGCGTCAGGGCAGCCAGGACGGGAACCAGCAGGATCAAAGCTGCCGTGGTTTCCATGACACATCCGATAACCAGAAGCGCCGCCATGACCAGAAGCAGCAGGCCCCAGGGCGGCAGTCCCAGGGCGGTGATTGCAGTGCCAACAAGCTGGGTTGTCTGTTTCATGGAGATCAGCCAGGTAAAAACCTTGGCCATGGCGATGATAAAAAGAATGGTTGCAGCCGTGATCTGGGAGCGGATAATGAGTGCGGGCATGTCCTTCCACTTAAGCTCTCGGTTAAAGACCATGCTGACAAGAAGGGCATAGAAGACCGCCAGGGCGGCCGCTTCAGTGACAGTGACGATACCCGAGAGAATTCCGCCAAGCACGATGACTGGCGCGCCGAGTGCCCAAACGGCATCTTTCAAGGTCTGGCAGATCCGTTGCAGCGAAAAGCGCACACGGAGCCCGTAGCCTTTTTTCATACATATCCATATCGACACCGTCATGAAGGAGCACCCGAAAAGTACCCCGACCATCATTCCACCGGCAAAGAGTTTGGCGATGGAGACATTGGTTAAAAAACCGAAAATAACCATGGGGATGGATGGCGGGATGATGACACCGATGGAGCCGCCCGCGGCGACAACGGCTGCGGCAAATGCCGGCGGGTAGCCCTGGCGGATCATCGCTGGAATGACGACAGCGCCGATGGCGGCGGTGTCCGCGGCTGCCGATCCGGAAATTCCGGCGAAAAACATGGACGCAACAATACATGCGCACGCCAGCCCGCCGGGAACCCAGCCCACGAGGCTGTCCGAAAAATCAATCAACTGCCGCGAAATTCCACCGGTTTCCATGATGGCGCCCGCCAGCATGAACAGGGGCACGGCCAGAAGATCAAAAGAGTCCACACCTGCAAAAAGCAGTTGCACGATAGTCTGGCCCAGTGCCGAGAGCTGAATGCCGGCCGGGAATACTCCGGGGGTCAGCATGAGGCCGATGGCAGGAAGTCCGATGGACAGCGAGATCGGAAGGCCAAGAGCGATAAACAGGAAAAGAAGCGCAAATAGCACAACAACCGTCATTGTGCGCTCCGCTTGAAAGTCGTTGCCATATCCGACACCACATGCACGATGAACACCATTGACGATATGGGAATAACGGCAAATGGAATCGACATGGGAATCTGCAAGGCGGCGGAAGTATGCTCCCAGGCTTTAATCGTGTATTCGGTTCCAAACCAGACAAGGATGCAAAAGCAGCCTAAGGTCGCAACCTGCAGTATAACAACGATCACCCGCTGTACGGATTTGCCAAGGCTGTGTCCGATTCCCTTGAGACCGATAAAGCTCATCCGCTTGTAAGCGGCCGTACCGCCCAGAAAAGTGATGGCCACCAGCAGATGGCGGCTGACTTCCTCCGACCAGCCCAGGGAAGCGCCCAGATAGCGGAAAAGTACCTGTGCAAAGAGTAAGAGGCAGATGCTCCCGCCGAGCACCAGAAGGAGTTTCTCAACCGCGGTATTGATCCATGCGCTGATATGTTGCAGTATCGATATCATGTTTATATTTCGTGTCTTGTGACATGAACCGCCGGGGCTATTTTACCAACTTTCGGATCTCTTCGACAATTTTCTTGGTGTCCCCGGTAGTTGCATCCACAACGGGCGCAGTCACCTTCCGGAAGGCTGCGATATCGGGATGCTCTTCGATCTCCATGCCAGCGGCTTTAAGCTCGGCTAACTGCTTGACCTCGTTATCGCGGATATAGGTGCGGCCTTTAAGAGAGGCAGTTCGGGCGGCGTCCATGATAATCTTGTGATCGGCCGCCGGCAGATTGTCCATGAAAGACTTGTTGGCTACAAAGACCAGTGCCGAGTATACATGCCGGGTCAGGGAAAGGTATTTTTGGCCGGCTTCGGTCAGTTTGGCCGCATAAATCACGGCGATGGGGTTTTCCTGTCCGTCGATAACCCCCTGCTGCAGTGCGGTAAAAATGGGCCATGCCATGGGAGTCGGGTTGGCTCCGATGGCGCGCCAGATGGCCAGATGGGTAGGCGCCTCCATGGTTCGGATTTTCAGCCCCTTGGCATCCTCCGGCGTTTTGATGGGATGCTTGGAATTGGTGACATTGCGAAAGCCGTTATCGAGAAAATGGAGTGCTACGAAACCTGCTTTTTCAAACCGTTTGGCATAATCCTGGCCGATCGGTCCATCCAGGGCCATATCGGCAGCCTCGTAGGATGGAAACAGAAAAGGCATTTCCAGGGCCTTGATCTCGGGGACGAATGCCTCGATGGGGCCGGTGGTGCAAACGGACATCTGGGTGGTGCCGACCTGGATCTGTTGCAGGGCCTGGGTCTCGCTGCCCAGCGCGGCCGAATGATGGACAATGACCGTATATTTACCGGGAAGCGCCTTATCGATTTCCTCCTTGAACCAATTCGCTGCACGGGTGTGCACGAAGTCCGGGCTGGTGACGATGGCAATGTTGATCTCGGTCCCTGCCAGGGCAGCTCCGGAAAATCCGGTCAGACAAGCCGCAATTAGAATTGCAATGGGACGGATACGCATAATCTCTCTCCTTTTCAAATAGAATATGAGACGGAAATGTGATTTGCTGCAGGCAGCTTTGCCAACTCATCGAAAAAACTGACTGACCGGTTAAGCACCCATTAAGGGTAATTCCGTTGTCAAGATAAAACTTGGATATCAATATCAACCCGGCGACGATGCCCGATATTCAACAGATTCCGGAATAAGGCGCGCTTTCTGATTGTTGCGCAAGTTACGCAAACCATCATGCCCGACGACAGGATGGGCTCATGAATCAGAGGAGCGAAGCCTTTTGAAAATTCAGTACTTCCAGGCGGTTTATTGTGGCGCATCGATGCAAATTGTCATTTCCACTGACAACAGTCTTTTCCCGACTTTTGTCAATACTCGGTTTTTGAAAGATCCTCGGGCCCGTTCCCGCTGTCCGAATGGGCGGATATATCGGAGGGAAGGGTTCCTTCCTTGAAACATTCAAAAATGGTATGTTGTGTAGCAGGGCCTGCCAGTCTGCCGGTGGCGGCATCGATTTTTGCAAAAACGATTCCTTCCGGAACCGGAAAAACCTGAACAGGTTTATTGGCAAGCGCCCGCTTCATGAACCCCAACCAAATCGGGCAAGCGGCCACGCCGCCGGTTTCACCCTTTCCCAGTGTTCCTTCTTCATCAAACCCGACCCAGACGCCGGCAATATATTCCGGGGTATACCCCATAAACCAGGCATCATTCAAATTATTGGTCGTGCCGGTTTTTCCGGCTGCCGGCCGGTTCAGTTCCCTGGCTTTCCGGCCGGTTCCATTTTTAACGACGCTTTCCAGAAGGCTGGTCATGATAAAAGCCGTGCTTTTTTCGATGACCGGTTCTTTTTCCGGAATGATTTCTTCAAGAATTTGACCGTTCTGATCCGCGATTTTTGTGATGAATACCGGCTGGATTAAATCTCCTGCATTGTCAAAGACGGAATAAGCTCGGACCAACTCCAGAAGGGATACCCCGGATGAGCCCAGCGCAAGGGTGAGGTTGGGCTCCAAAGCGGAGGTGATGCCCAGTTTTTTGGCATAGCCGATGGCGTAGTTTACGCCGATATCCTGAAGGATTTTTACCGTTACCACGTTCACGGATTTTTCAAGGGCATTTCGCAGTAGAATTTGTCCGGAGTATTTTCTGTCATAATTTTGAGGTTTCCAGACTGAATCGCCTTCTTCATCCTGAAATGCGATCGGGGAGTCGATCATCACCGTTGCAGGGGTGTATCCCTTGTCAATAGCTGCCGCATAAATGATTGGCTTGAAGGATGATCCGGGTTGCCGCCTGGCCTGTGTGGCGCGGTTAAACTGATTGTCTTTGAAATCCCTGCCGCCGACCATGACCTTGACCTGACCGGTTCCCGCCTCCAGGCAAAGCAGGGCGCCTTGAACCTTCGGTGTCTGCTCAAGGGAAAGGTTCCACTTATCTCCTTCTTTGGTTTTATCCATAACTTTGACCAGAATGACATCTCCGATACCAAGAATGCTTGACGATCGCTTTGCACCGGCTTCCGGTTGGGCATGCATCGGAATGGATTTTTTTGCCCATTTCATATCCGCAGACCGGATGACGCCCAGGGTTTTGCCAATGCGAACCCCGGCAGTCTGTTCCGATTCGTTCACTGAGACGACAACACCGGTTAAAATGACGCCGGGTTTGATCGGAGTGTCCTTGATTTCTTCCTGAATGCTGGCGGAAAATGATTCAATGCCATCCGGTTTCACATGCTTGACCGGCCCCCGGTAGCCCTGGCGTTTATCAAGTGCGGCAAGGCCGATTCCCAGCTCTTCCTGTGCTGCCTTTTGCATGTCGATGTTGACGGCCGCATATATGCTGAGCCCGTTGTTGTATAAGGCGTCCGGGCCGTATCTGGTTTCGACATACCGCCGGATATGTTCGGTGTAAAACGGGACCTCGTCAATATACCAGTTTTTCCGGGGTTTGATGTCCATGGACTGCTGAATGGC
Source organism: Desulfobacteraceae bacterium (assembly GCA_037442625.1). Taxonomy (GTDB): domain Bacteria; phylum Desulfobacterota; class Desulfobacteria; order Desulfobacterales; family Desulfatirhabdiaceae; genus RAAP-1. The sequence goes on from JBBIPX010000145.1 coordinate 7,915, forward strand.
AGCCGCAGCCTGGGATTCGGTGATATAGCCTTCACTGGTCATGCGGGTCAAAACGTATATCTGACGCTGCTTGGCCCTGTCCGGATACCGAAATGGGGAATACTTGGTGGGAGCTTGGGGAAGTCCGGCCAGCAGTGCGCATTCGGCAAGATTTAATTCCGTGACGGGTTTGCCGAAATAATTTTCCGAGGCCGCTTCGATTCCGTAAGCGCCGTGCCCTAGATAGATTTGATTCAAATATAAAAACAGGATTTCATCTTTGGAAAAGGCCTTGTCGATCCGATAAGCCAGGATGGCTTCCTTGAATTTTCGGGTATAACTTCTCTCCGGCGTCAGCAGAAAAGATTTGGTAACCTGTTGGGTAATCGTGCTTCCGCCCTGAACCACGCCGCCGGCTTCGAT
>JBBIPX010000146.1:0-8264 GCA_037442625.1 Desulfobacteraceae bacterium
AGTCCCATGAATTTGGCGGCAATGCCTTTCATGATTTCATTGGTTCCGGCAAAAATGGACATGACGCGCACATCCCGCCAGGCCCTGGCCATGGGGAATTTTTCCAGCATGCCGTCATTTCCCATGATGTCCAGGCATCTTCCCGCAATCCTGCCGACCATATCCGTTGTCCAGTACTTGGCCATGGATGTCTCCACAACCACGTTTTCGCGGGCGATGTGCTCCAGTATCAGCTTGTCCACGAAGGTTCTTCCGATTTTCACCTCGGTCGCCATTTCAACCAGCGCAAACTGCGTGGCCTGGAACTTGGACAGGGGCTTTCCGGACACCCGGGTGTTCTTGCAATACTCCGTGATCCACTCAAGGATCATTTGCGCTGCGGCAGCGGCGCCGACCGCGCAGGTCAGGCGCTCCTGCTGGAGTTTTTCCATGAGCATGAGAAATCCCATGCCTTTTTCCCCCAGGCGGTTTTTCCGCGGAAATCGGCAGTTGGTGAAAAAAAGCTCGGCCGTGTCCTGGCTCCACCAGCCCATTTTCTCAAGCTGCCTGCCCCGCTTGAATCCCGGGGTTCCGCTTTCCAGAAGATAAAGGGATATGGCCTGATAGGGGTTTTCAACAGCCGGGTCCCTTGCGGCCAGCACCACAAGATCCGCATGAACCCCGTTTGAGATAAACGTTTTTGAACCATTTATTATGACATCGTCTCCGGATTCCTCTGCCGTCGTGGCCATGCCGGCCAGATCGCTGCCGGCTCCGGGTTCCGTCATGGCAATGGCCGTGACGATTTCTCCCGAAACGCATCCCGGCAGGTATTTTTCCCGGATTTCCCCGGACCCGTAGGATTCGATATACGGCACCACCACATCGCTGTGAAGACCGGCGGCAAGCCCCGTGTGACAGGTTTTTGCAAGCTCCTCGGCCACAATAACCGCATACCGGTAATCGCCGCCCAGCCCCCCGTAATCCGGAGACACGCAGGGACACAGAAAACCGGCCTTGCCTGTTTTCCGCCAGATATCCCTCGGGATGATCTTATCTTTTTCCCACTGATCCACGAACGGCGTGACTTCAACTTCCAGAAAGGCCCGCAGCCGCCGGCGAAAATCGGTGTGGGCGTCCGTATAGGTTAACAGCTCCATGACTTGCCTCCCTGGCTCCTATTTTTCATATTTGCCGATGATCGAGATGCTGCATACATTCTGGAACGGGAACCCGCCCAGGTTGTGGGTGAGTCCGAAGCGCGGATTGTCCAGTTGCCGCTTGTCCGCCCGTCCGTGAAGCTGAAGATACATTTCATACAGCATGCGAATTCCGGATGCGCCGATGGGGTGCCCGAAACACTTGAGGCCGCCGTCCACCTGGCAGGGCAGTTTTCCGTCCCGGTCATAAAATCCGTCCATGATGTCCGCAGCCGCCCGGCCCCTTTCCGAAATATGCAGATCCTCCATGGTCACAAGCTCCGTAATGGAGAAACAGTCATGAACCTCCATCATGCTGATCTCATCCCGGGGACTGCGGATGCCGGCCTCCTGGTAGGCCTTGACGCTGCACCGGGTGGTGGTTTCGAAATGATCCCCGTCCCATTCATTGAACCCGACCTCCTCGCCGCTGCTAAGGGCCAGTTGGATGGATTTGACGGAGACGATATCCTTTTTCCCCAGTTTTTCAGCGATTTCCGGCGTGGTGACAATCGCGCAGGCCGATCCGTCGCTGACCCCGCAGCAGTCAAACAACCCCAGGGGGTGGGCGATGATGGGAGCGTTTAGCACCTGGGCCTCCGTGATCTGTTTTCGCAGATGGGCCTTGGGATTCAGCGCGCCGTTGGCATGGCTCTTGACCGAGACATGGGCCATGGCGCGCTTCAAATCCTGATCCTTGATCCGGTATTTGGCGGCGTAGGCGCTGGCAAGCTGGGCAAAAGACCCCGGCGCCGTCAGATTCGGCCACCACTGCCAGTTCAGGGTTCCGGCACTGGAGCCGAAATTGGGAAGTCCGCCGTAGCCCGTGTCTTTCAGTTTTTCAACCCCCAGCGCCAGGCAGATGTCGTAGGCACCGGACGCAACGCCGTAACAGGCCCCCCGAAAGGCCTCGGTTCCGGTTGCGCAGTAATTTTCCACCCGCGTCACCGGAATGAACGGCAGCCTCAGGGTCGTTGCAAGCGGAATCGCGCTTTTCCCCACGCTGACTTCCTCCATGCAGGTGCCGAACCACGCGGCCTCGATCTGTTTTTTCTCGATGCCGGCATCGGTCAAGCATTCTTCGAAGGCTTCCACCATCAGCTCTTCGGCGCCCATATTCCAGCGCTCCCCGAAACGGGTGCATCCCATACCGATGATTGCAACTTTATCCTTGATTCCTGTAGCCATAGAAAGGCTCCTTCTCAATGAAAGTGATTCGTTACGGTCGGTCACGGACTCATCATGGCCATCAGCGCTTCCGTCAAATTGGACATTTCCCTGGCGCCGGCCATGCTGTGGATGGCTTCCCAACTCCGGTGAATCTGCTCCGGAGTCGGGGGATTGCCGCCGTCCGCAAGACGCACGCCCGGCCCGGTCAAGACGGCCGCCCGGCTGTAATAGCCCATGCCGGCATTGTAGATGGCTCCGGTTTCCGTGCAGGTTTCGCTGCACAGATAAAGGGCCATCGGCACCACCAGCTCCGGCCGGGAGCGTTCGAATATTTCCGCCGGCATCACGTCTTCCGTCAGGCGCGAAGCCGCCAGGGGCGCAATGGTATTGACCCGGATGCCGTATTTCAGCCCTTCCAGCTTTAAGGCGTTCATGAACCCGACCAGGGCCATTTTGGCCGCGGAATAATTGGTCTGGCCGAAATTGCCGTAAAGACCTGCGGCCGAAGTGGTCATGAGAATCCGGCCGTAGCCGGCATCCTTCATGGCCTGAAATGCCGGGCGCGTCACGTGATAAGCCCCGTTCAGGTGAACGGCCAGAACCGCCCGCCAGTTGTCCGGCTCCATCCGGGCAAAACTCTTGTCGCGCAGAATTCCGGCATTGTTGATGAGAATATCCACACGGCCAAAGGCATTCAGGGCGGCCTGCACGATATTTTCACCCCCATCGGGCGTGGCGACATTGTCATAATTGGCCACGGCCTCTGCGCCAAGAGCCCTGATTTCCGCAACCACCTGATCCGCGGGCGTGGATGCACCGGTTCCGGACCCGTCCCGTGAGCCGCCGAAATCATTGATCACCAGTTTTGCGCCGCGCCGGGCAAGCTCCAGGGCATAAGCCCTTCCAAGACCTGCCCCGGCCCCGGTAATGATGGCCACGCGATCCTTGAAATGGATTCGGTTCATGGCCTCTCCGGCCCCGGGAATCGGAGATGCCTTCCAGAAATAATTGACAAATCCCCGGCGCTTGTCTTCTCCGCGCTTTCGAAACATCATTCTCACGGGAAGGCCGACCGCAAGATCATCCATGTCGCAATCCGTGAAATCCGCCATGAATCTGCCGCCTGCCGCAAACTGGATCATGCCGTACTTGGCCGGCGGATCCACGGACACGGCCAGAAGATCGCTGGTAAATGTTTTGACGGTGGCCGCAAGCTCCGAAAATTCATGATCTTCCTGGGTATGAGAGGCATTGCAGGCCGGATTGACGCAGATATCCATTTTCGGAAACTGCGGGGTGCCGCAGGCCCGGCATTTTCCGCCCACAAGCCCCAGAATCATCGCATTTTTCCGCCACAGCGCGGTCATGGCCGTCTGGCTCGGAGCTTCGGCCCGGATTCCGGCCTCGGTTTCAATCAGATTCCTGAATTTCAAAAATTTCGGGTAATTATCGATTGTTTTCTTGTTGGAGAGGCTGCCCCTGACACCGTTTTTCTGCGAAAGCCGGGTAATGGCATCCGTCACCACAAAATACAGGGCATCACCCCCCTGCCCGAATCCGGCCGCCAGAATCCGGTCTCCGGGTCTGGCGCTTTCAAGGGCTGCGGTCAGCATGAGCAGGCTGTGCGCAGCGCCGGTCTCCCCGCAGACTTCATGCAGGGTGTCACCCAGCTTTTCAGTGGATGCGCCAAGGAGTTTGGCGATGTTGCGGTGCTCAGCCTTGAACACGCAGGGAAAGATGAGCCGGTCCACATCCGATATCGTGATGCCAAGTTTTTGCATCAGGCCGCCAACCGCTTCCGGAATGATTTTGGAATAGCCTTCGTCCCTTGCCCATCGCTCTTCCCAGACATAATCGACGGCATTGGCCGCGCCCCTGTAATGATCCACAAAATCACGGGATACGGAATACGAGCCCTTGAACTCGGCGATGACGTCCGTATCGCCGACAGCCAGTGCCGCGGCCCCGTCCCCGAACCACATTTCATAAAAATAGGCGGCCCGGGTTTCGCGGCGATCCGAGGCTGCAACCAGAATGTGATGATTTCCGCCGCCACGAACCGCCTCAAGCGCTGTAATCAGCGCACTGGTACCGGATTTTTGCGAGGCCGTCATGTCCAGGGTCATGAGGTTTTTGGAAAGATTCAGGGCCGCCGCCACGATACCGGCATTTTGCCGATCGCTGAAAGGCAGGGTGGTGGAGGCCAGATAAACGGCATCCAGGTCTTTTTTATCCCGTCCTTTCAGGCAGTCCCGGCACGCTTCCACAGCCATTGTGACGGCGTCTTCATCCCAGTTGCACATGGAGCGCTCGCCCTGAGCCACCAAGGCAATGGCCGGTGCGAACCAGCCCATGGCCTGAAATATGGACATGCGATCCAGCCGAAGGCGCGGAATATAGGCGCCGTATGATGTAATTCCGATCATAATTCCCCCATTTCGATTATCGGGTTATCCGCCGTTATTTCATCGCAAAGAGTTTTTCGATCAACTGCGATTTCATGATGTCCCCTTCGATCCGGAGCTTGCCGGACGTATATGCCTGCATGGGGTTGAGCTTTCCGTTCATCATGTCCAGAAAATCCGCATCCGCCATGATAAGGGTGCAGGTCGGCTTGTCATGCCTGCCCGGTGCAACCGTGCATTTCTGATTCCGGATGGCGCAGGACCAGTCCCCGCCGTTTGCCCCGGAGATGATGTACTGGAACACCACGTTCACGCCGGCTGCGGCATCGGGCTTGAAAGCCGCCGGCATGGCTTCAAACACGGCCGAGGCGGTTTCAAACCCCTTGGAAACCTCATTCAAGGCGGATTTCGGCGTCCCGGCTTTTTGGGGCGTCAGCAGGGCCGAGCAGGCATCCCCGACCTGATCGTTGAGGTGAAGGTATTCCTTTCCTCCTTCCAGCGTCGATATGGCATCGATATGGTCGAGGATATCCTCTATGCCGGGAAAGGTTTTGGCGCCTCCCAGGGTCAGTCCGGGGCCGGTCACCACCGCCGCGCGGTTGAAAAATCCCATGCCGGCATTGTAAATACATCCGCTGACCGGACACTGCTCGGAACAAAGGTAAAGGGCCAGCGGCGCCACGAATTCGGGCTTCATTTTCTGGAAGAGCTCGGGCGGGGTCACGTCCTCGGTCAGGCGGGAGGCTGCCAGCGGCGCGATGGTGTTGACTTTTATATCGTATTTTCCCCCTTCCAGCTTCAGGGTATTCATCAGGCCCACCAGCCCCATTTTGGCCGCGGCGTAATTGGTCTGGCCGAAATTGCCGTAGAGCCCTGCGGCGGATGTGGTCATCAGTATCCGGCCATAGCCTTTTTCCTTCATCACCTCAAAGGCGGGCCGGGAAACATGATAGGCCCCGTTTAAATGCACATCCATGACAGCCTGCCAGTTTTCCGGTTCCATTTTCAGGATGCTTTTGTCCCGCAGAATGCCGGCGTTGTTGATCAGAATATCAACGCTCCCATAGGCATCCAGAGCGGTCTGAATGATTGCCCTGCCGCCTTCGGGCGTTGCCACGTTGTCAGTGCTTGCAACGGCCTCCCCGCCAAGCGCCCGGATTTCCCGGACCACCTGCTCCGCCGGAGCGGACGAGCCCTGTCCCGAGCCATCCCGGGCGCTGCCCAGGTCATTGACCACCACTTTTGCCCCGCGTTTGGCCAGCTCCAGGGCATAGACCCTGCCGAGTCCGGCTCCTGCGCCGGTAATGACCGCAACCCGTCCGTCGAATCGAATGTTTTGCTCCGGCCGGAAGCTTTGTTCAGTCCGGATGCCGTCCTGCGGCACATCCCCGTATTCGAACACGCCGTTATCCATGATCACGGCCCCGGTTTGCGCATTGACGGTCCGCCACACGGCCTTTCCCTCGCCGGTTATCCATATGCGCGTCTGAACGGGCACGCCGGGGTAAAGCGGTTTGGAAAACCGGCAGTCCATGCGTCTTACTTTTTCCGGAGATCCCGCAACCAGGCTTTGAATCAGGGCGCGGCACGCATACCCGTGGGTGCAGAGCCCGTGCATGATGGGTTTTTCAAACCCTGCCATTTTCGCAAAATCCGGATTCACGTGAAGGTCGAAAATATCACCGGAAAGACGGTAAATGAGGGGCTGGCTTTCGGAAGGATGCGCATCCACGGCAAAGTCCGGCGCCCGGTCCGGAAACTCGACTTTTTCTTTCGGCGCATTTACCCCTCCGAAACCGCCATCCAGCCGGGAATATAGGGTGATGATGCCCGTAAAGAGTTTTTCGCCATTGGAATGATACGTGTCGCTTTCCGCAACCACAAGGGCGCCTTTTTTTGCGCCCTTGTCATAATAGTGGGTGATCTTTCCCTCGGTGATCAGTTTGCCTTCGGCGGGAATGGGGCGATGAAAGCTCAGGCGCTGCTCACCGTGCAGGATTCCTGCCAGATTGACATTGGAGGTGATGCCGATATGGGCCAGAAAATCAAAAATGGCTGCAATGGAGAAACTTGGCAATACTTTCAGATTTTTTTCATAACAGTATTCCAGCTCCGAAGCGCCGGACCCCACACCAAGGGCGTACAACACCACATCTTTCCAGGTATAGTCCTTGGTAACAGGGCCGATGGGTTTTCCCACCGCCTCCAGATTTAACGCCATTTTTACCCTCCTTGATGTGAAGAAAGTCCACGAATTGTCGTTATCAAGTCGTTAATATGGAAATGGTCAATTTTGATCCTTCATTGCGACGATGCCGGGCACGCGGGTTATTTGGAGAATGCCGGCACCAGAATGAACTTCAGGGTTTCCTTGACCACGGCCGCATACCGATCCCGCTCCACCTCCATCATGGGCCGGAAAAAATTTTCTCCGGAAATGAAATTCAGCACGGAATTCCATACGGCCAGAATTCTGGCTTTTGCCTGAACCGGGATTTGCTGTTTATTCTCCGCAAGTCCCATGGCAACGGCAATGACGGAGACATATTCCGCCATCTTGGCGTGAAGGGTCACACCGTGCCGGTCCTTGCTGAAATACCCCAAGAGAATCAGGTTGGACACCTCCGGGTGCGCAAAGAGATAATCGCACATGACATCGATGGCGATCTCCAGGCGGATGGAAACGGATTTGCCCTTGACTTTGCGCTCCACTTCCAGAAATTGAATGCGGATCTCATCGGTAATATCCATGATGACCGCTTCGTAAAGGTCCTGCTTATCGCCCCAGTGGTAGTAAAGCGTGGAAATGTCAATCCCCACATCCTTGGCGATCATCCGGGTGGTGGTTGTGCCGTACCCGGTTTCCCCGAATTTTCTACGTGCCGAGGCCAGGATCCGGGCTTTCATGGAAGCCGGGTCCTGCCGTGCTTTTTCAAGACGCGATGGCATACCCACCTGCTTTGTCTCCAAAATAAATGTCCATCATAACTATCCTAACACACGCTTCCATCATTTGATGGATTATTATGAAAAACTCGTCCCCCTGTCAAGCATAAACAAGAGATTTATTTCATGAATGGATCATTACTGATGAAATTGAAATTGCGGAAGTTTAAATCCCGTGGTAAGCTGATATTCAAATAATGGAGGTGTGTTATGCACAGCACAAAGGAAATCATTCAAGAGGCAGCAGCACTCCCTGTGGAGGAGCGTATCATTGTGGTTGACTCACTCCTTCGCACGTTGAACATGCCGAACCCGGACATTGATATCGAATGGATAGGGGTTGCCAAACGTCGGCTTGCAGAACTCCGGTCCGGGCGTGTCAATCCCGTTCCAGGTGATCAAGTCTTTGCGAAGATAAGAGAAAGTTTTGGACGATGAAGTTTGATTTCCATCCTGAAGCTGAAACGGAATTCCTTGAGTGCGGTGGTACCCAAAAACTGGACAATGTGTTAAGCTCTGAGTCACAACCTGAAAGGAGCTTCATATGATTAAGAAACGAAAACAG
>JBBIPX010000147.1:0-8230 GCA_037442625.1 Desulfobacteraceae bacterium
ACGGAAAGCATCTTGATGACATCGTCGGGGGAAAAGGGAAGGGAGGCGAAAAGCCTTTTCTCCAGTTGCTGCGTTTTCTCCCAGAGAATCAGAATCTTTTGCTTGCGTTCCTGACTGTTGCCGTATCGCTCCAGAATGTACTGCATGCGATCGTTCAGGGGGACGATCTTGTCATGGAGGACCCGCTTGTCCGAATAATTGACGATCTGCGCATCCGTGGGAGTTTCGGAAACGAAGTCATAGCGATTGAGGCGGACATGCTGGCCGATGATGTCGGCGATCTCCGGGCAGCCCAGGTCCATCAGCAACTGCGCCCCCGTTTTTGCATGATCTTCATTGGTTTGGAAACTCCGCGTCTTGGTGATATCGTGAAGGAGTGCGGCGGCCATGATCAGGTCCCGATTGAGCCCGGCTATGCCGAGATGGTCGGTCAGCAGCAGAGAAACTCTGCATACCTGCCGGCTGTGGGCCACAATGTGATCGTGCATGCCCATGTCAATAACCATCCGCATGCACGCCTCTTCGGAAGGTATGTTGATCTGATTGGCTTTCATTGGAATTTTAATAGCAGTTCCTGCCGGGAATTGCCAGAAGATTTCAAGGAGTGCAACGGGTCAGATCCGGAATGAAAATGTATGGCCATCCCTTACGGCCTATTCGCTGAGACCGGAGCGCCAGATGGCGTCCGCTTCCAGAAACCTGCCCACGATCTCTTCGTATTTCTTTGCGGTGTTGACCTTTTTGATCTTTTTGAACAGGGCTTCTCCGTTTTCAAAAGAGCTGAAAAAATACAGCCAGTAGCCTTTCAATTTATCCACCAGATGGGATTGCCCGCTTAGCTCCGCCCTGTAGGCTTCAAACAGTTCGTCATGGAACATTTTAAATCGTTCAACAGGTTGCGGGATGGTTTCTGCTCCGGATCGAAGGATTTCCGGCAGAAACGGATTGGCGAGTACGCCTCTTCCGATAAGCCAGCGGGAAACGGTCTTAAACCTTTCCTGCAGCTTGATAAAGGATTCGTAATCGCGGATGTCACCGTTATAGGCGACCGGGACCTTCAGCAGCGGCAGGCATTCTTCGAACGTTGCCAGATCCACTTCTCCGGAATACATCTGAATTCCGGTTCGGGGATGGATGATCAGCTCTGCAAGCGGGTATTGATTGAAGATAGGAAGAAGGCTGAAAATCTCCTCTTTTTTTTCTCTTCCGATTCTGGTTTTTATGGACAACCGGGTTGGGATGCGCGGAATGACTTCATCCAGAAAAGCCTTTATGAGCTCCGGGTGCGGCAGCATACCGGAGCCCCGCCGTTTATTTGCAACCATGGGAGCGGGGCACCCCAGATTCCAGTTTACGGTGTCAAAGCCCAAGTCGTGGCATATTGTTGCCAGTTGAATGAATCCCGCCGGATCATTGCCGATGATCTGCGGAACAACCGGCATCTCGCGGTTATTTTCCGGCAAAATGTCCTTGATATGGGAGCGGTTGATCAGTTTTACCGAAAGCGTGTTGATGAAAGGGGAAATGGCAGCGTCAATCCCTTGGAAATGATGCGAATAAAGATTCCTGTATAACGCATTCGTATAGCCCCGGAGGGGGGCAAGAGATAAAAACAGGGGCATCGTGGACGGATTTTGCTGCAAAATCAAACCGGTTTGTTGAGTTTAAAGGCATACGGGAGAAAGGGCAAGAAAACCATTTTTCCATTCTTTCATCCTGAAAAGCATTTCGTGCATCTTACCGGCTTCGGGGCCGGAAGACAAGAATATAAGAGCATAGGTGAATGGCTGCGTAGACAATACCACGGCGACATTGCTGTTTAAAATGCCTATTGCTTGAATGCTGTTGATGAGATATCAAGTGATAATCAGGCCCGACCCATACCAGGAAGGAAATGTTTCTTAAAATGCGTAAACCCATCCGAGCGGTTCTGTTTGATCTGGACGATACGCTCCTTGAAAACAATGTGGAACGCTTTTTGAAAGCGTATTTCGACTTGCTGACCCCCTATATGGCACATCTGGTTTCGCCGGAGAAATTCATTCCCGCGATGGTACATGCCACGCATGTGATGATTTCCAACCATGATCCCGGTCTGACGAATCAGCAGGCGTTCATTCATAATTTCTTCCCAATGGTGGAACGGACTGCGGCGGAAATGATGCCTCTCTTTGATGCGTTTTATGAAATGCAGTTCGGCAAGCTCCGATCGCTCACCCGTCCCGGTCCATCAGCACGCGCCGCCATCCAGACTGCACTTGATTATGCGTGCGACGTGGTCATTGCCACCAATCCGGTCTTTCCGGAAACCGCGATCCGCCAGCGGATGGAATGGGCCGGAATTGCGGATTTTCCGTTCAGGCTGATCACTTCCTACGAGATGATGCACGCCGCCAAACCGGCTTGCCGTTATTACAGGGAGATTCTTGAGCGCATTGGAAAAAACCCGGATGAATGCATCATGGTCGGCGATGATTGGAGAAATGACATCGCGCCTGCGATGAAAACCGGACTTCAGGCCTTCTGGGTGAATACCGCGGCCGATTCAATGAATGGTCTTGATTCCGCTTTCAGAGGAACGCTGGCTGAATTCAAGGATCGTTTTCCGTTTACTGCCAAGGGATAAAGGTGCATGATTCCGCCCAGAGAGTTTATACGCAAAATCCGCCCATTTTCATTTTTGTCTGAACCGGATATGGACATCATCCTGTCTGCTTTGGATGTTGCATTGTTTGAAAAAGGCAAAATCATCCATAAAAAAGGGCAGGTCTCGGAATACGTTTACGTGATATTCTCGGGGCTTGTCGGCCTCTTTGATGAGGATGCGGCTGTCGATTACCTGTCAAGGGGAGAAATTTTCGGCATCCTGTCGCTTTACGGGAATCCGCTGAGTTCGACCGCAGAAGCGATCGAGGATGCCGTCTGCTATCTGGTGGCGATTGGGCAATTCAAGGCGGTCTTTGATGCAAATGAAAGGTTCGCGTCGTTTTTCACCACATTCATCAATCGCAGATTCCGCTCATTCAAGACCATCGCCTCCGATAGGAAGATTGTCGAAGAAGCTGCATTCGTTCTGGAAGTGGAGCGGATAATCTATAAAAAGCCGGTCATATGCCATGCGGACCTGGCGATATCGGGCGCGGCTGCCGAGATGGAAAGAAACGCCGTCAGTTCAATTGTGATTGTTGACGAAGACATGCACCCAACCGGCATTCTTACCCATAAAGACTTGAGAAAGGTCATCATTCAAGGAGAAAAATCAGACCGGGTGGACAGGTTCATGTCATCACCCGTTAAGACAATTACTGAACAAGCGACCATCTTTGATGCATTTACAAAAATGATCGATGCGGGCATCGACCACCTGGTCGTGACAAAAGCCGATAAAATCCGCGGCGTCATCACCCGAAAAGACATCCAGATCCACCTTGAACCTTCTTTTTCAGTTGTCAAGCTTTTCAGAAAAGTTCACAGGGCCGCATCCATCGATGAGCTGAAAACGGTTTTTGAAGCACTGCGTCTGTCCATTTCAAAGATTGCGATGACCGGCCCGAATTTTTTTGACTTGACCCGGATGCTGTCCGCTGTTCATGATGCGGTTGTGGCCAAGGTCATCGAAATCCTCATCAGTGATGATTCCAGCGCCCCCTTTGTCTGGATCCATATGGGAAGCTCCGGCAGAAAAGAGGAAATCATCGCAACCGATCAGGATAATGCCTTGATCTGCCGTAAAGGCATTCCGGCGGCATTGGCCGGCAAAGTAAACGCCGCACTTGACAGTATCGGCTTTCCAAAATGTCCCGGAAACTATATGGCGTCCAACGCCAAGTGGAATCAATCCCTGACGGTTTGGAAAGACTACTTCCGCAAATGGTTTGCGGATCCGGATTCGGACAGCATCCGGTACCTATCCGTGTTTCTGGACATGAGACCGGTATATGGGCAACCGGCGCTATATGATGAACTGCTGGATTCGATCAAACCCATGGTATCGCGCGAGGCCATAACGCTGCTGGTACAGGATGCGATTGAAATCAAGCCGCCCCTCGGGGTATTCGGTATCCTGGGGCTGCACACGGGGGTGGATCTGAAGATTTACGGCATTTATCCCATTGCCAACGGCGCAAGGGCGCTTGCCCTGGATAATGGCATTCTGGAGGTCACCAACACCCGGCAGCGGCTGGAATTCCTGTGCGCCAACGGGACGATCACCAGCCAAATGTGCGACGATCTGATCGAGTCATATGGATTTATGCAGGATTTAAGGCTCAGGCATCACGCACGGGCGGTGCTGAATCGGTCCCGAACGGACAATCTGTTAAAGGGAAAGGAAGTATCCAAAATCGATTTGCTGTTATTGAAGGAATCCCTGAAAGTCGTCTCCGAATTCCAGGCGTTTTTAATGAAAAAATACGATGTAACCCGGACGATTCTGTACAGCCAGCTTTAAGATGGTCGAGATCCAGCCATGGATATAAAAGATGCCAGGTTTTGCGCCATCGATATCGAGACCACGGGATTGAATGCCGGAAAAGATGAAATAATCGCCTTTGCCTGCATGCCGATCCTAAACCTGAGAATCCGCGTGCGCGATACGTTCTACACGCTCATCAAGCCGAAGCGATACAGTTATGGGGCCATGAAATACCACGGGATCAGCAAGGACGATCTGGCGGATGCGCCGGTATTCGAGGCGGCCGCGGACGAAATTCTCAAGGTTCTTGACGGGATACTGGTAGGCCATTCCATCGAATTTGACTATGGTTTTCTCAAAATGAACTTCAAGAAATCAGGGGTGAAATTAAAAAGAGAGTGCCTGGACATCGCCATGATCGAGCGATGGCTGCGGCAAAAGCGGAGTAATTCGGATATGGATTTGAGCTTTGACGCGATGATGGATTCTTATGGCTTGAAGCCATATTACCGTCATAACGCCGCCGCGGATACTTTTTTTGCCGCCCAGATCTTTCAAATGCAAATGCGGCGGATGCCGGATCTTGGCGTTGATACGGTAGGTAAGCTCATCAAGGCGGCAAAGAGCTGCAGGCATGGGGATTGCGATGTTGCCTTCTAATGCCAGTCCGCATTCCAACTGAACCATTTGCCTGCATCGCTATACCGCTACTCGACATACTGGAAAGTACAGAGTCTCATCGATGTTCACTTGTTTTCGCGGTCTCAGACTCATTAAATGCAGACGCCGGCGGGGAAAGGAGGCATTACTTGATCGTATAGTGAATGGCGGTCGGAGAAAGAGAAGTTCCATCATTGCATAAATCAATCACACCGCTTCCATCAAGCTGAATTTCGTCCCTCAAGAGAATGACTGCATCCATCCCGTTGCCGGCCACATACGTACCGTTCGTGCTCTGGTCAATGAGAAAATATTTTTCTTTTCTGCATTCGATTCGGGCATGAAACCGGGAAACCCGACTGTCGTTGACAACAACGTCGTTTTGATTCTGCCGGCCCAGCATGGCAACTGGATGGGCATCGTCTACCTTAAATCGGGCCCCGTTGAATATCAGCTCCAGACGCGGTTTGATCTCGAGTTTGGCTTCCGGGAAGGCTTTAAGTATCATCGTCATCGTGTCATTTTCACTCATGACCTCATAGATCAAAAGTGCTTCGCTCTTGCCCTTAACCGTCATTTTATCGATGCAGCGCACGCAATCGGAGTATTCCGGCGGAAGGGCATCAATGCATTGCCGGGTGGTAATGATCTGGCGCTGTTTGGCAATCTCAACCATTCGGGCCGCGATGATCACGGCCTCACCAAAAACATCTTTCTTTTCCGCGATCACCGGGCCATAGTGGATTCCTACATAAATATTGGGTGCAGGATGACCGGATAGCTTCGATGGGGGAATATTATCAACAGCGGATTGCATTTCCATTGCCGCATCCACGGAATCCGTGGCAGTTGGAAAGGTACACATGATTTCATCGCCGATCGTTTTGATCACCGTTCCGTTGTGCAGCATGCACACCTCCATCAAGGCGTCGAGGCAAACGGCAACAACTTGCTGGGCCGCTGCATTGCCGATTTTCTCATAAATCTTGGTACTCTGGGCAATGTCCGCGAAGAGTATAGCCACGATAGCCGGATTTTGAAGCATAACACCTCCCATGAGGCGTAAATGATATGAAGGTAAAAATAACAATCATGGAAATTTATTTTTTTCGATCATCGGATGTATTTTGCATATTAGACGATACTGCGTCAATATGAAAACTTGATTTCAACGTCAATATCTGAGAATGAGTGGATGCAGCCGGATTCAATGGAACGGATCGGTTTAATAAATAGAATTGCGAGATGGAAAACCGGCGATGCTATGAACGTGCCGGATGTGACGACGTTCTACACCCCCGGACCCTCGGGCTATACCGACTATCCGGAGTTGAAGAAATAGAGAAATAGCAATGATGATGAAAAAATGTCCTTTCTGTGCCGAAGAGATTCAGGAAGCCGCCATCAAATGCAAACACTGCGGCGAGTTTCTGAACGGTTCTCCGCGTCTTTCCGGGGACAAGATGCCGTGGTATTTCCGGAAATCCTTTATTGTCATGGCGGTATGTACTGTGGGACCTCTGGCGCTGCCCCTGATTTGGTGGCGTCCGCAAACGTCGAGGGCATGGAAGATCGGACTCAGCATCGGCATCCTGGTTCTGAGCTGGTTCCTGCTCCAGGCCACGATGGAGTCCATCCGGACGCTTAAGGTGTATTACCGGTTAGTTGAAGGCATGTAAAAGCATCCAGAGGCGGAAAACGGCACAAAACTTGTAACCATCCGGGCCGTTACCGGGCAAGGTCGATGATCTCCAGCCGGTTGTTGGCTTGGGGAAATTTCGATGAGGGGCCTTCGGTGAGCAGGGCGAAGTTGCCGGGCAATTCATGCGCCAGCAGCCATTGGCGGGCATAAACGTTCCAGTCGTCCGGGTGCTCCGGTTCATTTACCGGATAAACTCCCTGCGAAAATTGAAGGGACTGACACGTTGCATTCAATGCGCTGACCGCAATGGTCCAGACCGGCAGACGAAATCCGGCGATTCTTCTGGCGGTCTCACCGCCGTGGGTCGGTGCGAAAACAGCGGCCGGCAGCATATATTCCAGGCAGGTTTCAACGCTCAATGCAATCAAGTGCGCCGGGCGGAGTTTGCCGGCAAGGTTGATTCCCGGATAAAGCTCCTTTACCGTAACCGACGGGCGATTGGGCTCCACGGCGGCTGCGATTTTTGCAAGCGTGGTCACGGCATCCACGGGATATTTCCCCATTGCCGATTCTCCGGAAAGCATGACGCAATCGGTTCCATCGAGGATGGCGTTGGATACGTCCGTTGCCTCGGCCCGGGTGGGGCGGCGATTGTCGGTCATGGACTCCAGCATCTGGGTTGCGGTGATGACCGGTTTTGCGTGCATGTTTGCAAGGCGCATCAGCCTTTTTTGAACGACTGCGATCTGCTCGAAGGGAACCTCAACGCCAAGATCCCCCCGGGCGATCATGATTCCGTCCGCGGCAGCCATGATCTCATCGATGTGCTCCAGCGCGCCGGATCGCTCGATTTTGGCGATGATAAAGGGGGAATACCCCAGATCGCTTGCCGCTTTCTTCACCGCTTCGATATCGGCTGCTCGCTCGACAAAGGACTGGCTCACGGCATCCACGCCGTTTTCGAGGGCAAACTTCAGGCATTTGTGATCCCAGTCGGTGAACGCGCTGATGCCAAGATCGATGTCCGGCAGGTTCAGCCCTTTTCGGGAGCGCAGTTCGCCGCCCACCAGCACCTTGCAGCGCACATCCGGGGCCGCGGTTTCGACAACTTCAAGCTGGATGTAGCCGTCATTTAAAAAAAGCGTGTCCCCGGGTTTTACGGCCTGCGGCAGACGGCTGAAGGAGACGGAGACGCGGTCGATATTGCCGATGATCTCCTCCGTTGTCAGCGTGAACAGCGCGCCGGTTTTTAATTCAACGGGTTCGTCTGCGATCATTCCGATGCGCATTTTCGGTCCGGAAAGATCCGCCAGAAGCGAAAGACGCCTCCCTGTCCGAACGGATGCCTTTCTCAGATTCTCGATAACGGCCCTGTGCTGTGAAAAATCCCCGTGGGAGAAATTGAGGCGGGCGATGTTCATTCCGGCAAGCAGCATGCTTTCCATCACTTCGGGAGATTGCGATGCCGGGCCGATCGTACAGACGATTTTGGTTTTGTGTGTCGGAAGTTGCAT
>JBBIPX010000148.1:0-6080 GCA_037442625.1 Desulfobacteraceae bacterium
CGTCCAGGGTGCCGACGGTCAGGGCCCCGTTCAGGGCGAATTTCATATTGGAGGTTCCGGAAGCCTCGAATCCGGCGGTGGAGATCTGCTCGGACACATCGGATGCCGGAAAGATCTTCTCGGCCAGGGACACCCGGTAATTGGGCAGAAAAACAACCTTGATCCGCTTTTGGGTCAGGGCGTCCCGGTTGAGCATTTCCCCGATGTGGCAGATCAGCCGGATGATCATCTTGGCCGCTGCATAGCTGGGGGCCGCCTTGCCGCCGAAGAAAAAGGTCCGGG
This sequence comes from Desulfobacteraceae bacterium, assembly GCA_037442625.1. GTDB lineage: Bacteria > Desulfobacterota > Desulfobacteria > Desulfobacterales > Desulfatirhabdiaceae > RAAP-1. The sequence continues at coordinate 283 of JBBIPX010000148.1, forward strand.
GGTGAAAGGGCTGGTCCGGCTGCTGCCGGATCTTCAGCCAGCAGTAAACCACATGCAGGATGTTCATGAGCTGGCGCTTGTATTCGTGGATGCGCTTGACCTGAATGTCGAAGATGGAGGCGCTGTCAACGGATATGCCGGTCAGGTTCAGGGCGATCTTGGCCAGGCGGTCCTTGTTTGTCTGCTTGACCGCCTGCCAGGCCTGGATGAACTCCGGGCTGTCGATGAGCGGCTCCAGGTTCCGGAGCCGGCCGAGATCCGTTATCCAGTCATCTCCGATATGGCGGGTGATCAGCTCCGCAAGCGCCGGATTTGCGGCCAGGAGCCATCTGCGGGGCGTGACGCCGTTTGTCTTGTTGTTGAATTTTCCCGGATACAGGGCGTCGAAATCCCTCAGCTCCTTTTCCCGGAGCAGCCGGCTGTGAAGCTGCGCCACCCCGTTCACCGAGTGGGAGCCGACAATGGCCAGATGGGCCATGCGGATCTGCTTTTCAGGGCCTTCCTCGATCAGGGACATGCGGCCCATGATTTCCTCGTTTCCCAGGTACCGCACCGAGACATCCCGCAGAAACCTCCGGTTGATCTCGTAAATGATCAGAAGGTGCCGGGGAAGCAGGGTCTCGAACATGTGAACCGGCCATTTTTCGAGGGCTTCGGCCAGAAGGGTGTGGTTGGTGTAGGCGCAGGTCCGGTTGGTGATCTCCCATGCCGTTTCCCAGGAAAGCTTGTGCTCGTCCATGAGGATCCGCATCAGCTCGGCGATGGCAAGGGACGGATGGGTGTCGTTCATCTGGATGGCGACCTTGTCGGCGAATTCGTCAAATGTGGTGTGGGTCACCAGATACCGGCGCACGATGTCCTGAACGGAGCAGGAAACAAAAAAATACTGCTGCTTCAGGCGAAGCTCCCGGCCTTTGTAAAGCTGGTCATTGGGATAAAGGACCTTGGAGATGTTCTCCGAGATGTTTTTTTCCTCGACGGCCTTCAGGTAGTCGCCGCCCTGAAAATATGTCAGGTCGAATTCATTGGAAGCGCGCGCCGACCACAGCCGCAGGGTATTGACCGTGTCATTGCCGTATCCGTCGATGGGGGTGTCGTAGGCGATGCCGATCACATCGCGGGTATCCACCCATTCGGTTTTGAGGGTCCCGTCCGGCAGCGTGATCTGTTTGACCTTGCCGTAGAAATGCACCGTCAGGGTGTGTTCGGGCCGGGGGATCTCCCAGGGGTTGCCGTATTTGAGCCAGATTTCCGGAAGCTCCACCTGCCCCAGATCCCGGATGGCCTGATCGAAGATGCCGAATTCGTAGCGGATGCCGTATCCGTAAGCCGGAATCTCCAGCGTGGCCATGGATTCCATGAAGCAGGCCGCAAGGCGCCCCAGGCCCCCGTTCCCGAGGCCCATGTCCGGCTCGTTTTCCGAAATCGACTCCAGGTCGATATGAAGGGCTTCCATGGCTTTCTGCGCCTCGGGATAAATTCCCAGGTTGATCAGGTTGTTGATCAAAAGCCTGCCCATCAGAAACTCGGCAGACAGATAATAGACCCGCTTGGCATCGTGCTGGTAATAGCACTGCTGGGTGTGGATCCAGCGCTCCACCAGGCGGTCCCGGGCGGTGAGTGCCAGGGAAAAATACAGATCCCTGCTGGTTGCCGTGTACTGATCCTTGGAGAGCGAGTACTCGAGGTGGTTGGCAAAAGATAGCTGAATGCTTTCCGCATTCATGCCCTTGTGAAACGTGCCCCAGTTTTCAAACAGGCTGCAGTCTTGCATGGCAGTATCCTCCCCGATCTATCTCTATCAGAAGACGGGGCCGGATGCACGCATTTTTTAAACCCGGGCTGCCTGAAGGGTTGAGATGAATGCTGAAATGCGTTATCTTGAAAATTATGAAGACATCCATACAGATCAAACTCTTTGCCTCCCTTGGCCGGTACATGCCGGACCGGTCCGACGCCTATCTCATCGATCCCGGAATTTCAGTCCGCGACCTGGCCCTATTGCTTGGCGTTCCATTGGAATCCGCCAAACTGATATTCGTCAACGGACAAAAATGTGATCCGGATACAACACTTTCCGGCGGAGAGCGCGTGGCCATTTTTCCGCCGGTCGGCGGCGGGTGATGACGGCGGCAAAATATTCCACTCAACGATGATCTTTGAGTTAACATTCCGATATGAAGAACTTGTTGATTTTTATCGTGAAATATGTATGGTCGAAATATATATTTGAACTATGGAGACAGATTATGAAAGCGACCGTTGTTGATCTGCGGTATAAATTGAATGACATATTGAAAGCTCTGGACAGAAATGAGTCTGTAGAAATCCTGTACCGGGGGAAAATAAAAGGAACGATCATCCCCGATATTCAGCGGGCATCGAGCAGCGTTAAGGATCACCCTCTTTTTGGCATCCTGAAAGGGGAGGAAATCACCGTTGATGAAAAGATGACAGCATTTCGCGGCGGAAGATATCATGATATTTGATACAGATATTTTCATCTGGTTTCAGAGGGGGAATGAAAAGGCAGCGGCGCTCATGGATAATGAGTCCGATAGATATTTGTCTATCTTGACGTATATGGAACTGCTGCAAGGGGCGAAGAACAAAAAACAGCATAAATACCTAAAGGATTTTCTTTCCTCATACGGTTTTAACATCTTGCCTCTGACTGAAAATATCGGTCACCGTGCCGCCATATACATTGAAGAATATGGCTTGTCATCCGGCAATGCAAAGCATTTCAAAGTCATAAAAGAATTGGATCTGCGTGTCTTCAAGGTGTGATGTTTACTTTCCGGTTTTATGCGGAGCAGGTGACGCGGAGCAGGTGTTTTTTGAATTCAGGCCCGAAAAATTATTGTTAAGAGGTATTTCCTCTGAAAAACGGTAACTTTCCCCAGCGCTATGCCAGGAATATGGGAACTTTTTCCAGCCTCGAACAGCGCATTCTGTTTGCCTCCCGGGTCTGTATCGTGGGTCTGGGCGGGCTGGGCGGCGCGGTCACCGAAATCCTGGCCAGCCCGGGAATTGGCGATCTGACCCTGATCGACGGGGATGGCTTCGAAGAGAGCAATTTGAACCGCCAGCTTCTGCGCACGGTGCAGAACCTGGGCAAATCCAAGGCAACGACTGCCTGGACAGTCTCAAAACCCGCTTTGTCCTGGAAAAAGCCGCCGAGACCGCCCTCGGCACCCTTCCCTACACCGCCCTGGCCCTGGCTGCGTTGCAGTGTTCGGAAGTTGCGAAAATTCTTTTAAAGCGGGGAAGCCTGCTGCGGAATAAACTGATTGTGGCGGATCTTATGGACAATATCCTGGAAATGCTGCTCCTCTCACGTTGATTGCCCGGCAAACCGCATCCTGGGCTTTGATTAACATTGCCGCCGGCAGACAAAATATCAGGAGGATTCGCGCAATAGGATATCGTGAGTCCCTATTGTGCGGAAAACAATCGTATCGCCGTCAAAAATAAATGTAAATCGATACTTCATGGTAACCGAACCTTCCCAACAATCGCAAGAGCCCTGAATTTTTTTAACCCTGAACGATGGGTGGAGCATATCTGCAAGAAATAACTTCAACTTTTTATCAAAGGTTTGACGAATTTCCAGGGGCAAGGCTTTGTATTGTTTTTTAAATCTCTGGCTAAAGCGATGCCTGTCTATTCGTTTAGCCATTTCAGACCTTCTTCGGCGGTTTGAAAAGTCGGTGAAAGCAGATCTTGCTTGACCTCTTCATCCACATCCCTTTCGGCTTCCTGCCATTCTTTCGTCCAGTACCAGCCCTGAGACGGATCGATGAGCTTGCGCGGTTTTAAGACCGCTTGACCGCATTCGATGTCCATTTCAATATAGTCTCCCGGAACGATTCTAAGCGATTCAAGCACTTTTTTGGGTATCCGGATTTGCCCCTGGGGGCTGATTTTCATAACGGTTGGCATAATTTCTCCTGTTACATTTAAACTTTTAAACAAACTAACAAGTGATATCGCTCTTGTCAATCAAGAAAGACACGAAAAACTGAACTGAAAAAATCGAAACCGGGATGCTTTTTTCCGATTTTTTGTGAAGCCTTCAAGTTTTTAAAAAAATCACTCAAGTATTCCTGCGCTGTGCCGATATCAAATACAATGAAAGCAGAAAAATAACAAATTTCTCATTGTATTCTAACAACAGCGTGAGAATCTAATGCTGTAAAGGAAGGATGAACCCCGGCATGCTTTTAAATGGGTACTTCAATACCCATTTGCGGAATATCAAAATCCCCCTTACATTATTTTCCGATTGGTGAAATAAAGATACTATAAATAATATACATTACGGCCCGATGGTTTTTTCAACCCCCGCGGAAAGGTGCTGATGAAGAACTGGTACTGTATTCATATCAAGCCGACCAAGGAAGACGCTGTCTGCCACCTGCTGGAAGACCTGCCGGAAGTCGAGCTCTTCAGTCCCAAAATCCAGAGGCGCAAATATCTTCGCTCCAAACCGCGGACCGTCGTGGAATCGCTTTTTCCCGGTTACGTATTTGTAAAAATCAATGCCCCCCGGTATTCCCGGACCATCCGGTATACCCGGGGGGTCAGAAGGATGGTGGGGGATCACACCGGCCATCCCTGGACCGTGGATGAAGCCATTATCGACTTTCTCCGGTCCCGGATCGACGAAGGCTTTACGGACCTGGATGCGCCCGAATTCCGCGCTGGAGAGCCGGTCCGGATTACGGACGGCCCCCTGGCCGGCCTGCACGGGATTTTCATCAGCCGGATGAATGCCACCGAGCGGGTGATCGTGCTGCTGAACACCATTGAAACCCAGGCCAGGGTGCAGATCGAAACACGGCTGATTTCAAAAATATAGCTAACGCCTTTAATGGCTTCGAAAAAGTCAATTTTGAGTTTTTCGAAGCCATTTTATTTGTTGGCAAAAAGAATCACAAATCTTCAATTTCGCCCTTTTTAAAGGGGGAAATTGAAGAGCGAACCTCGAACGAAATCGGCCGGCAAAGTAAAAAGCCCAAGGTCAAGGCGAGCAAGTCCTGAGTTGCGAGGCGTACAATCAGTACGCCGCAGCGACGAAGGACGCAGCTCAACGCCGAGATTGGGCGTTTTACGCAGCCGGCCAGTGAAGCTGAAAAATGACAGCTAATGGCGGCAGCCTGCCCAAAGGCTGCGAAAATGGAATGATCCATGAAAAATATGCTCCGAAGCCTGACCCGAAGTCCGAAATGCCTTGTCCTGACGGTGCTGGCCGCGCTGCTTCTTGCCGGATGCGGCCCCATTGCCGTCAGTCCCACGCCGGTGGACTCGCCCCTGGTGAAGCCGGCCTTCCATGAGCAGGAATACCGGATCAATTCGGGAGACGTTCTCGACATCAAGTTTTTCTACAACACCGAGCTCAACGAGCTGGCGGTGCCCGTACGTTCCGACGGACGCATCTCGCTTCAGCTCGTGGGGGAAATCACCGCCGCCGGGCTGACCCCGGCCCAGCTTACGGCCCAGCTCAAGGAAAAATACGCGCCGGTCCTGGTCCGGTCGGATGTCACCGTCATCGTCAAGACATCCGCCGGGCACAAGGTTTACGTGGACGGCGAAGTCAACACGCCGGGCGTCAAGGATATCATCGGCCCCATCACCATCCGACAGTGCATCGCCGAAGCCGGCGGCCTCAAGGACACGGCCCGGACCAAGGAAATCCTGATCATCCGGCAGCGAAAGGACAAGGATCCCCTGATCGTTGCCGTCAACCTGGAGACCATCAACAGCGGCCAGGACTTCTCCCAGAACATCAGCCT
>JBBIPX010000148.1:6180-8210 GCA_037442625.1 Desulfobacteraceae bacterium
CCGTCAACCTGGAGACCATCAACAGCGGCCAGGACTTCTCCCAGAACATCAGCCTTTACCCTTACGACATTGTCTATGTGCCCCGGTCCCCCATCGCCAACGCCGATCTATGGGTCAAGCAGTACATCCGCGATCTGCTGCCCATACCGGCCCCGGCCGTCACCTGGTAACCTGCGAGAATACTCCATGTCTTCCGAAAATGCCCAAAACCAGCAAATGAACCCGGTTGCGGCCGTGCGGTCCTACCTGCCCGCCGCGGCGCGTCCGCCCCAGGGTCAAGGCGCTCCGGATTTCAGCATCCGGGACATTTTGGTGGTGGTGTTCAAACACAAGGTCAAGATCCTGTGCACTTTCCTGATAGTGTTTCTGCTGTCTCCGGTGGTCTACAAGATGATGCCGAAAAAATACCGGGCGGTCGCCACCCTGATGGTCACCCAGGGCCGGGAATATTCCCGCCCGAACCTGTCCGCCGAGCAGGCCCCGGTGCGATTGAGTCTGGAGCAGATCCTCGGAACCGAAACCGCCATCATCAAAAGCAACGATGTCATGGATCAGGTCATCAACCGCGTCGGCGTCGAAACATTGTATCCGGGCATCACGAAAAGCGTGCCGCCCGAGGTGAGTCTGCCCGAGGTTGTCCGGGCCCTGCTGGAAAAAGATCTGGGAGTTCAGATCGGCAGGGCTTCCAACATCATGCAGGTGTCTTTCGAGAACCGGGACCCGAGGGTGGCGGCCCTCATGGCCAACCAGGTCGTTGAGACATATATGGAAAAGCGCCTTCATGTCCTGAACAGCGATAAGCCCCGGCAGTTTCTGGAAAAGAAAGTCGCGGAATATCAGGACCGGCTTCAGGACGCCGAGAACAACCTGGAGACCTTCCGTCAGAAGCACCAGGTGTTTTCGATGACCGAGCAGAAAACCCAGTTCATCCAGCAGCGCTCCGCTCTGGACAACGCCATCATGGCCGCTCAGGCCCAGAGCAAGGAGCTCCAGCAGAAACTGCTGTCGCTGGAATCTCAGTCGCGGCAGGTGCCCCAGACCCTTCCGGCCGAGTCCGGCGTAAAGACCCAGAACGATGCCGAGACCCAGCTTCTCACCCTCGAGCGCAAGGAGCAGGATCTTCTGACCAAATACCGGGAGGACACGCCCTTTGTCCAGAGCGTTCGAAGCGAAATCCGCCTGGTAAAGGCGTTTCTGGCCAATCAAAAAAAGGACACCGGCGGCCGGATGGCCAACGATCTTCACCAGGGCCTTCAGAAAGACATCATCACCATCAAGGCGGACATCAGCGCGATGGATGTCAGGATCACGGAGCTCAGGCGCCAGATGAAGGAAGTGGACAAGGACACCCGGTCCATCGATCTTCTGGAAAAAACGTATCATGAACTTCAGCGGGATCTGGAAGCCAACGGAAAATCCTACCAGACCTATGCCCAGAAACTGGAAGAAACCCGCATTTCGGAAGATCTGGATCAGCAGGTGCTGGGCAGCATCAGTGTCATCGACAAGGCCGAGATACCGGTGTTCCCCGAGGGAAAGAAAAAGGGGATTATCGTCTTTCTGGCCGCCGGCGCTTTCCTGGGGCTGGGCGCCGGCCTGGGTCTGTCCTTTGGGCTGGAAATGCTCCGGCAGGGCATGGGAACCCCGCAGAAAGCCGAAAAGCTTCTGGATCTTCCCGTGCTTTCCGCCATTTCGTATCAAAAATAAGGGACTACCCGTGTATCTGGACTTTTACCGCTTTCGCGAAGAACCCTTTCACATCACCGCGGACCCCGCCTTTTTGTATCTGAGCCCCAGCCACAAGGAAGCCCTGGGGGCCATCATCTACGGCATCAGCCGCCGCAAGGGATTTGTGGCCATTTCCGGCGAGGTGGGGGTGGGCAAAACCACGATTCTGCGGGCCTATCTGGAAGGGGCGGACCTGTCCGCGAACCCGGATACACAGAAAGTCATCTACATCTTCAACGCCAACATCTCGTTTGCCGGCCTGCTGGACACGCTTTGCAGGGAGCTGGACAGGGTTCCGCCCG
>JBBIPX010000149.1:0-8186 GCA_037442625.1 Desulfobacteraceae bacterium
TATTTTTTTAAATAAATTTAGCATTATATCTGAAGGATGTGTAACTTCTCAATAAGTTCTGGCAATAATAGAAAACTCTGAACAACGCAGGCTGGCTGGTATATGACTATAGAGCATGAAACCCAACTTCCCTTTTTCATCAAGAGGACCGGAAGGGCCCGCTTGTCAAGGAACTGCTTGAATTCATCGAACATCAAGGGGGTCTTATCCAACAGCAGGCCGCAAGTGCCGGGATACCTTCACAAGTTTGAAAAAAACATGCCGGAAATTGGGTGTATCCTTTTGGGAATATCTCAAGGATCGAATCGAAAAAATAAATCTTGTTACTGAACTATCACAAATTATCCGGCAACGAGCGTTAGAGCCTGGATAGTTTTAGTTCTCCTTCAAGAAAAATATCCAATTGAACCAATGTGAAGATGTCCTCGCAGAGGATGACTCTCTCGCCATTATTTATTGAGAAGTTACAGAAACCTCAGAAAACAAATGTGCTGGAGCAGTTTTAAGGCAAAAATACCTATCCTGTTTACAAAATTCCACTTATACGTTAAAACAGCTTCATCTAATGGGAGCTGCATGAAGAAACCAGAACAAAGGAGAATAGTCATGTCCAAGAAAATGAAAACAGTAGATGGCTGCACCGCCGCAGCCCATGTGGCGTATGCCATGAGCGATGTCGCCGCCATTTACCCGATTACCCCTTCAACCCCGATGGGGGAGATCGCCGATGAGTGGTCGGCCCAGGGGCGAAAAAATATATTCGGCCAGACCCTTCTGGTCAAGCAGATGCAGTCCGAGGCAGGCGCCGCCGGCGCAGTTCACGGCGCACTGGCCGCGGGATCCCTGACCACAACGTTTACGGCCTCTCAGGGGCTGCTTCTGATGATTCCCAATATGTACAAGATTTCCGGCGAGCTGCTTCCGGGCGTCTTTCATGTCACCGCCCGTGCCATTGCCAGCCACGCGCTTTCCATTTTCGGAGATCACGCCGATGTCATGTCCGTCCGCCAGGCCGGTTTTGCCATGCTCTGTTCCAGCTCGGTTCAGGAGGTCATGGATCTTGCGCTGGTATCGCATCTTTCCGCCATTGAAGGCCGCGTGCCGTTTCTGCATTTTTTCGATGGATTCAGAACTTCCCATGAAATCCAGAAAATCGAGCTGATTGATTATGCGGACATGGCCGCACTTACCAATTTTGATGCCATCGAGGCGTTCCGCGGCCGGGCCATGAACCCGGAGCACCCCCATATCCGCGGAACCGCTCAGAATCCGGACATTTACTTTCAGGGCAGGGAAGCCGCCAATGCATTCTATCAGCAGATTCCCGCGGTGATATCCAAATACATGAAAAAGGTCGGCGATCTGACCGGAAGGCGCTACCGGCTTTTTGATTATGTGGGAGACCCGCTGGCAGAGCGGGTGATCATAGCCATGGGATCTTCCTGCGAGGCCATCGAGGAAGTGGTCAACCATCTGAATGACGGCGGAGAGCGGGTGGGGCTGGTCAAGGTCCGGCTGTACAGGCCTTTTTGCATCCCTGATTTTCTGGAAGCGCTGCCGGCATCCTGCGACAGGATAACGGTTCTGGACAGAACCAAGGAGCCGGGTGCCATCGGAGATCCCCTTTATATGGATGTCTGTACGGCTTTTATGGAACGCGGTGAAATGCCGATGATTACCGGCGGCAGGTATGGACTGGGCTCCAAGGAGTTCACCCCCGCCATGGTCAAGGCCGTCTTTAAGAATATGAATGCCGCGGGACCCAAGAACCATTTTACCGTCGGAATCATCGATGACGTGACCCGAACTTCCCTGGATGTGGAAGAGCTGATTGACACCACCCCCGAGGGCACGGTTCAGTGCAAGTTCTGGGGCCTGGGATCTGACGGGACTGTCGGCGCCAATAAATCCGCCATCAAGATTATCGGCGACAACACCCCGATGTTCGCCCAGGGCTATTTCGCCTATGACTCCAAAAAATCCGGCGGCATTACGGTCTCCCATCTCCGGTTCGGCAGCGAGCCCATCCAGTCCACATACCTGGTGAATACGGCGGATTTCGTGGCCTGCCACAAATCCAATTATGTCCAGATTTATGACGTGCTGGAAGGCATCAAACCAGGCGGAACATTTCTGCTGAACTCCAACTGGTCCCTGAAGGACATGGAAACGATGCTTCCGGCCAGAATGCGGCGCTTCATCGCCGGCAACAAGCTGAAGTTCTACAACCTGGATGCGGTCAAGATCGCCAATGCCGTGGGCCTGGGCGGCCGGATCAACATGATCATGCAGACGGCGTTCTTCAAGCTGGCCAATGTGCTGCCTGTCGAAGAGGCATTGATGCTTTTAAAAGGTGAAATCAAGAAAGTTTACGGCAACAAGGGTGAGAAAATCATCCAGATGAACATGGATGCCGTGGATCAGACCCTGGCCAACCTTCAGGAAATCAATTATCCCGAATCCTGGAAGGACGCTGCGGGAAGCGATATTCTGGGGGCCGAAGTGCCGGCATTTGTGGAAAAAGTGATGAATCCCATTCTTTCCCAGCAGGGTGATGCACTGCCGGTCAGCGCATTTGAGCCGGACGGCGTTTTCCCCGTGGATACGGCACGATTTGAAAAACGCGGGGTGGCCATCCACGTTCCCGAATGGATCATCGACAACTGCATTCAGTGCAACCAGTGCGCCTTTGTCTGTCCCCATGCGGCCATCATCCCGGCTCTGGCAACCGATGCCGAGCTGGCCGGAGCCCCGGCCGCTTTTGAAACCAAACCTGCTTTGGGAAAGGAGCTGAAAGGCTACCAGTTCCGGATCCAGGTCAATTCCCTGGATTGCCAGGGATGCGGCAACTGCGCGGACATTTGCCCGTCCAAGAAAAAAGCCCTGGTCATGAAACCCATTGAAACCCAGACAGGTCTTCAGGTTCCCAACCACCAGTTCTCATTAACCATCCCGGTCAAGGACACGCTCTTGAAGCGGGATTCGGTCAAGGGCAGCCAGTTTGTAAAACCGTTGATGGAATTTTCCGGCGCCTGCGCCGGATGCGGGGAAACCCCTTATGTCAAGGTTCTGACCCAGCTTTTCGGCGAGCGCATGATTATCGGCAATGCAACCGGATGCAGCTCGATCTGGGGCGCGTCGGCGCCTTCAACGCCGTATACGGTGAACAAGGACGGGCATGGACCGGCCTGGGGAAACTCCCTGTTTGAGGATGCCGCGGAATTCGGTTACGGCATGGCCATTTCCGTGGTGCAGCGGAGAAAAAAACTGGTGGATCTGATGAAGGCGGCCCTGGATGCGCCGATCTCCGATGCGCTGAAATCGGCAATGACCGACTGGATCGGCGCCATGAACAATGCCGAAGGCTCCAGGACCTACAGCGATCAGTTAAAAGGACTTCTGGCCGGCATGCAGCGAAACCGCCTGATGGATCAGATTTACGGCATGAAGGATCTTTTCGTCAAAAAATCCATCTGGGCGTTCGGCGGTGACGGATGGGCATATGATATCGGCTACGGCGGCCTGGATCACGTCATTGCATCCGGGGAAGATGTCAATATCCTGATACTGGATACCGAAGTCTATTCCAATACCGGGGGCCAGGCCTCCAAATCCACACCGTCGGGTGCGGTAGCCAAATTCGCCGCTTCCGGCAAGAAAATCGGGAAAAAAGACATGGGCAGGATCGCCATGACGTATGGATATGTGTATGTGGCGTCGGTTTCGATGGGGGCAAACAAGCAGCAGCTCATAAAGGCGTTTATGGAAGCCGACAGTTATCCCGGACCATCCATCGTCCTTTGCTATGCACCCTGCATCAATCAGGGGCTTAAAAAAGGCATGGGAAAAACCCAGCTTGAAGAGCAGCTTGCGGTTCAGGCCGGATACTGGCCGTTATACCGCTATAACCCGCTGCTGGCGAACGAGGGGAAAAATCCGTTTACCCTCGATTACGACAAGGCGCCGGATGGCACCCTTCAGACATTTTTATCCGGTGAAAACCGTTATGCCCAGCTTGAAAAGACTTTCCCGGAAGAATCGAAAAAGCTGCGCGCCCAGATCGAGAAGGAAGTCCTTCAGCGATTTGAAACCTTGAAGCAGATAGCCGATCCGCCGGCGGTTTGCAAAACCGAGGGGTAAGGTAGGCAATCATCGGTCAGGTGCCGGCGTCGGCACCTGACTTACTTTACTCTTTTTCATATGAACAATCACGGGGGCGGGGTTGAAGCCCCTGTCACATCCCTGGATAACCGGTAGAGCGTCTCCATTTCCTGCACGGTCATGTCAAAAGCCCTTCGGCTGATGTAATTGACCGTTCCTTTCTGCACCAGCACCCATCCCACGCTGGCGGCCATGCCAGCCGGCGTTGTTTTTCTGATGACCCGGTAAATGAGAAGCGGCCACTGCATCCATTTGTAGATGTTCCAGGATTTTTTCGTAAATAGCCCGGCCTGACGAAAGACCGGGTGCTCCGCGGCAGCCTTGAGGCTGCAAAGATACCTCAGCTCAATCCGGTGAAGGCGGCCGACAATCGGCAGCTTTTCAGTGTCTGAAACCGACTGCAGCCAGAATTGGCACCGGATCAGAATCTGACCCAGCCTGGCTTCTGCAACCGGCGCCGGACTTTCCGGAAAGTACGTTCCGGCGATCACCCGAAGCGCTTCCAGAAAGCCGGATTTCCATTCCGTGTATCCGGGAGATGAGAAAATCAGGGTATTGACGCCTACCAGGCGATTTCGGATCTCCTGGATGCGGGGATACCTTGAATGAATTTCCGGGTCATCCAGCTCCGCCAGCGCCTTTAGCTCCTGTTCGATTTCCCTTGCATCCTGAGGCGCGGCATCCTGCCGGATTTCATGATCATATGCCAGAATCGCCTGCTTGCCGGCAAAGAGGTAAATATCCATTAAAAAAAAACGGCTCAGGGATAGAATCGTCAACTGATTGGAAAGATAAATCAGCCATGAAAATGGATCCGGCAGCAGGATGAGCCGCAGCAAATTGGCGCGGCCGATCCACCTGCGGTATCGGATATAGGCCCGAACCATCCGGTACTTGCTGATTCTGTCATACCAGTTCCAGGCCCGTTGGATATGCCGGATACGGATTTTTTGAAACCGTGAAAACCCCGGCCGTTGCAGGATGTCCTGAAGCCGCTCGACAGCGCTGCGGGAGATGCGGATCAGGCTTCCGGCTGTCACGCAGAGCTCCGGCTTTTCCTGTTCCGGATGAAATGCGGCGGCGACATCCCGAAGATACCCGCCGAGTCCGGAAAGCGCGCTGATATCCGGAAACCCAGCCTGCCAGATTCCCCGGCAGCGATCCAGCACCACCTGGATCGCCAGTTGGCGGCAAGGCCCTGCAAAATCCAGTTCTTTTTTTAATTCCCTGAATTCATGCCTTAATGAGCGCTTCCACTGAAGCACCCCGCGAAGGCGCCATGCCACGGCCAGGGTGGCCAGCGCAACTGTCAGCGCGGCGATACCGAGCCCGCCGTGCAATACATGATAAAACCGGATGGGGTCCACGGGGAAATCCTCTTGCTTTCACTATCTCGTGTGTCGTATATCTATCGGACATGGACAGCACCAGACAATTGATCATCTCCGTTCTGATAGCCCTTGCCATCATTTTTCTCGGTACTTCGGGCTTCATCATCATCGAGGGCTGGAGCTTTCTGGATGCCCTTTACATGACCGTGATCACCCTGACCACCGTGGGATTTAAAGAAGTCCATGAACTCAGCCCTGTCGGCCAGATGTATACCATACTTCTGATTTTAGTGGGAGTCGGTTTGTTGGGTTATGCCGGAGCGACACTGATTCAGTACATGATCGAAGGGCGGATGCGCATCATCCTGGGGAGGAGACGGTTGGATAAAAAAATCACCCGACTGAAAAATCATTACATCGTCTGCGGTTATGGCCGCATCGGCAGGGTTTTGTGCATGAATCTTCGTCAAAAGCCCATTGATATCGTTGTAATAGAAAAAAATCCCGACCTGCTGCCGGTCATGGAAGAAGACCGGATATTGTACATTGCGGGCGATACGGCGGACGAGGCTATTCTCTTGAATGCGGGCATCGAACGCGCCAAGGGCCTGATCGCCGTTCTGGGTACCGATGTGGACAACGTGTTTCTGGTTTTAACAGCAAGACAGCTCAACCCCGGATTGTTTATCATGGCAAGGGCGATTTACAAAGAATCCAAGTCCAAGCTGATGGCTGCCGGCGCTTCCGCAGTTGAATCGCCGTATGAGGTCGGAGCCGTCAGCATGGCCCACCGGATCATCCGGCCGACGGTGACCAGCTTTCTGGATCTGGCCATGACCTATGACCGCAAGGACATTCAGATGGAGGAAATTCCGATAAGCCCTTCATCAACTCTGGCCGACGTGATGCTCAAGAATTCCGGAATCCGCCAGGATTTCAACCTGATCATCATCGCCATCAAACAGGTCGACGGCAGCATGATGTTCAATCCTTCCTTTGAAACCCGGCTGGAACCCGGAGCCACGGTCATCGCCGTGGGCCAGGAGCAGGATCTGCTGAAGCTGGAGAAAGTCCTCTGTCCGGTTTGACGGGTATTTGCGGATATGCGGCAAGACAAGGGGAAAAAAGGAGTCATCGGGAGAATGAAACATCAGGGGGATTTTGCCAGTACCGTTCTGGTCACCGGCGGCGGGGGGTTTCTTGGAAAAGCCGTCGTCCGGCTTCTTGTCGATCGGAGAGACAGCCTGGGGGAGCGTCGGGGAGAGGGGGTCATCAGTTTTTCAAGGAGCTGTTACCCGGATCTTGATGCCTTGGGGGTCAAGCAGATTCAAGGAGACATCTCGGATCCGATTGCCGTTGAAAACGCCGTCAGGGGCGCCAATACCGTATATCATGTGGCGGCCAAGGCCGGCGTCTGGGGGGATTACAAGGACTATTTCCGGACCAACACCGAAGGCACGCGAAACATCATTGCCGCCTGCAAGTCCTGCGCGGTTTCACGCCTGATTTACACCAGTTCCCCAAGTGTCGTCTTTGACGGCGGGGATATGGAAGGCGTGGATGAAACCGCTTCCTATCCCGCTTGTTATCACGCCGCCTATCCCGAAACCAAAGCCCTTGCAGAGCAGGCTGTCCGGCTGGCGGGCGGCTGCAAGCAGTCGGCGGACGGCAGTTGGCTACGCGCAGAGAAAACAAGTCCGGATGCAGGCGGGAAGGGTCTCAAAACCATCATCCTGCGGCCGCATCTCATCTGGGGGCCGGGAGACAATCACCTGGTGCCGCGAATCCTCAGGCGGGCAAAACACCTCCGGCGCATCGGAGACGGCAAAAACCGGGTGGATGTGATCTACATCGACAATGCGGCCAAAGCCCATCTTCTGGCCGAAGAGGCCCTGATCCGGCAGCCGGAACTTTCGGGGAATGTGTATTTCATCAGTCAGGGAAAGCCGGTTCTGCTCTGGAAAATGATTGATGACATACTCAGGGCAGGCGGACAATCACCGGTAAAGCGCGCAATATCGCCGCAGGCGGCCGACTGGATCGGAGCGGCCATGGAATGGGGTTACAAGGCGTTTGCGTTAAAGGGGGAGCCGCAGATGACCCGGTTTGTCGCAAGAGAGCTTTCAACCTCCCACTGGTTTGATATCCGTGCGGCCCGAAGGGACCTGAACTATGTTCCGGAGGTGTCCACGGAAGAAGGCCTGCGGCGGCTGGCGGCCTATCTGAAGGCGCAATCCCTGCATCCATCTTAATCCGGCAGCATGTCGTAGAAATAGAGCATGGTGTCGGACCGGGTGATGATTCCGATAATGGCTCCGTTCTCGACGACCGGAAGCCTTCCCACATCGTGCTTGACCATGAGGCGGGCTGCCTGCATCGGGCTTTTTCCAGGCTCGATCGTCAGGACATTTGTGCTCATAAATGCCTTGACAGGCGATTTCAGGCGGTTTGCCCCCTTGATTTTTCGAAAATCCCTTCTGGAAATCATGCCGACCAGTTTTCCCCCGTCCACGATCGGAATGCCGCTGCATCCTTTTTCCCGCAGAATTTGCGCGGCCTGCTCCATGGTTGTGTCGGCAGACAGGGTCACAACTGGAAAAGACATCAGATCGCTGATCTGGACAGAAACCTGCTGGTTTCCCTGAATCAGCTCCAGAATCATGGCTTCAACCGCTTCGGGATTGACGGATTTGA
>JBBIPX010000150.1:0-8121 GCA_037442625.1 Desulfobacteraceae bacterium
GATCAATCAAAGGCCATGTTTGTTTTCCATTCCTTCCAGACATTGCCGACCAGATCCGGTCCGGGTTTCAGCACGGGCTTGCCGGGGCGCCAGCCTGATGGCGTTGCCTGCGTTCCCTTGCTCTCTCTGACCAGTTGAAATGCCTGAATCTGGCGAAGGCTTTCCCCGACATTTCGCCCGACGGGTGGCGTCAGGACTTCGAAGCCCTGAACCACACCGTCCGGATCGATGATAAAGCGGCCGCGGGTTTCAACGCCCGCATTATCGTCGTAAATGCCATATGCCGTCCCCACCTTTCCGCCGGCATCGGACAGCATGGGAAACGGGACCCCGCCGGCGACCATTTTGGAAAGCTCGTGATCATCCCACATTTTGTGCACAAATACGCTGTCGATGCTCATGGACAGTATCTGAACGCCCAGTTTTTCGAATTCCGCATGTTTTTCGGCAACTGCCGAAATCTCCGTTGCTCAGACAAATGTGAAATCACCGGGATAGAAACAGAGTACGACCCATTTTCCCAGGTATTCGGAAAGTTTCACGGAAATGAATTTGCCGTTTTGATAGCCGGGTGCCGTGAAGTCCGGCGCTTTTCTGCCAACCTGAATCATTTTGCGTTCCTCCTTTTCGATGGTCCGGGACAAGGAATCCTGTTTCGGTTCAACAGGGTCGCCAACAAGCCCGCCGGTGGGTCGGGCACAGCCGATCTTGATTTCTTCCGCCATCAGCCCCTCCTTTCTATCGCGGTAAATGGTTGTGGGTTGTTGTAACTTCGTGTTAAAAAAAGGCTGCCAGGGCATTCAGCAGCCGATCCGCATCCTTTTTATCCGGATGGGATGGTAAATTGCCCAATACGCCCAGGCCTTCCGATGCTTCATGAAATTCATCCGAAGAAAGCGCGCTGACCAAGGCAAGGTGGGCCATGGCGTTGACGCTGATCATATCTTTGGCAATGCTCATGCAAGAGCGGCCGTCCAGATTTTCATCGATAATGATCAGATCCACCAAACCGGATGCGGCGGTGCGCGCGGCCTCTAACGAATCGGCCCAGATAACTTCATGTGTTTTGGGGGTGGTCAGGCCGTCGGCCAGTTTGGTAAATCTATCGGCATGCTGGGTAATAATCAATATTTTTTTCATCGTTTCTCCCCGAAAAGGTTTGCAGGATGGTGTCGGCATCCGGAACGGGCAATTGAACGGTTTTTTCGCGGTTTCCCCAAACTTTACTGTAATCGTCGTCGATGGCCTCGCCCGGCGTGTTCACCGCAAGGGATGCGCAGTGCATGTGATCTTTTTTGGGGAGGGGGCATGCCGCCCGCTCCGGTAGCTTTTCATCCGTATCCACCTGAGGTTATGAATCCGGAAAGTTGAATAAGCAAATACGGTGCCAGATTGTCGGGCGATTGAATTGAAAAATAAGCCCATGATATTCATTGATATATCGTGATGGTCGGGTAGCAGGGGCAGGCGGAAGGGTTGCCGTATTGCTACTCCGTCATATTGAATGGGTAGCGTTGAAACGACTGCATGGTTGCCGGCCCGGCATCAATTCATGTCATCATGTCATTTGGCCGTGTCTTCTGGCCAGGCGGGTAAACATATTCGCCAATCCCGCTCCCAGACTGAAGATGGATCCGATATCCAGGTTTTTATCGGCCGTCTGATCGAAAAACACGGTGAGAGCGGATTGCATTCCTTCTTCCGGCAGCCAGTAACACACCATGACGGGCAATTTGGGCAGGGGACGGAGCACAACGGAGATATCCGATTGAAACCGCGGATCCACCTGTTTGCCGCTGAAAAGATGCACCATATCGTCAAAGAATTCGGTGTAGACGTCCGCCACCTGCTTCATCTGCTCCTCGCATCGTTTTTGAAACAGCGGATAGCGCTCCCTGCCGTCCGCAAGCTCCCGAAACGAGCGCCAGTCGCCGATCGGATCAAGCCCCTTGCCATGAAGGACATAATTGAGAAACGGCGCGGCCACCCAGGGGTTTACGTGTATGTCGGTTGAGATCCTGCCGCTTGCGGAAATGCCGAAATCCTTGCCCATCACCTTGATGATCAGCCGGCCGGTTTCATACCGGCCGCCGGTGCGTGCCGCCGCCGCCTTCAGATCGATGTTTTTTATCTGATTTTTGAGCTGCTCCAGATAATCATCCCGGTTTTGCCCCGCGTCATACCCGTTTTGCGGGCTGTCGGAATAAGCATCGATAAGCTGCCGGTCCAGCCGGGGGCATTCAGAAAGCGGGCGACGGCCCGTGAATACGGCTCCGGCAAAGGCCATGCAGGTTTTTTCGCCGCACAGCCTGCAGTTGGACTTGTCCAGAATCCGAAAAACGGCCATGGCGTTTTGGGGTTTTGGCATGTTCGGGTACCTTTGGCTTCCTTTATTTTGATTTCATGGGAATCGGTAATTGCTTAAGCGGTTATCCCGCCTTTTCAGTTCGAAGAAGCGCGAACAGGTGTTTGCACTGATGGTGAAAGGCGTCGGATTCCCGCATCCGGGGCCGTTTCAGGGTGAGCGGAATGTCGTGTCGGATCCGGCCGGGATTTTTATCCATCACCAGGATCCGGTCCGCCAGGGTGACTGCTTCGGTCACATCGTGCGTGACAAACAAAATGGTGTGGGAAAGCTTTCCCCACAAAGAAAGCAGAAAGGTTTGCATTTCTTCGCGGGTTTGTGCGTCAAGGGCCGCAAAAGGCTCGTCCATCAGAAGCACCATGGGATTTAAAATCAGGACCCTTGCAAGAGCCACCCGCTGCTTCATGCCCCCGGAAATCTCCCGCGGCAGATAATCGCCGAAAGCCTCAAGATTCACAAGAGACAAAAACCGCTCGGTTTCCTGGCGCAGGAATTGACGGCCCAGCCCCCTTCCCTTTAATCCGAATGAGATGTTTTCAGCCACCGTCAGCCAGGGGAAAAGGGCGTCTTCCTGGAAAACGACGCATCTGTCCGGCCCCGGACGAAAGACCGGAAGGCCGTTTAAGGTGATGTGCCCGGCGCTGGGGGGAATAAAACCGGAAAGAATTTTAAGAAGCGTTGTTTTCCCGCAGCCGCTCGGACCCAATACGCAGATCAGTTCACCCGTTTGCGCCTGAAAGCTGATGTTTTCAAGGGCGTGGAAAGGGCTCTGATTGACGCGGAATATTTTGGAAAGCCCCTGAACGTCAAGAACCCCCACAGGCTCCGCATTTGGGGCCGGACGGGTCGAAATGAGTTTCAGCCGCGTGCTCACGGGGTCCGCCTTGCGCTTTTAAACAGCATCCGGAGCAGACACCGTAGCAGATAGTCGCTCGATTGTCCGAAAAGTGCAATCAGCGCGATGCCGACGATGATGACATCGATCTGTCCCGACATGCGGGCATCCATGATGACGGCTCCCAGACCGCTGGGGACGCCGGTCAGTTCTCCCAGAACCAGATAGGCCCAGGAAATGCCAAGGCCCAGACGAAGCCCGGTCATGAGGTGGTTCATGGCCCCGGGAATCAGGATGGCGAAGGTACCGCGAATCCGGCCGACCCCCATCATGGCGCCTGCCTGAAGCAGCATGGGGGGTACGGCGCGGGCACCGGCCGCGGCGTTCAGATAGATGGGGAAAAAGGCGGCCAGGGATACCAGAAATACGGTGGTTTTCATGCCGATGCCGAACCACACCAGGGAAAGGGGCAGCCAGCAGACGCCGGGTACGGCCCGGATTCCGTTGACCGAAAGGGAAAGCAGCTTTTCCATCCCGTCGAGGCGGCCCGAAAGTATGCCCAGGGGAACCCCCACGGCGGCGGCCAGGGAAAAGCCGATCACCACCCGCAACAGGCTTGCCGCGGCATCGGCGGCGAATCTGCCGGCGTAAGGGCCGGAGCCTGCAGGGCCGAAAATATACACATATCCGCTTTTTCCGACATCCCCGGGGTGGGGAAGCAGGTATTCCGGAATCCACCCGTTCCGGCCCGCCATCCACCAGGCCATCATGAGCGCCGCCGGAATGATCCACGGCAGCAATTGATAGGGCTTGGGCCGGTCGCTCATTTCACATCCGGGCTTTGTTTGACGGCCTGGACAAATGACAGGTCGATCAGGACCGAATAATCGGGCTGTTTTTGAATGATCCCCAGTGCCTGCATCCGTTCCCCCAGGGCCTGGACATTCCGGATGAAGTCCGCATCCATGTTCCAGGACAGCTCGATGTTTGATGCCGCTTTTTCAAGGACCGGAAGCCCCGTTCCGAATTCCGCGGCCTTTTTCAGCCAGATGGGCCGATTCGCCGCAAGATAGCGGGTGGAAAGCACATGGGCTTTTACCAGGGCTGCCACCCGCGCCGGATCTTTTTCAATCATCCGCCGGGTTACCAGCATTCCGGCGTTTATGGTTCCAACGGACCGGCCATAATAGGGATGGGCGAGGATCCGCCCGATTCCCTGATCCACGGCCTGACTGGGAAAAGGTTCGCCGGATAAATAAGCGTCGATGCCGCCTCTGGCCAGCGCCAGGTTCATATCGAAAAAATCCACCCGGATGAGCGTCACGTCTTTATCCGGGGAAAGCCCGTTTCGGCTCAGGGTTTCCCGCAGCAGGATTTCATGCATGGTGCCGGGCACATATCCGATTTTTTTTCCCTTCAGATCGATTCCGCTTGCAACCTTTGCGTCTTTTTTCACGACAAGGGCCGAGCATTTGTTGCAGAGCGCCGCAACGACAACGACGGGCTGGCCCATGGAAGCCGATTGAATGGCATGGGCCAGGGTGGTGCCGCACATGTCGAGGCTGCCGGCCAGAAGGGCTGTTTTTTGATCCGCCGGATTGGTGAAGGTGGAGAGCGACAGGCGATCGCCCCGCGGGAGAAATTTTTCATAAAAAAACGGCTGAATGGTCTGCGCCGTTTTCCAGGTGCCGACGCGATACTCCTGCGCCCGGGGGATTTCCGGCCATGCCGAAAGGATCAGCAGAATCAGGATGAAATTGCGTTTCATGGCAGGCCCATTATCGGGCTTTGTCGGCGGGATGGTTTCACGTCAAAGCAATTGGAGGGCGGATCCGGGTTCCAGCCCATTTCCATCTGGATGCCGCGACAGGCCCGGATATCTTTTCCCCGGCCTTTGCCGGTGTCCGCCGATCCGTCCCGGGGGCTTGCCCCCACCTCCGGGAAAAAAAGGTTGGCCCCTGCCAGAAGGGACGCCGAATGCGGCTCGTGGGTACAGTGGGCACGGGGTATATCACCCATCACCAGGCGGCTGACGGCAACCATCCGGGCCATCTCGCGCTCGGTAATCATGCCGCAGGCGGCCATGGGAGAGCCGGGAAAGTTGATCCTGCGCATGACGCCGCTGTATGCGGCGCCATTGTCCCTGGCAAGAAACATCAGGTCCGTGATTTCCTCCGGATGGTGCTCGGGTCCGACCGGCTCCACGCAGTTCATCCAGTGCAGCCCCACATCCTTGATGACGGAAATGGTGCGGATGCGCTTTTCGCGGCTGAAAGGCGTGTCTCTTCCCTCTGCCAGTCGCACGGCGTGATAAGCGCCCGCAAATCCGGCATCGATCAGCATCTCGCCTTCCTTGTGGGTGATGTCCCGCGTGTTGGCCACAAGGGGCGTTGGCACGGTTTTCTTAAGCAGGCGGCCGACTTCAAGCAGGCGTTCGAAAGAAAACGTCCCGGTTGTCATGATGTTGAGGGCATCCGCGCCGTCAAATGCCGCATCCGTTGCCCACTTCAGGATTTCCCCCTCGCTGAATTCGACGATTTTTGTAAAAATGCCAGCCTTTGTCGCAAGGGAACAAAAAGAACAATTGTAGGGACAGGGCGCCACGTTGATGCCGATATGAAAATGGTTTTCCCCCTTTTTCCCGAATTGCCGGCAGGACATGCGATGGGCCGTTTCCATCAGTGCATAAACTTCCCTGGAATCCGGATCCAGAGACAGCAGGATCAGGGCCTGCTTGCGGGTGATGCCGGTAAAATCACCGCCTTTATCCAGAATCGCTTCAATTGTCGGAGAAACGCGCCAGCTCATGCATACCCCTTGTTTTTTTGATTATAGGTCACGCCGCGGTCGTTCATGAACCTCTGCGACCGATTCACTCCCGGATAAGAAAATAAACAAAAACGCACCTTGCCGGCTATGCCCGGGTCCGCCCGTCCTTTTCGGGCAGGGAAAGGCCTATGTGCTTCATCTTCCGAAACAGCGTGCTCTTATGGATACCCAGCAATCTGGCCGCGGCCAGACGGTTGTAATCCGATTGCTCCAGGGCATTTTGGATGGCCTGCGCCTCCATCAGCTCGCGGGAAGTCTGCATGTCGGCATGACAGGTCTGTGTCGTGTAACGGGCCGAGAGCTCTTCGGGCAGATGTCCGATGGCAATGACGCCGTCGTTGCACAGGATAAAGGCGCGTTCGATGGCGTTTTCCAGTTCGCGGATGTTTCCCGGCCAGTCATGGGCCATGAGCAGGGAAAGGGCTTCCGGGGCGATTCCCCGAATGGTTTTTTGCTGAAGCCGGTTGAACCTTGCGATGAACTGCTCCACCAGAAGCGGAATGTCTTCTTTTCGCCGGCGAAGGGGCGGGAGCTCCACGCGGATGACATTCACGCGGTAATACAAGTCCTCGCGGAATGCATGCCGGCGCACCAGCTCGGATAGGTCCGTGTTGGTCGCGACAATGATCCTGGCGCTGGTGGTTTCGGACCGGGTCGACCCCAGGGGCTCGTAGGTCCGTTCCTGGAGCACGCGAAGCAGCCGCACCTGAAACGCCGGACTCACCTCGCCGATTTCATCCAGAAACAGGGTACCGCCGTTTGCCATCGCAAAACGCCCCGGTTTGTCCTTGCCAGCGCCGGTAAAGGCTCCGGCCTTATATCCGAAGAGTTCGGATTCCAGAAGGGTATCCGGCAACGCTCCGCAATTGACGGCAATAAAGGGTTTTTTGCTCTGGGGGCTCAGGGCGTGAATCGTTTTTGCCACCAATTCCTTGCCGGTTCCGGTTTCCCCGAGAATCAGCACCGTACTGGGGCTGGCCGCAATGGCGGGAAGAACATCGAATACCTTCTGCATCAGGGGGCTGCGGCTGGCCAGGTCGCCGACAAGAAAGCGCCCCGCCAGCTCCTGGCGCAGCGCCTCGACTTCACTCAGGTCCCGGAACGTCTCCGCGCCGCCGATGATCTGCCCCTGGCCGTCCCGAAGGACCGCGGTGGATATGCTGACCGGAACGCGGGTTCCTTCGGCGTCGATGATGTAGCCGGTCTGGCCGATGATCGCCTTTCGGGTTTTCTGGGTCCGCCGCAGCGCGCATTCGGTTTCACACATGCTGGAGCGGAAAACTTCCGAGCAAAACCGGCCGATGGCTTCACTTCGCGGGGTTTTGGTGATCTTTTCAGCCGCCCGGTTAAAGGAGGTGATGCGCCACTCCCGGTCCACCGTGAAAACGCCGTCTGAAATGCTTTCAAGAATGGCTTCGGTCGGTGTCAGGGGCGCGGATATTTTTATTTTTTTATGAACGCTCATCCGGTTGCAAAAAGGCTCCTGCTGCTTGGAAAATATAGAATCGCTTTAAAAAAACAATTTTATGGAATCTTCACCCATTGGTCAAATTAAAAAGCGCGTGCCGCCCGATTGCGGCGGGTTTCGGGACCGGGCTGTTTTTAACCGGATGAACGGCGGGAAGCCGCGAGACACCCTGAACGCACCGCCCGTGAGGATGGAAAATAAATATCTTTTCTAAGCGGGGCGATATCAATTCAGGAAGTCAGCGGGCAAGGTCGGGAGAAGAAAAAAACATGAGGGACCTGCGGGGAGCCGGGCGGATTGATGCAGGCAATGGATAAAGAAAATCCCTTCTGAATCCGGCCTGGATCCAGAAGGGAAAATATTCTTATCAGTTCACCCGTTTTTCCCGGCCCTGCCATTCTTTTTCGCGAAGCTTGAACTTCTGGATCTTTCCGGTCGCGGTCTTGGGAAGTTGTCCGAATTCCACGGTTTTGGGGGCTTTGAACTTGGCCATTCTCTCTTTGCAGAAGGCGATGATATCCTCCGCCTTGGGATTGGTTCCGGCTTTGGGAACCACAAAGGCCTTGGCGACTTCGCCCCATTTTTCATCCGGAACGGCGATCACCGCAACTTCCAGAACATCCG